>NZ_CP154631.1:3982791-4299349 GCF_039555755.1 Pseudomonas sediminis
AGAGAGCAGCTGGGCATGCGTGGCAGTCGAAAGAGGCAGATGCGCGATTGTAGTCCGCAGCCTGCATTCATCCTAGGGCTTTGCCTGGCATGAAGAGGCGATTTTCAGAAGGCATGAGGTTGGGTTGAGAGGACTTGAATCAGCAGCAGCCTGGACGAACGCAGGCTGCTGCTGAGTGATGGGCTGGGCTGTTGGTCGGTCAGACTTCCTTGCTGGCGACGTGACCGAACAGCTCCTGGGAGAAGCGCACGCGCTCTTCGGCGTCTTCCTGAATGCCTTTGGCTTTCAGCTCTTCCAGACGCGCTTCCACAGCGTGGGCGCGGTGGGTCAGGCCACAGTCGTTGGCAATCTGGATGTTCAGCCCGGGGCGGGCGTTGAGCTCGAGAATCAGCGGGCCCTTGTCCTGATCCAGCACCATGTCCACACCGATGTAACCCAGGCCGCACAACTCATAGCAGCCGGCGGCGAGCTTCATGAAGCCGTCCCAGTTAGGCAGTTGCACACCGTCTACTGCGTTGGTGGTGTCCGGGTGCTTGCTGATCTTGTTGTTCAGCCAGGTACCACGCAGGGTAATGCCAGTGGCCAGATCGACACCGACACCAATGGCGCCCTGGTGCAGGTTGGCCTTGCCATTGGACTGGCGTGTAGGCAGGCGCAGCATGGCCATCACCGGGTAGCCCATCAGCACGATGATGCGGATGTCCGGCACGCCTTCGTAGCTGATGCTCTTGAAGATGGTGTCCGGGGTGACCCGGTATTCGATCAGCGCACGGTCACGGTGACCACCGAGCGAATACAAACCGGAGAGGATGCTGGAGATCTGCTGCTCCAGCTCCTCGTGGCTGACGATCTTGCCGGACACCGTCTTGAAACGATCCTCGAAGCGGTCGGCGATAACGGTGATGCCATCACCGCCAGCGCCTTGCGCCGGCTTGATCACGAAGTCATTGCGCCCGGCAATGATCTGATCGAGCTTGTCGATATCCTTCTCGGTCTCGATGACGCCGTACATTTCCGGCACATCGATGCCGGCCTTGATGGCCCGCTCCTTGGTGATGATCTTGTCGTCGACGATCGGGTACAGGTGCCGTTTGTTGTACTTCAGCACGTAGTCTGCATTGCGTCGGTTGATGCCCATGATGCCTTTGGCTTCAAGGGCCTTCCACGTCTTGATCAGGCCGAACATGGTCTTAGTCCTTGAGGAAGGCTTTGAAACGGAACAGTTCGGTCAGGCGATAACCGCGGTAGCGACCCATCGCCAGCATGAAGCCCACCAGGATCAGCAGGATCGCCGGGAAGGTGAACACGAAGTACACCAGCTCGGGCACGCTCATCAGCAGGTGCGCGATAGTGGCGGCGAACAGCGTGCCAATAGCGACCTTGAAGGCATGGCTACCGCCACGTTCTTCCCAGGTGATCGACAGGCGCTCGATGGTCATGGTCAGAATCACCATCGGGAACAGCGCAACCGACAGACCGCGTTCGAGACCCAGCTTGTGGCTGAACAGGCTGATGGCTGCGATCAGTACCACGACGAAGGTCAGTACTACCGACAGGCGCGGCAGCATCTGCAGCTTCAGATGTTCCAGGTAGGAGCGTAATGACAGGCCGAGCGCTGTAATCACGGTGAACAGGAAGATACCGAAGCCCAGTTGGGTTTCACGGAAGGCGAGGGCGATCAGCACCGGGGTAAAGGTACCCAGGGTCTGCAGGCCGCCGAGGTTGCGCAGGATCAGGATGACCAGCACGCCGATCGGGATCATCACCATGATCATGAAGGTCTGCTGGGTCTGCAGCGGCAGGCCGTACAGCGAGTACTCAAGGAAGCTGGCGTCGGTGTTCTCGTCGGTCAGTTTGGCCAGGCGGATGGCGTTCATCTCGCTGTTGTTCAGGCTGAAGCTGACTTGCGCCTGTCGGCCGCCTTCGAGGCTGACCAGATCGCCATCGCCGATCCACCAGACCAGGCGGTCGTCCGGCAGGCCTTGCTCACCGGTTTCCGGGTTGAAGTACAGCCATTTCTGGCCATTGAAACTACGCAGCCACAGCTCCGGCGACTGAGCGACTTCGGCCTGCAGGCGAATGGTGTGTACACGCTCCATCGGCACGTGGGCGATGGACAGCAGCAGGTCGACGACATTAGCCTTGTTGGCGGTGGAGGCATCACCGCCGAGCAGCAGCTTCACGTTGTCGTCGTTGACGTTGTTGGCGCGCTTGATGGTTTCGCTGATGAAGGTCTCGACATCCGCCGAGTGCTGGCGAATCGGTGCCAGCAGGGCTTCGGCTGCGATCTTCTCAGGGCCTTCGACCGGGATGCTGTCGCGGAAGATCGGGCCTTTTGCAGGTGCCTGCTCGCCGCTGTAACGCTTGGTCAGTACCAGGCGATAGTAGAGGGTCTGTTTGCCATTGGCACGGCGTGCCGACCAGGTGACACGGCGGTTGCCGTCGACACGGTTGACGCTGACGCCGTAGTTGTTGGAGATGAAGCTCTCGTTGAGGCTTACGTAATCCTGGTTCAGTGGCGGCACGAACATCTGCAGCTTCACTGGCTCACGTGGCGTCGCCTGGAATTCGACCTTGGCATCGATGTTCCACAGGTCGTCGGTCTCGTCCTCGGTCACCGGAATGCCGAGAATGAAGATTTGGTATGCCGTAATCAGAACGCCCAGAGCCACCAGGAGGGTGATCAGGACTTTCAGATGCAGGTTCAGAGAGCGCATGGGAATTACTCGCCAGGGGTTGCGTCATTGGTGCAGTCGGGTTTGCCGGCTGCATATTTAAGGCTTGGATCGACCATGGCTTCGAAGTGCTTGAGCGCTTCGGAGCCGATCAGAAGCGGGTATTGGAATGCGCTTCGGTCGGTCAAGTTCACTTCGATCGTGCGCAGGGTCTTGCCCATGCACAGTTCAAGGTCGATTACCGGGCGTGCTGTGTAGGTCTTGCCTTCATTGGGATCGAAGTCGCCAGCACGGCGTTTGATCTTGCTGATACGTGATAGCGGACGCTCGATGGTGCGCTCATGGGCGTCATCGATGGCCAGCACGAAACGCACCCAGGTTTCTCCGTCGCGCTTGAAGCGCTTGATGTCGCGTGCACTCAAGGACGCGGTTTTTGCGCCGGTATCGAGTTTGGCGGCTACCTGCAGGTCCAGTTCTTCTACGTGGATATATTCGTTCAGACCATAGATTGCCTTGCCCATGGCCAGAGCCGGGCACAAGGTCAGCAGGCAGATCAGTAAGGAGAAGGGTTTCAGTCTCATGTGTCCTTGAGAGGGTATTGCCAGGGGCAGGTGAAGGGCAGCGTCTGGCGGCATCCTGCCGTACAACGGCCTGCCGTGAAGTCTAGCAGCCATGGCAAAAGGCGATAGCCGGGCATGAATGCGCGGATTCTAACATGGAGATTTTCCGTGCCGACAGACGCTTATGTAGCTTTCTGCAAGTAAGGTCAATGCTCGCTAGCCTGGCTTGGCTGGAAGTATTGTCGACAATACTTTGGTCTGCTTTGACCTTTATGGCTTTTAGGCGTAATTTCATGGCCATTGTATCTCCGTGGTGTCGACAATAATGCTGCTTGAGTCCGAAGTGTCTACAGCACCCCAGGTGGATTCGGAAACGCTTTCCGAACATGTTTTCCGCTTGATTCAGGCTGCCATCGTCAAGGGCGAGATCGCCCCGGGTAGCAAGATTTCCGAGCCTGAGCTGGCGCGCACCTATGGCATCAGCCGTGGTCCGCTGCGTGAGGCCATCCACCGTCTGGAAGGGCAGAAGCTGCTGGTGCGCGTCCCGCATGTGGGGGCGCGGGTGGTATCGCTCAGTCATGACGAACTGGTCGAGCTCTACGAAATTCGCGAGTCCTTGGAAGGCATGGCCTGCCGTCTGGCCGCCGAGCGCATGACTCAGCACGAGATCGATGAATTGCGCCGGGTGCTGGAGCTGCATGAGCAGGACGCCGCGTTCAAGGCCGGTGTCGGTTATTACCAGCAGGAAGGCGACTTCGACTTCCACTACCGGATCATCCAGGGCAGCGGCAACCGCACCCTGGCCAAACTGCTGTGCGACGAGCTCTATCAGCTGGTGCGCATGTACCGCCTGCAGTTCTCCGCCACACCCAACCGGCCACACCAGGCCTACGCCGAACACCACCGCATTCTCGATGCCATCGAAGGCCGTGACGGCGAACTGGCCGAGCTGCTGATGCGCCGCCATATCGGCGCCTCCAAACGCAATATCGAGCGTCACTATAGAGAGACGCTCGCCACTTCATCCAAGACCCGAGGTGATTCATGACCCAGCTTTCTGCCGGCCAGCGCTTCCGCCAGGCCCTCGCCGAAGAGCAACCACTGCAGGTGATCGGCGCGATCAACGCCAACCACGCACTGCTGGCCAAGCGCGCAGGCTTTCGTGCCATCTACCTGTCAGGTGGTGGTGTCGCGGCCGGCTCGCTCGGTTTGCCGGATCTGGGCATCAACACCCTGGATGACGTGCTCACCGACGTACGCCGTATCACCGACGTCTGCGATCTGCCGCTGCTGGTGGACATCGACACCGGCTTCGGCCCCAGCGCCTTCAATATCGAGCGCACCATCAAGAACCTGATCAAGGCCGGCGCCGCCGCCGCGCATATCGAGGATCAGGTCGGCGCCAAGCGCTGTGGCCACCGTCCGGGCAAGGAGATCGTCTCCTGCGAGGAAATGTGCGACCGCGTGAAAGCTGCCGCTGATGCCAAGACCGACCCGGACTTCTTCCTCATCGCCCGCACCGATGCCATCCAGGCTGAAGGTGTCGACGCCGCCATCGAACGGTGCCTGCGCTATGTCGAGGCCGGCGCCGATGCAATCTTCGCCGAGGCGGCTTACGACCTGCCGACCTATGCACGCTTCGTCAAAGAGCTGAATGTGCCGGTGCTGGCCAATATCACCGAATTTGGCGCCACGCCGCTGTTCACCCGCGACGAACTGGCCTCGGTCGGCGTGGCCATCCAGCTGTATCCGCTGTCGGCCTTCCGCGCGGCGAACAAGGCGGCGGAAAGTGTCTACACCTCGATTCGCCAGAACGGCCACCAGAAGGATGTGATCGAGCTGATGCAGACCCGCGCCGAACTCTACGACCGCATCGGCTACCACGCCTTCGAGCAGAAGCTCGACGCGCTGTTCGCCGCCGGTAAGAAGTAAAGCGGCGCACGGATTTGCTTTGTGTAGGAGCGACTTTATTCGCGATTCGCGGATGAATCTGCTCTTACGGTTCGCTACCGCTGACAGTAAGCAGAACAAGAAGATTTGAGGAGATGACCATGAGCGCCACCGAAACCACGCCAGGCTTCAAGCCGAAGAAATCCGTCGCCCTCAGCGGCACCGCTGCGGGCAACACCGCGCTGTGCACTGTCGGCCGCACCGGCAACGATCTGCACTACCGTGGCTATGACGTGCTCGATTTCGCCAACCGCTGCGAGTTCGAGGAAATCGCCCATCTGCTGGTGCATGGCAAGCTGCCCAACGTTGCCGAACTGGCCGGCTACAAGGCCAAGCTCAAGGCGTTGCGCGGCCTGCCGGCCGGGGTCAAGGCAGCGCTGGAGCAACTACCGCCTTCGGCGCACCCGATGGACGTGATGCGCACTGCGGTGTCCGTGCTCGGTTGCCTGGCGCCGGAGAAGGATGACCACAACCATCCGGGCGCGCGTGATATCGCTGACAAACTCATGGCCTCTCTCGGTTCGGCGCTGCTGTACTGGTATCACTACAGCCACAACGGCAAGCGCATCGAGGTGGACACCGACGACGACTCCATCGGCGGCCACTTCCTGCACCTGCTGCATGGCGAGAAGCCGCGCGAGTCCTGGGTGCGCGCCATGCACACCTCGCTCAACCTGTATGCCGAGCATGAATTTAATGCCTCGACCTTCACCTCGCGGGTGATCGCCGGCACCGGCTCCGACCTGTTCTCCTGCATCGCCGGCGCCATCGGCGCGCTGCGCGGGCCGAAACACGGCGGCGCCAACGAGGTGGCCTTCGAGGTGCAGAAGCGCTACGACAGCCCGGACGAGGCCGAGGCTGACATTCGTGAGCGGGTAGGGCGCAAGGAAGTGGTGATCGGCTTCGGTCACCCGGTCTACACCGTCAGCGACCCACGCAACAAGGTGATCAAGGAAGTGGCCCGCGAGCTGTCCGTGGAGCAGGGCAATACCAAGATGTATGACATCGCCGAGCGCCTGGAAACCATCATGTGGGACATCAAGAAGATGTTCCCCAACCTCGACTGGTTCAGCGCCGTGAGCTACCACATGATGGGCGTGCCCACCGCCATGTTCACCCCGCTGTTCGTCATCGCCCGCACTGCCGGCTGGTCGGCGCACGTCATCGAACAGCGTATCGACGGCAAGATCATCCGCCCGAGCGCCAACTACACAGGCCCCGAAGACCTGAAGTTCGTACCGCTCAAGGATCGTAAATAACCATGAACGACACCGTGAATAGCCAATACCGCAAGCGCCTGCCCGGCACTGCACTGGATTACTTCGACGCACGTGAGGCGGTCGAGGCGATCCAGGCCGGTGCCTGGGACAAGCTGCCCTACACCTCGCGCGTACTCGCCGAGCAACTGGTGCGCCGCTGCGAGCCGCAGGATCTAACCGCGTCGCTGGAACAGCTGGTCTACCGCAAGCGCGACCTGGACTTTCCCTGGTATCCGGCGCGCGTTGTCTGCCACGACATTCTTGGCCAGACCGCGCTGGTCGACCTGGCCGGCCTGCGTGACGCCATCGCCGAGCAGGGTGGTGATCCGTCCAAGGTCAACCCGGTAGTACCGACCCAGCTGATCGTCGACCACTCGCTGGCCGTGGAAGCGCCGGGTTTTGATCCGGACGCCTTCGAGAAGAACCGCGCCATCGAGGACCGCCGCAACGAGGATCGCTTCCACTTCATCGACTGGACGAAAACCGCGTTCAAGAACGTCGACGTGATCCCTGCGGGCAACGGCATCATGCACCAGATCAACCTGGAGAAAATGAGCCCGGTGATCCAGGCGCGTGGTGGCATTGCCTTCCCCGACACCTGCGTCGGTACCGACTCGCACACCCCGCACGTCGATGCCCTGGGCGTGATCGCCATTGGAGTCGGCGGCCTGGAAGCCGAGACGGTTATGCTTGGTCATGCCTCGATGATGCGCCTGCCGGATATCGTCGGCGTCGAGCTCACCGGCAAGCGTCAACCTGGCATCACCGCCACCGATATCGTTCTGGCAATCACCGAGTTTCTGCGCAAGGAACGAGTGGTCGGTGCCTGGGTCGAGTTCTTCGGCGAGGGGGCGGACAGTCTGTCCATCGGCGACCGCGCGACCATCTCCAATATGTGCCCGGAGTATGGCGCCACGGCCTCGATGTTCTATATCGACGGCCAGACCATCGACTACCTCAAGCTCACTGGTCGCGAGCCGGAGCAGGTGGCGCTGGTGGAAACCTACGCCAAGACCCTCGGCCTTTGGAACGACGCGCTGAAAACCGCCGAGTACGAGCGCGTGCTGCGCTTCGACCTGGGCAGCGTGGTGCGCAACATGGCAGGCCCGAGCAACCCGCATCGCCGCTTGCCGACCTCGGCACTGGCCGAGCGCGGCATTGCTGACGAGGCCAAGCTGCAGAGCGGCAAAGTCGAAGAGGCCGAAGGCCTGATGCCGGATGGCGCTGTGATCATCGCCGCCATCACCAGTTGCACCAACACCTCCAACCCGCGCAACGTCATCGCCGCCGGCCTGGTTGCGAAGAAGGCCAACGCGCTGGGCCTGGTGCGCAAACCCTGGGTGAAGACCTCGTTCGCACCGGGTTCCAAGGTCGCCAAGCTGTACCTGGAAGAGGCCGGTTTGTTGCCTGAGCTGGAGAAGCTCGGCTTCGGCATCGTCGCCTACGCCTGCACCACCTGTAATGGCATGTCAGGCGCGCTCGATCCGGTAATCCAGAAGGAAATCATCGACCGCGACCTGTATGCCACCGCAGTGCTTAGTGGCAACCGCAACTTCGACGGGCGCATCCATCCCTACGCCAAACAGGCCTTCCTCGCCTCGCCGCCGCTGGTGGTCGCCTATGCCATCGCCGGCACTGTGCGTTTCGATATCGAACAGGATGCGCTGGGCAGCGATGCTCAGGGCAATCCGATCACGCTGAAGGATTTGTGGCCGAGCGACGAGGAGATCGACGCCATCGTCGCCGCCTCGGTGAAGCCAGAGCAGTTCAAGCAGATCTATATCCCGATGTTCGACCTGGGCAGCGTGCAGGAGGCCGAGAGCCCGCTGTACGACTGGCGCCCGACGAGCACCTATATCCGCCGTCCGCCTTACTGGGAAGGCGCGCTGGCCGGCGAGCGCACGCTCAAGGGCATGCGTCCGCTGGCGATCCTGCCGGACAACATCACCACCGATCACCTGTCGCCGTCCAACGCCATCCTGGCCGACTCGGCCGCCGGCGAGTACCTGGCGAAAATGGGCCTGCCGGAAGAGGACTTCAACTCCTACGCCACCCACCGCGGCGACCACCTGACCGCGCAGCGCGCCACCTTCGCCAACCCGCAACTGATCAACGAGATGGCCGTGGTCAACGGGCAGGTGAAGAAGGGTTCGCTGGCCCGTGTCGAGCCAGAAGGCCAGGTAATGCGCATGTGGGAGGCCATCGAGACCTATCTGAACCGCAAGCAGAACCTGATCATCGTCGCCGGTGCCGACTACGGCCAGGGATCGTCCCGCGACTGGGCGGCCAAGGGTGTGCGTTTGGCGGGTGTGGAAGTGATCGTCGCTGAAGGCTTTGAACGCATTCACCGTACCAACCTGGTGGGCATGGGCGTGCTGCCGGTGGAATTCAAACCGGGCACCACGCGACTGACCCTGGGGCTGGATGGCACTGAAACCTATGACATCGAGGGCGATATCTCGCCGCGCTGCGACCTGACCCTGGTGGTCAATCGCCGCAACGGAGAGCTACTGCGCGTACCGGTGACCTGCCGCCTGGATACCGCAGCGGATGTCAGCGTGTACAAGGCCGGCGGCGTGCTGCAGCGCTTCGCCAAGGACTTCCTCGAAGGCGCGGTGGCTTGATGTAACGACCGGCCCCTAAGCGGGCCGGTACACCTTCTGTAGGAGCGAGCTCTGCTCGCGAACGAAGCTTCTCTACGAGGCTATTCGCGAGCAGAGCTCGCTCCTACAAGAAACGGTAGCGCTCGCCCGGATGTGATCCGGGAAAACCTGCATCATCATTCTTTCAGGACTGCACTCATGGCTCATCTGCCGCAAGTGAAAATCCCCGCCACCTACATGCGTGGTGGCACCAGCAAGGGCGTATTCTTCCGCCTGCAGGATCTGCCCGAGCGTTGCCAGGTACCTGGCGAGGCGCGCGACAAGCTGTTCATGCGTGTGATCGGCAGTCCCGATCCGTATGTCGCGCAGATCGACGGCATGGGCGGTGCCACCTCGAGTACCTCCAAGTGCGTGATCCTGTCGAAAAGCACTCAGCCCGGGCATGACGTCGATTACCTCTACGGCCAAGTCTCCATCGACAAGGCCTTCGTCGACTGGAGCGGCAACTGCGGCAACCTGTCCACGGCAGCTGGCGCCTTCGCTATTCATGCCGGCCTGATCGACCCTGCGCGGATTCCCGAGAACGGCACCTGCGTGGTGCGTATCTGGCAGGCTAATATCCACAAGACCATCATCGCCCACGTGCCGATCAGTAACGGCCAGGTGCAGGAAACCGGCGATTTCGAGCTGGACGGCGTGACCTTCCCGGCAGCGGAGATCGTGCTGGAGTTTCTCGAGCCGTCGGACGATGGCGAAGAGGGCGGCTCGATGTTTCCCACCGGCAACCTGGTCGATGACCTCGACGTGCCTGGCATCGGTACCTTCAAGGCGACCATGATCACCGCCGGCATCCCGACCATCTTCGTCAATGCCGAAGACATCGGCTACCAGGGCACCGAGCTGCGTGAGGCCATCAATGGCGACCCCGCGCAGCTGGCGCGTTTCGAGCAGATCCGTATTGCCGGTGCGCTGCGCATGGGGCTGATCAAAACGACCGAGGAGGCTGCGACACGTCAGCACACGCCGAAGATCGCCTTCGTCAGTCCGCCCAAGGATTACCGCACTTCCAGCGGCAAGGATGTAAAAGCTGGCGATGTCGATCTGCTGGTGCGCGCACTGTCGATGGGCAAGCTGCACCACGCCATGATGGGCACCTGCGCGGTGGCCATCGGCACGGCGGCGGCGATTCCGGGAACGCTGGTCAACATCGCCGCTGGCGGTGGCGAGCGTGAGGCGGTGCGTTTTGGCCATCCGTCCGGCACCTTGCGGGTTGGTGCACAGGCCCGTCTGGTCGATGGTCAGTGGACAGTGACCAAGGCAGTGATGAGCCGCAGTGCGCGCATCCTCATGGAAGGCTGGGTGCGTGTGCCGGGTGGCAGCTTCTAACGGCTTAAACTAGAAAAGGCTCGAAGTATCGAGCCTTTTCTCTTTTGAAACATGAGCTTATGTTGGTTATTTAAGGCGTCGCTCAACACCTTTTTCCACCAGGATCTTGGCCGAAATCTCCTCGACCGAGAAATGCGTGGAGTTGATGAAAGCGATGTTTTCACGGCGGAACAGACCTTCCACCTCACGCACTTCGAACTCGCACTGGGCGAAGCTGGCGTAACGGCTGTTGGGCTTGCGCTCGTGGCGGATGGCGGTGAGGCGATCCGGGTCGATGGTCAGGCCGAACAGCTTGTCGCGGTACTTCTTCAACGACTCTGGGAGCTGCAGGCGCTCCATGTCGTCTTCGGTCAGCGGGTAGTTGGCGGCGCGGATACCGTATTGCATGGCCATGTACAGGCAGGTTGGCGTCTTGCCGCAGCGTGACACGCCGACCAGGATCAGGTCGGCTTTGTCGTAGTAATGGGTGCGCGCACCATCGTCGTTGTCGAGGGCGAAGTTGACCGCCTCGATGCGCTCCATGTAGTTGGAGTGCTGGCCGATGGAGTGCGACTTGCCGACGGAGTAGGAGGAGTGCGAGCTCAGCTCCTGCTCCAGTGGCGAGAGGAAGGTCGAGAAAATGTCGATCATGAAACCATTGGCGGTATCGAGAATCGCACGAATATCGCGGTTGACGATGGTGTCGAAGATGATCGGACGGGCGCCGTCCCTTTCGGCGGCGGCATCGATTTGTTGTACCATGGCGCGCGCTTTATCGACGCTGTCGATGTAGGGGCGGGTCAGTTTGGTGAACTGAATGTTCTCGAACTGCGCGAGCAGGCTCTGGCCCAAGGTTTCGGCGGTGATGCCGGTGCCGTCGGAGATGAAGAAAGCGGTACGTTTCATTTGCGCCAAAGGCCTTAAGCTGAGTTCGATTCTTGGCTATGATAGGCCGCATTTTACGCCGGGCCCACCGGGTTCGGCATTGTTACTTATACAAGGGCAAGGCCACAATCGCGCGACTTCGGTCGTTCGACATTGCGCAGCCCAATGAGCTTTTCCAATACAGTTAGTGGAGAGATCACCTTGGTAGAGTACGTAGTTTCCCTCGATAAGCTCGGCAATCACGATGTTGAGCATGTGGGGGGCAAGAACGCATCCCTCGGCGAGATGATCAGTAACCTGGCCGGCGCCGGTGTCTCGGTTCCCGGCGGTTTCGCCACTACGGCTCAGGCTTATCGCGACTTTCTCGAGCAAAGCGGCCTGAATGCGCAGATCCACGCAGCGCTCGACGCACTCGATGTCGATGACGTCAACGCCCTGGCCAAGACCGGTGCGCAGATTCGCCAATGGGTGATGGACGCCGAGTTCCCGGCTGAGCTGGACAAGCAGATTCGCGAAGCCTTCGCCACCATGAGCGCAGGTAACGACAACATGGCTGTGGCCGTGCGCTCCTCCGCTACCGCCGAAGACCTGCCGGATGCCTCTTTCGCCGGCCAGCAGGAAACCTTCCTCAACATCCGCGGCGTGGACAACGTGATCCGCGCTACCAAGGAAGTCTTCGCCTCGCTGTTCAATGACCGCGCCATCGCCTATCGCGTGCACCAGGGCTTCGACCACAAGCTGGTCGCCCTGTCCGCTGGTGTGCAGCGCATGGTGCGTTCGGAAACCGGCACCGCCGGTGTGATGTTCACCCTGGACACCGAGTCCGGCTTCCGTGATGTGGTGTTCATCACCGGCGCCTATGGTCTCGGCGAGACCGTGGTGCAGGGCGCGGTGAACCCCGACGAGTTCTACGTGCACAAGCCGACCCTGGAGGCTGGCCGTCCGGCAATCCTGCGTCGCAATCTGGGCAGCAAGGCGATCAAGATGGTCTACGGCGACGAAGCCAAGGCCGGTCGTTCGGTCAAGACAGTCGAGGTCGACCGTGCCGATCGCGCGCGTTTCTGCATCACCGATGCCGAGGTCAGCGAGCTGGCCAAGCAGGCGCTGATCATCGAGAAACACTACGGCCGCCCGATGGACATTGAGTGGGCGAAGGATGGTGACGACGGCAAGCTGTACATCGTGCAGGCCCGCCCGGAAACCGTGAAGAGCCGCTCCAGCGCTACCGTGATGGAGCGCTACCTGCTGAAAGAGAAGGGCACCGTTCTGGTGGAAGGTCGCGCCATCGGTCAGCGCATCGGCGCCGGCAAGGTGCGGGTGATCCACGATGTGTCCGAAATGGACAAGGTGCAGCCGGGCGACGTGCTGGTCTCCGACATGACCGACCCGGATTGGGAACCGGTGATGAAGCGTGCCAGCGCTATCGTCACCAACCGTGGCGGCCGTACCTGCCACGCGGCGATCATCGCCCGTGAGCTGGGTATTCCGGCAGTGGTTGGTTGCGGCAATGCTACCAGCGTGCTGAAGGATGGCCAGGGTGTCACCGTCTCCTGCGCCGAGGGCGATACCGGCTTCATCTTCGAGGGTGAGCTGGGCTTCGACATCCGCAAGAACTCGGTCGATGCCATGCCGGATCTGCCGTTCAAGATCATGATGAACGTCGGTAACCCGGATCGCGCCTTCGACTTCGCCCAGCTGCCGAACGAAGGTGTGGGCCTGGCCCGTCTGGAATTCATCATCAACCGCATGATCGGCGTGCACCCCAAGGCACTGCTGAACTTCGCCAGCCTGCCGCCGGAAATCAAGGACAGCGTCGAGAAACGCATCGCCGGCTATGGCGACCCGGTCGACTTCTACGTCGAGAAGCTGGTCGAGGGCATCAGCACCCTGGCCGCTGCCTTCTGGCCGAAGAAAGTCATTGTGCGCCTGTCGGACTTCAAGTCCAACGAATACGCCAACCTGATCGGCGGCAAGCTGTACGAGCCGGAAGAAGAAAACCCGATGCTGGGTTTCCGCGGTGCTTCGCGCTACATCAGCGAATCCTTCCGCGACTGCTTCGAGCTGGAATGCCGTGCGCTGAAGAAGGTGCGGGGCGAGATGGGCCTGACCAACGTCGAGATCATGGTGCCCTTCGTGCGTACCCTGGGCGAGGCGTCGCAAGTGGTCGAGCTGCTGGCCAGCAATGGCCTGGCGCGCGGTCAGGATGGCCTGAAGGTCATCATGATGTGCGAGCTGCCGTCCAACGCGCTGCTGGCCGAGGAGTTCCTGGAGTTCTTCGACGGCTTCTCCATCGGTTCCAACGACCTGACCCAGCTGACCCTGGGCCTGGATCG
This sequence comes from Pseudomonas sediminis, assembly GCF_039555755.1. Lineage (NCBI taxonomy): Bacteria > Pseudomonadati > Pseudomonadota > Gammaproteobacteria > Pseudomonadales > Pseudomonadaceae > Pseudomonas > Pseudomonas sediminis. Next base: position 3,996,422 of record NZ_CP154631.1, read on the forward strand.
TGACTCCGGCATCGTCGCCCATCTGTTCGATGAGCGTAACCCGGCCGTGAAGAAGCTGCTCGCCAATGCCATCGCCGCCTGCAACAAGGCCGGCAAATACATCGGCATCTGCGGCCAGGGCCCGTCGGACCACCCGGATCTGGCCAAGTGGCTGATGGAGCAGGGCATCGAGAGCGTGTCGCTGAACCCGGATTCGGTGCTCGATACCTGGTTCTTCCTGGCCGAAGCGCAGCCCGCCTGATACCCGTCGCTGAACCGGAAAAGGGCGGGTCGAACCCGCCCTTTTTGCTGATCAGTCCCCCTAGCCGTCGCCAGCGATTCGCACGTCGCTCCGGCGGTTTTTTATGGGTTTCGTTCGTCTTTATGGCGCAGCGCCATTGCGGTTGTCCGATTCATGCAAAGCAGTAGTGAGCTTTTCCCCGTTGCCCTGATCAGTGCCGAACTGCGCGGTGATCTCAGCGAAGACGTCTATCTTCTCAAACCCAACAACAGTCCGGACTCCAGCGTCGAACTGGCCTTGACTCGATTGGGTCTGGCCGGTGCCGAAGATGCGCGCGGTGTGCCTGTGGTGTTGCTGCATGGCAGTTTTTCCAACCGAAGGTTCTGGTATTCGCCCAAGGGTATCGGCCTGGGCGCCTACCTGGCGCGCGCCGGCTTCGATATCTGGATAGCGGAGATGCGTGGCCATGGTCTGTCGCCGCGCAACCAAGGCTATCGCGACAACAATGTCGCGCAGTACGTGCGCTACGACCTGCCAGCCATCGCGGATTTCATCTTCGAGCAGACAGGGCAGGCTGCGCACTGGGTCGGTCACTCCCTGGGTGGGGTAATTCTGGCAGCTGCCCTGGGGGGCGGTTATCTCGAGCAGTCGCGTGCTCGTTCGGCCGCGCTGTTCGGCAGTCAGATCAGCCGCACCTACTGGCCCTTGAAGATTCCGCCAGTGGAGTGGGGCGCTCGTTTACTGCTGCTGGCCTTACCCTATCTTTCAGGGCGCCGCCTGAAGCGCGGGCCAGAAGACGAGCCGATCGGTCTGGCGCTGGAAACCCTGAGCTGGCTCAAGCTGTTCGGGCGTTTCGGCGACGGCGAGCAGGACTGGTGGGCAGGTCTCGCGCGGATGCGCGTACCGCTTCTGGGCGTGGCGGCTGTAGCCGATCCTCAGGACCCTGCCTGGGCCTGTCACAAGCTGGTGGAACAATGCAGCGCTGCGCCGAGGCAATTTCTGCTGCTGGGCAAGGACAAAGGCTTCAGCAGCGACTTCGGGCATATCGAGATGCTGGTGAGCAAGGAGGCGCAGCGCGAAGTCTGGCCGCTGGTCGAGCAGTGGCTGCAGCATCTGCAACTGCCAGGGGAATCTGCCGAGCAGGTCTTTGTCGCAGGTGTCTGAGCTGTCGTAACGTTTCTTCGGCGGGTGCTTACCGGTAATATGTGACGCCTCGTGCGTCGATGGTCATTTCCGGGGCTGTCGCTTGCTTGCCGTTCATCCATTTGTCGAAAGGAGTTCCGTCATGCATTACATCACCCCTGATCTGTGCGATGCCTACCCTGATCTGGTTCAGGTCGTCGAGCCGATATTCGCCAACTACGGCGGTCGCGACTCCTTCGGAGGGCAGATCGTCACCATCAAGTGCCATGAGGACAACTCGCTGGTGAAGGAGCAGGTCGATCTGCCCGGTCAGGGCAAGGTGCTGGTGGTCGATGGTGGTGGCTCCCTGCGTCGTGCACTGCTGGGCGACATGCTGGCCGAAAAGGCCGCCAAAAATGGCTGGGAAGGCATCGTCGTATACGGCTGCATCCGTGACGTCGACGTGATCGCGCAGACCGATCTGGGTGTCCAGGCGCTGGCCAGCCATCCGATGAAGACCGACAAGCGTGGCATCGGTGATCTGAATGTGCCGGTCACCTTTGGCGGCGTCACTTTCAAGCCGGGCGAGTACCTGTATGCCGACAACAACGGTGTCATCGTCTCCCCGCAAGCTCTGAAAATGCCGGAATAAGCTGATGCAGGATCAGGAATCGGCGCTGTTGCATGCCTTCGTCCTCGATGGTCGCGGCGGTGCGCGTAGCATCAGCCGCGATCAGCTGGACAGCTTGCAGCTGGGCGAGCATGAAAGCCTTTGGCTGCACTGGGATCGCAGCCAGGAGCAGGCACGACGCTGGCTATTCGAAAGCAGTGGGCTGGATGAGTTTGCCTGCGGCCTGCTGCTGGAAGAAAACACTCGGCCGCGTCTGTTGCCTTTGCCAAACAACGAGCTGCTGATCTTCCTGCGTGGGGTCAATCGCAATCCCGGCGCCGAGCCGGAGGACATGGTCTCGGTGCGCATTTTCGCCGATGCCCGGCGGGTGATTTCCCTGCGTCTGCGACCGCTGCTCGCGACCGACGCACTGATCGCCGATCTGCTGGCCGGCAAGGGCCCGAAAACCTCCTCCGAACTGCTTCTGGAGTTGGCTCGGCACCTGACCAGTCGCGTCGATGACCTGATCCTGGAGCTGAGTGAGCAGCTCGACGAAGAGGAAGATCGCCTCGATGACAACGAGCGCTATCTGCCCAATCACAGCCTGATGCTGCAGGTTCGTCGGCGCGCGGCCGGCCTGCGGCGCTTTCTTGCGCCGCAGCGCGACCTTTATGCCCAGCTGGCGCGCAACCGAGAGCCCTGGTTCGTCGATGATGACGATGACTACTGGAACGAGCTGAACAACCGCCTGACGCGCTATCTGGAGGAGCTCGAGCTGATCCGCGAGCGTGTCGGCCTGGTGCTTGAAGCCGAGGGGCGTCGTCTTGGCGAACGGATGAATCGCATCATGTATCGCTTCACGGTGATCACCGGCATGTTCCTGCCGTTGACCTTCCTCACCGGCCTGCTGGGCATCAACGTTGGCGGAATTCCGGGCGCCGAAAACCCCATTGGCTTCTTCATCGCCTGCGGCCTCATGGGGCTTCTGGCGCTGGTGCAACTGCTGCTTTTTCGCCGTTGGCGTTGGTTGTGATGTGTGACTCATCCGCTGGCTACTGCGTCTAGCCGTGACATCCCGTGAGGTGCGCATGCACGATCCATTCGAAGAGTCTCTACGCGATTTGCTCAAGTCCTCGCCGTCCAGTCATGACGACGATGCTTGCCTGCACCGGGTTCTCAAGACCGCCAACCGCCAGGTCGGTGCTGGTGATCTGTTCAGCCTGATGGGCCACTGGGCGCAGGCCCTGATGATCGCCCTGAACAACGGTTCGGCGCATGTCGCGCCGGTATCGCGCCGTACCCAATCCTCTGCTTCTGCTGATAAGGCCGACTGAAATGGAACTCGATCCCTGGACCCAAAGCCTGATCTCCGCGATGACCGCACTGTGGACCAAGGTTGCCGGATTCATTCCCAACCTGTTCGTCGCGCTGGTGCTGGTGCTGCTCGGCTTCGTCGTCGCCAAGTTGCTCGACACGCTGCTGTCCAAGCTGCTCGGCAAGGTTGGCCTGGACCGCCTGATGATGGGCACCGGGCTGACCAAGCTGCTGGCTCGCGTGGGTATTCACGCGTCGGTTTCGACGCTGATCGGCAAGATCGTCTACTGGTTCGTTCTGCTGATCTTCCTGGTCTCGGCCGCTGAATCGCTCGGCCTGCAGCGCGTGTCTGCAACCCTCGACGTGCTGGCGCTGTATCTGCCCAAGGTCTTCGGCGCAGCGCTGGTGCTGCTGGCTGGCGTGCTGCTCGCGCAACTGGTCAGCAGCCTGGTACGCGGCGCCGCTGAAGGTGTGGGGCTCGAATACGCCAACGGTCTGGGGCGCGTGGCGCAGGGGCTGGTGATCATCATCAGCATCTCGGTTGCCATCGGCCAACTGGAGGTCAAAACCGACCTGCTCAACAACGTCATCGCCATCGTGCTGATCTCCGTCGGTCTGGCGGTCGCCCTGGCCCTGGGGCTGGGCAGCCGCGATATCGCCAGCCAGATCCTGGCAGGCATCTATGTGCGCGAGTTGTACCAGGTCGGGCAACAAGTGCAGGTTGGTGAGGTCGAAGGCCAGATCGAAGAGATCGGTACAGTGAAAACCACCCTGTTGACCGATGCCGGCGAGCTGGTATCGGTAGCCAATCGAGTGATGCTCGAGCAACGCGTGAACAGTCGCTGACGCCAATCTGTTATTTTATGCAGCTGCCCGACAGGCGTGACCTGCCGGGCACTTTTCGTCCTGACCGTCGGCCCGACTCGTTTTGAACAAAGCTCAAGCCCTGCCCACGCGCTACGACCCCCGCGAGCTCACCGATGAAGAGCTGGTGGCGCGCGCCCACGACGAGCTGTTTCACATCACTCGTGCTTATGAAGAGTTGATGAGACGCTACCAGCGAACATTATTTAACGTTTGTGCGCGTTATCTGGGGAACGAAAGGGATGCTGACGATGTCTGTCAGGAGGTGATGCTCAAGGTTCTTTATGGCCTCAAGAACTTTGAGGGTAAGTCCAAGTTCAAGACCTGGCTCTATAGCATCACCTACAACGAATGCATTACTCAGTATCGAAAAGAGCGGCGCAAGCGTCGATTGATTGACGCCTTGAGTTTGGATCCGCTCGAAGAAGCTTCCGACGAGAAGACACCTAAAGTCGAGGAGCGAGGCGGTCTTGATCGCTGGTTGGTTCACGTCAACCCGATCGACCGCGAAATTCTGGTGCTACGTTTTGTCGCAGAGCTCGAGTTTCAAGAGATTGCCGACATCATGCACATGGGCTTGAGCGCAACGAAGATGCGTTACAAGCGCGCATTGGATCGGTTGCGGGATAAATTTTCGGAAACTTCCGAAACTTAGTTCAGCTTCCCGACCACTAAGGGAGTGGCGAAACCTGATAAAATCGCCGCCAAGTTGCCGACTGAAATTAACGGTGACTTATTAACCACCAAGATGGGGATTTAACGGATGAAAGTAAAAAACACCTTGGGCGTAGTCATTGGCTCTCTCGTTGCCGCAACCTCCTTCGGCGCGCTGGCGCAAGGCCAAGGCGCCGTCGAGGTGGAGGGCTTCGTCAATCGCTACTTCACCGACGTTCAGCGTGATTACGCGCACAACGAAGGCAACCTGTTCGGTGGCAGCATCGGCTACTACCTGACTGACGACGTCGAACTGGCGCTGTCCTACGGCGAATACCACGACCTGCGTGGCGAAGGTTCGCAAGGCAGCAAAAACATCAAGGGCAACCTGACCGACCTGAAGGCTATCTACCACTTCGGTCAGCCGGGTGTTGGTCTGCGTCCGTACGTCTCTGCCGGTTTCGGCCATCAGAGCATCGGTGATGCCAACAGCGGTGGTCGCAACCACTCCACCCTGGCTATCGCTGGCGCTGGTGCCAAGTACTACTTCACCGAAATGTTCTACGCCCGTGCTGGCGTTGACGCTCTGTACAACATCGACCAGGGCGACACCGAGTGGCAAGCTGGCGTGGGTGTTGGTCTGAACTTCGGTGGTGGCAGCAAGCCTGCTCCGGCTCCGGTCGTAGCTGCTGCACCTGAGCCGATGCCAGAGCCTGCTCCTGAGCCGGTAATGGAAGCTGTTCGCGTTGAGCTGGACGTCAAGTTCGACTTCGACAAAGACCGCGTCAAAGAAGAAAGCTATGGCGACATCAAGAACCTGGCTGACTTCATGAACCAGTACCCGCAGACCACCACCACTGTTGAAGGTCACACCGACTCCGTTGGTAGCGACGCTTACAACCAGAAACTGTCCGAGCGTCGTGCAAACGCCGTTCGTGAAGTACTGGTTAACCAGTACGGTGTTGACGGTAGCCGCGTGAGCACTGCCGGTTATGGTGAAACCCGTCCGGTTGCTGACAACGCCACCGACGCTGGTCGCGCTATCAACCGTCGCGTTGAAGCTGAAGTAGAAGCCCAAGTTAAGCAGTAATGCTTCTGGTGCTTTAAGAAAAACCCGGCCTCGGCCGGGTTTTTTCTTTTCTGGAATAAAAAGCCCGCCGAGGGGGCGACGGGCAAACAACGGCCTCGCTGGTGCGTGAAGCATTCACGCATGCAGGAGCAGGGGCATGCTGAACTGGGTGCTGGCGCGGGCGACTTCGCCGATCACCAGAATGGCCGGGCTTTTCAGAGCGAAGGCCATCGCGTCGTCCTGCATCGTTGCGAGGTGGCTGCGGCATTCGCGTTGCTCGGGCAGCGAGGCGTTCTCGATCATCGCTACCGGCATCTCATTGCTCATGCCGCCAGCGAGCAGGCCGTCACGAATGTCCGCCAACTTGGCCACGCCCATATAGACCACCAATGTCGTGCCGCTTTTGGCCAGGGCTGTCCAGTTCAATGAACTGTCATCCTGAGTATGGGCAGTGACCAAGGTGACGCCGCGAGCCACACCGCGCAAGGTTAAAGGAATACCGCAGTTGGTGGCGCCAGCCAGCCCAGCGGTAATGCCGTTGACCATTTCCACGTCGATTCCATGTTCGCCGAGCCAGTCGGCTTCCTCGCTGCCGCGACCAAAGATGCACGGATCGCCGCCTTTCAGGCGCACCACGCATTTGCCCTGGCGTGCGTAGCGCAGCATCAAACGATGGATGAAGGCCTGCGGGGTGGAGCGACAGCCGCCGCGCTTGCCTACCGAGACGATACGCGCGCTGGGGCAATGTTCGAGCACGGCCGGGTTGACCAGATCGTCGATCATCACGATCTCGGCCTGCTTCAGCGCCTTGACCGCCTTGAGCGTCAGCAACTCGGGATCACCAGGGCCAGCGCCTACCAGCCAGACTTTTGCATTCATCTTTACCACCTCTCGTTGGGTGTCGCGGGGCCGCCTAGGTCGTGCGCACCGAATTTTTTGCAGCGGTGCGCGCACCGCACCCTACGCGTGTCTCGCCACTGACTGCTGGGCCAGCAGGCGTTTGATTTCGGGTACACAGGAGCCACAACTGGTGCCGCATTTGAGCGTCTGCTTTAACCCATCCAGGTCCAGGCCGCGTTCGATGCCGACACGCACCGTGCCTTCGCTGACGTTCAGGCAGTTGCACAGGATCTTGCCGCCCAGCGTGGTGCTGGAATTGCCTGGCGGCGCGGAGACTGGCGCAAGCAGCCAGCGACGCAGGTCGGCATTGGCCTGACCTTCCAGCCACAGGCTTCTGAGCCATTCGCTGGCGGCGGTTTCACCGGCCAGACGAATGCTGACGATACGGCCATCCTCGATACGCACACGTTTGCCTACCGCACGGCGCGGGTCGTCGTAGGCCAGCACCGGTCCTTCATTCAGGCGCAGCAGCCGGTCGATCTGCGCTAACAGCTCGGGCGGCGGCGACACTGCGCTGGCGGCGCGGATCAGCAGAGCGGGGCGCTCGCGACCGGTGGGGGTGAGGCTGGCGTAGGCGAACGCTTCGAACAGCGGACGCAGCGCCTCGAAGCGGCTCTGTACGTCACCCTCGACCAGGGCGAACAGCTGCCAGGGCAGTTCCACCTTGTCCACCTCGACACCGGCATGCTTGAGCTCCGGCTGTTTGGACAGTGGATCGAAGGCCGGCTGGGTCAAGACATTGGTGCCCAGGCCTTTGAGGAAGCGGTCGCCCCAGTGCATCGGCAGCCAGGCCTGACCGGGACGCACCGACTCGTCGGCCTGCACCGGCAGGATCAGGCTGCCACGGCGGCTGCGCAGTTGGATCAGGTCGCCGTCCTGCAGGCGCCGACGCCGCAGTTCATCCGGGTGCAGGCCGAGCACGGCAGATTCGACATGGCCGAACAGGCGTGCGGCGGTGCTGGTACGGCTCATACCGTGCCACTGATCGCGCAGGCGGCCGGTGTTGAGGGTGAGCGAATAGCGCGCCTCGCGCTTTTCCTTCGGCGCGCGGTACGGGTCGGCATGGAACTGAGCGCGCCCGCTGACGGTGGGAAAATTCCCGTCGGAATAGAGGCGTTGGGTGCCCTGGTACGCGCCGACCGGGAACGGCCACTGCTGAGGACCTTGATCATCCAACAGCGCGTAGCTCAGCCCCGAGAGGTCGAGGTCGCGCTTGGCGGTCAGGTGTTTGTATTCCTCGAACAGCGCCTCGCTGCTGGAGAAGTCGAACAGGCTTGGCAGGCTGGGGCGGAGCAAAATTTCCAGGCGACGAGCAAAGTCGCAGGTGATCGACCAATCGGGCCGCGCCTCTGCGGGCGCTGGCACGGCGCGGCGCACATGGCTGACGCGGCGCTCGGAGTTGGTCACCGTGCCTTCCTTCTCGCCCCAGCTGGCGGCCGGCAGCAGCAGGTCGGCGTAGCGGCAGGTCTCGGTGGTGAAGAAGGCTTCCTGCACCACGACGAAGGGGCAGGCGGCCAGGGCCTCGTGCACTTTGCTCTGGTTCGGCAGCGACTGCGCCGGGTTGGTGCAGGCGATCCACAGCGCCTTGATGCGGCCGTCGTGCACCGCATCGAACAACTCGATGGCGGACAGGCCGGGCGTCTCCGGCAGTGCATCGACGCCCCAGTAGGCGGCGACTTCGGCACGGTGTTCGGCGTTGCCGGCCTCGCGGTGGCCCGGCAGCAGGTTGCTCAGGCTGCCGGTCTCGCGGCCGCCCATGGCATTGGGCTGGCCGGTCAGCGAGAAGGGGCCGGCGCCGGGCTTGCCGATCTGCCCGGTGGCCAGGTGCAGGTTGATCAGTGCGCTGTTCTTGGCGCTGCCGGCGCTGGACTGGTTCAGCCCCATGCACCACAGCGAGAGGAAGGAGGGCGCTCGGCCGATCAGCTCGGCGCAGCGCTGCAGATCGTCCAGACTGATGCCGCAAAGGTCGGCGGTGACTGCCGGGCTGTAGTCGCGCACCAGCTTCTTCAGTGCTTCGAAGCCTTCTGTGTGGGCGTCGATATAGGCGCGGTTGATCCAGCCCTCCCACAGCAGGATATGCAGGATGCCGTGAAACAGCGCCACATCGGTGCCGGGCAGAATCGCCAGATGCAGGTCGGCCAGCTCGCAAGTGTCGGTGCGCCGCGGGTCAATGACGATCACCTTCATCTCTGGGCGGCGCGCCTTGGCTTCTTCCAGACGGCGGAACAGCACCGGGTGGGCGTAGGCCATGTTGGAGCCGGCGATCAGCAGGCAGTCGCTCTGCTCGATGTCTTCATAGCTGCAGGGCGGGGCGTCGGCGCCGAGGCTGCGCTTGTAGCCGACCACCGCCGAGCTCATGCACAGGCGCGAATTGCTGTCGATATTGTTGGTTCCCACCAATGCTCTGGCCAGCTTGTTGAAGGCGTAGTAGTCCTCGGTCAGCAGCTGGCCGGAGATATAGAAGGCGACGCTGTCCGGGCCGTGCTCGCGGATGGTCTCGGCGAACACCGCCGCGGCATGGTCCAGGGCGCTGTTCCAGTCCGTGCGGGTACGGGCCAGGCCCTTGCCCAGACGCAGTTCGGGATGGAGGGCGCGGGCATCGAGGTCGCCGGTCAGGTGCAGGGTCGAACCCTTGCTGCACAGTTTGCCGAAGTTGGCCGGGTGGCTGGGATCGCCGGCGACGCCGAGGATCTGCTCGCCGTCGTGCTCGATCAGCACGCCGCAGCCCACGCCGCAGTAGCAGCAGGTGGAGGCGGTGACTTGAGTGGGGCTGGCCATGTTCGGAGCTCCTAGGGGGCAATACGTCTGGCGGCAGGCCGTGAGCCTACCGCCGGACGGCTCAGGCGCACTTCGCGGCGGTGTTTAGGGCCAACAGCACGCGGCCATTCTCGACCCGGGCGTGGTGCCGATGAGCGCAGCCCACGTCCGGCGCCACGGCATCGCCGGACTCCAGCTCGATCTGCCAGTTGTGCAGCGGGCAGGCCACGCGCTTGCCGTAGATCAAGCCTTGGGATAGCGGGCCGCCCTTGTGCGGGCAGCGGTCGTCGAGAGCGAAGACCTCGTCGCCTGCGGTACGGAAGATGGCGATGTCACCCTTGGGGCCGCTGACGATGCGCGAGCCGAGCAGGTTGATCTCGTCCAGGGCGCAGATATCCAGCCAGTTCATACGGTGGCCTCCTCGATTTGCACCACCTTGATGGTGTCGAACTCTTTCTTCAGTTGCGGCGTCTCGATGCGCTCCTTCCACGGGTCCTGCTCGAACGACAGGGCATAGTGCAGGCGAGCGGCCAGGGCCTTGCGATTGGCTTCGTCTTCCAGCACCGCCTTCTTGATGTGCTCCATGCCGACACGCTGCATGTAGTGCACGGTGCGCTCTAGGTAGAAGGCTTCTTCGCGGTAGAGCTGGAGGAAGGCGGCGTTGTATTCGCGCACTTCCTCGGCGGTCTTCACCTTGACGAAGAACTCGGCGACCTCGGTCTTGATCCCGCCGTTGCCGCCGATGTACAGCTCGAAGCCCGAGTCCACACCGATGATGCCGACATCCTTGATGCCGGCTTCGGCGCAGTTGCGCGGGCAGCCGGAAACCGCCAGCTTGACCTTGTGCGGCGACCACATATTGAACAGGTCGTGTTCCAGGTCGATACCGAGCTGGGTCGAGTTCTGCGTACCGAAGCGGCAGAACTCGCTGCCCACGCAGGTCTTCACGGTACGGATGGATTTGCCGTAGGCGTGACCGGAGGGCATATCCAGCTCTTTCCACACTGCCGGCAGGTCTTCCTTCTTGATACCCAGCAGATCGATGCGCTGGCCGCCGGTGACCTTGACCATGGGCACCTTGTACTTGTCGGCCACATCGGCGATGCGGCGCAGCTCAGACGGATTGGTCACGCCGCCCCACATGCGCGGCACCACGGAGTAGGTGCCGTCTTTCTGGATATTGGCGTGGGCACGCTCGTTGATCAGGCGCGACTGCGGGTCGTCCTTGGCCTCGCCCGGCCAGGTGGAAATCAGGTAGTAGTTGAGCGCCGGGCGGCAGGTGGCGCAGCCGTTGGGCGTACTCCAGTTGAGAAACGTCATGGTCTGCGCCATGGAGGTCAGGTGTTGCTCGCGAATCGCCTTGCGGATCTGCCCGTGGTTCAGGTCGGAGCAGCCGCAGATGGCCTTCTCGCTCTTGGGCTTGACGTCAGCGGCGCCGCCGACGGTGCTGATCAGTATCTGCTCCACCAGGCCGGCGCAGGAGCCGCAGGAGCTGGCTGCCTTGGTGTGCTTCTTCACCTCGTCGACCGAGAACAGCCCGTTCGCCTGGATCGCCTTGACGATGGTGCCCTTGCACACGCCGTTGCAGCCGCAGATTTCCATGCTGTCAGGCATGTTGGCGGTCTTGTCGGCGCCCTGATGGCCGACGTCGCCGATGGCACCTTCGCCAAACATCAGGTGGTCGCGAATCTCGCTGACGTTGTGGTTCTCGCGGATCTGGCGGAAGTACCAGCCACCGTCGGCGGTGTCGCCGTACAGGCAGGCGCCGACCAGCACGTCATCCTTGATCACCAGCTTCTTGTATACGCCGCCGATGGGGTCAGAGAGGGTGATGGTCTCGGTGCCTTCTCCTCCCATGAATTCGCCAGCGGAGAACAGATCAATGCCGGTGACCTTGAGCTTGGTCGAGGTCACCGAACCCTGGTAGCGCGAGTAGCCGAGCTGGGCCAGGTGGTTGGCGCAGACCTTGGCCTGCTCGAACAGCGGCGCCACCAGGCCGTAAGCGATGCCGCGGTGGCTGGCACATTCGCCGATGGCGTAGATGCGCGGGTCATAGGTCTGCAGGGTGTCGTTGACCAGGATACCGCGGTTGCAGGCGATGCCGGCGCTCTCGGCCAGCTCGCTGTTGGGGCGGATGCCGGCAGCCATCACCACCAGGTCGGCTGGGATCACCTCACCATCCTTGAACTTCACTGCACAGACGCGGCCTTCGCCGTTGTCCAGCAGCTCGGCGGTGTGCTTGGGCAGGAGAAACTTCAGACCACGGTCTTCCAGGGACTTTTGCAGCAGCTCGCCGGCGGTGCGATCAAGCTGACGCTCCAGCAGCCAGTCGCCGATATGCACCACGGTGACGTCCATGCCGCGCAGCTTGAGGCCGTTGGCAGCTTCCAGGCCGAGCAGGCCGCCGCCGATGACCACCGCGTGCTTGTGAGTCTTGGCGGTGTCCATCATGGTCTGGGTGTCAGCGATGTCGCGGTAGCCGATCACACCGTCCAGGTCCTTACCCGGAATCGGCAGGATGAAAGGGTTGGAACCGGTGGCGATTAGCAGACGGTCATATTCGGCCTCGCTGCCGTCGTCGGCGATCACCCGGCGCGCCTTGCGGTCAATCTTGACCACCTTGCGCCCGAGCAGCAGCTTGATGCCGTTATCCGCGTACCAGTTGAGATCGTTGAGCACGATCTCCTCGAAGGTCTGCTCGCCGGCCAGCACCGGTGAGAGCAGGATGCGGTTGTAGTTGGGGTGCGGCTCGGCGCCGAACACGGTGATGTCGTAAAGATCGGGAGCGAGCTTGAGCAGCTCTTCGAGGGTGCGCACACCCGCCATGCCGTTGCCGATCATCACCAGCTTGAGTTTTTGCATGCCGGCCATCTCCTGAGTCATGGATCACGGAAAAAGGTGGCTGCCAAAAATGGCAGGCCAGAAAAACAAAAAAGGCGTCCCGCTAGTCACCTAGCGAGGACGCCTTTGTCCTATCCCGTTCTATCGGGAAGCGCGCTGCTCGTCGTTGAGCCGCGCGCTTTAATCAAGTTGTACGGCTAGCAATGCAGCGCTTGTGCCAATTTGCCAAAACCGCAGATTCAGCGGGTTTCAGGGCGCGACATCACCGTACAGCGCTGCTGCGGGTGCACCTTTTCAAGGCCATGAGCGCCGATTTGGTGCGGCGCTGGCCAATCAGCGGCTGAGTTCGACCTTGCCTGCCGTATGCTCGGCCTGCATCGGCGCCTGCGTTGTGCTGGGCAAGTGGGTCGTGGTGGCGTGAGTGGGAAGGGGAAGAGTGAGGAGTGGCCAGGCGGAGAGGCTGGCGATCAGAGCAGCGCGTTGAGCGCGTTGGCGCATAGCTGGCATTGCGGTTCCTCCCAAGGTAGCTCTGCACCGGGGCTGCGCAGGGCTTTTATCGTTATGCACTAAGGCGTAGCAGATGGATTAGCAACTGTCACGCCAACAGGTCGGTTATCCGACCACACGATTGACCTTGGGGAATTTGGCGCTGAAAGTCTTTGGCATCGGCACCACCTTCGACTGCAGATAATCGAAGAACACGAAGCCGGACTTGGCCATCGCCACGAGAGTGCCATCAGCCGGACGGGTGATGCGGAAGGTGATGTCGCCACCGTACTTGTTGAAATCCATCACGCCGACTTCGAACAGCAATTGGTCGCGTGCATGAGCTTCTGCGCGGTAGGTGGTGGCCAGGTCGGTGACGATGATGCCGGTGCCTTTGCCGTCGGTTTCGCGAATGCCGAACTCGAAGAGGAAGCGCGCACGCGCCTCGGAAATCATCGAGATCATCGAGTCATTGCCCAAGTGGTTGGCGCCGTTGATGTCGGTGACGCGCACGGTCAGGTGGGTGCTGTAGCAGTACTGGTCTTCGGGGAAATCGAGGGTCAGGCGTGCCATGGTCGAGCCTTGGTCGAGGAGAGCGGCGATTGTAACCTCAGCGATGCAGGCTGTTGAGGTGGTAGAACGTGACCCGACCACCTTCGCTATCCGGGCCGTAATTGTCCTGGATGTAGGCGCCGGCCTTGAAGTACAGGTACTGCTTGCTCCAACTGCTGCTCAACTGGCGGTAGAGCGAGCCGTCGTCGCCATCTGCGCTGGCCACGCTGATGCCGATGCGTCCGCTGGGTGTGACGCGCAGGTCGTAGCCGAAGCGCTCGCCAAGCTGGATGTTCTCGGCCAGCAGAATGTTCTGCACCTCGCTGTCGCCTGGGAGGGCGCGCAGCAGTGCTTCCACCCGGCCAACACCTCGCCGATAGTGATATTGCAGCTTGAGCAAAGGGTCGTTCTGGCTGCCTGGCGCGTCAGTGCTGTGGATCTGACCGATCACCACCTTGTTGCGGCTGGGCACCTGGTCGACCTGCAGCACGGCACTTAGATAGCTGTCCGAACTGGCATGCAGCCAGTTATCGAGTGTGCCGTCGTGCTGGGTTTCGCGCAGTTCGCTACGTGGATAGCGCGCATCGGGCGTGGTCGAACCGGTAACAGGCACCCAGAAGGTCACGCTGCCGTCGGCATTGCGCCGAAAGTAACGGCTTTCATAGCCGTTATTCAGGCGTTCGGTGGTGATGGTGGTCGGTGCCGGTTCGGTGGGAATCGACAGATTCCAGGTGGTGAGATCGAGCACGGGATTCTCTGCTTGTCGGTTGAGGGCCCTTGTTCGTCCCTGCGATAGTGCAGAGGTTCAACCGCCCCGGTCCCTGTGCCAGAGCGGTTCATTGCGCTCAGGCGGCCGGGCGTTGCTGGCGCTGGTAGAGGAATTCCAGTACAGCGGTGCGGTAGGCGTGGTACTGCGGGTCATTGGCCAGCGCCAGGCGGTCGCGCGGGCGCGGCAGGTCGACGGCGAGAATTTCGCCAACGGTAGCGGCCGGGCCGTTGGTCATCATCACGATACGATCGGACAGCAACACGGCCTCGTCAACGTCATGCGTAACCATCACCACGGTGCTTTGGGTCTGCCCGACGATGCGCAGCAGTTCATCCTGCAGATGTGCGCGGGTCAGGGCATCGAGGGCACCGAACGGCTCGTCCATCAGCAGCACCTTGGGTTCCATGGCCAGGGCGCGCGCAATGCCTACGCGCTGCTTCATGCCACCGGATATCTCGTTGGGGTGCTTGTGCATGGCATGGTTGAGGCCGACCATGTTCAGCGCCTGCTCGGTGCGGGCCTTGAGCTGCGCCTTGTTTTCACGTGCACCGAAGACCTTTTCCACGGCCAGGTGGACGTTGCCGAAGCAGGTCATCCAGGGCAGCAGGCTATGGTTCTGGAACACCACGGCGCGCTCCGGGCCGGGACCGTCGATCTCGCGGCCATTGCAGATCAGCCCGCCTTCGTTGGCGTCGAGCAGGCCTGCGATCAGGTTGAGTACGGTGGATTTGCCGCAGCCGGAGTGGCCGATCAGCGCCACGAACTCGCCGCGAGCGATGCTCAGGTTGACGTCTGCCAGTGCCTGGAAGCGGCCTTTCTTGGTGTCGAAGTGCTTGCTGACAGAAGTCAGCTCCACGAATTTGTCCATCGGAGTTCTCCCGTTCTGGCGCGGTGCCCCGGATTTAATCAGAGGCACTTTCATTTAAAACAGAGGCTTGGCGTCTATTGTTGAACTGACTTGTAGGTTGCGTAGCCCGGATGCAATCCGTGGAAACGGAGATCGCGTTCCGGCTTGCATCCGGGCTACGAGTTGGTCGAACCTGCCTCTTCAGCTTGCGTAGTCAAAGCGTTTGGCGATCAACAGCAGTATCTGCTCCAGTGCCAGGCCCACCAGGCCGACGATGATGATGGCGATGAGAATGTGCTCGACGTTGAGGTTGTTCCACTCGTCCCACACCCAGAAGCCCAGGCCGATACCGCCGGTGAGCATCTCCGCGGCGACGATCACCAGCCAGGCCACGCCGATGGCCAGACGGATGCCGGTCATCAGGTGCGGCAGCACGGCGGGGAAGAGGATGCGCGTCAGTACCTTGAATTCCGACAGCTTGAGCACCCGGGCCACGTTCAGGTAATCCTGCGGCACGCTGGCCACGCCGGCTGCGGTGTTGAGGATGATTGGCCAGATCGAACTGATGAAGATCACCCAGATCGACGCCGGGCCAGCCGCCTCGAACACCAGCAGGCCGATCGGCAGCCAGGCCAGCGGCGAAACAGGGCGCAGCAAGCTGATGATCGGCGCGAGCATGCCGGCGAGAAAGGTGAAACGGCCGATGGCAAAACCCAGGGGAATGCCCACCAGGGCCGCCAGGCCGAAGCCGACCCCGACGCGGCCAAGCGAGTTGAGGATGTTCCAGCCGATGCCCATGTCATTGGGGCCGTTGTCGTAGAAAGGATCAGCGAACAGCACCAGGGCGGCTTGCCAGGTGCTCAAGGGGCCTGGCAAGCCTTCACTGTACTGCGCCAGCAGCGACCAGAAGCCGATGAAGGCGATGATGCCCAGCAGCGGGGCGATGCCAGCCTTGAACAGGTTGCCCAGTGTGGCGGCGCTTGGTAGCAAGGCCTGCGCAGAGAAGCGCGGTTTGGCGATCGGCGGCAACGGGGTTTTCAGGGGCGCATTCATGCTCACCTCCGGTCAGGCTTTGATGGCGAAGGAGTCGGCGTAGGCGGCCGGATTGCTGCCGTCCCAGACCACGCCGTCGATCAACGTGCTGCTGCGCAGCGGGCTGCTCGGTACGGGCAGATTCAGCGCGCCAGCGGCCTCGGCGTAGAGCGCGGTCTGGTTGACCTGGGCGGCCACGGCCGCGTAATCCGGCGCATCCTTGAGCAGGCCCCAGCGCTTGAACTGGGTGAGGAACCACATGCCATCGGAGTGATAGGGGAAGTTGACGCTGCCATCCTTGCAGAAGGCCATGGCGTGTTCGTCCTTCCAGCTGTTGCCGAGGCCGTCCTCGTACTGGGCGAGAAAGCGCGGCTCGATCACCTGCACCGGCGCGTTGACGTACGCCTTGCCGGAAATCAGCTTGGCGGTACTCTTGCGGTTCTCCTCGCTGGCCTCGATGAAGCGGCTGGCATCGAGAATCGCCATGATCAGTGCGCGGGCGGCATTGGGATGCTGCTCGATAAAGGCGCGGGTGGTGCCGAGCACCTTCTCCGGGTGGTCCGGCCAGATCTGCTGCGTGGTGGTGGCGGTGAAGCCGATCTTGTCGAAGATCGCCCGCGCGCCCCAGGGCTCGCCGACGCAGAAACCGTCCATGTTGCCGACGCGCATGTTGGCGACCATCTGCGGTGGCGGCACGACAATGGTCTTCACGTCGCTCATCGGGTTGATGCCGACGCTGGCCAGCCAGTAGTACAGCCACATGGCGTGGGTGCCGGTGGGGAAGGTCTGAGCGAAGGTCAGCGGGTTACCGCCTTTCTTCACGTGTTCGGCCAATTGCGCGCCATTGGTCACGCCGGCTTCGCGCAGTTGCTTGGACAGGGTGATGGCCTGGCCATTCTGGTTCAGCCCCATCAGCACCGCCATGTCCCGCTGCGGCCCGGCCAGGCCGAGCTGGGCGCCGTACATCATGCCGTAGAGCACGTGGGCGGCATCCAGTTCGCCGGTGTTGAGCTTGTCGCGCACGCCGGCCCAGGAGGCCTCCTTGCTCGGATTGATGGTCAGGCCGTATTTCTCGCCAAAACCCTGAGTGGCGGCGACCACCACTGAAGCGCAATCGGTCAGGGGAATGAAGCCTACGTTAAGCGCGGCTTTCTCCGGCGCATCGGAGCCGGCTGCCCAGGCTGCGCTGCGCAGCGAAGCCGGCGCCGACAGGCCGAGCGCGGCGATTCCGCTCACGGCGCCGGCCAGGGCGATGGATTGCTTGAGGAAGTTACGGCGGCTGGTGGCCAGGGGCTTGTTCGAATCACGATCAGTCATGGATCTAATCCTTGTCAGGCGCATAAACAAAAAACGGCGTACGCCAGGCCACCTCGATGAGAGGAAGGTGACCTGACGGACGCCGTTGTCCGTGATCCTCGGCCCGCCACCGTTGGCGTGCTACACAGGATGATTGACAGGGACATAGCAAAGGGCTTGCCAGCTTTCGTGTACGACGGCCGAGCAGGGGTATCCGGCGCCTGACAGGCGCAATAAAGATGCTGGCCTATGAATTACTGGCTATTAAAAATCAATAAGTTACATATTGCTTATGAAGTCGTTTAGCTGATTGAAAAGTGAGCCCGCGCTCGGCTCGCTCTGCATGTTTCTGAGCCATTGCCGTGCATGAGCGGGCACCGCTGAGCCTTTTTGGGTCGTCAGGAGGCTGGTTGAACGCGCGCCTCCTCGACGAAGTCGCGCAGCCAACGCAACACTTCGACGGCTTCCCAGCGAGCCGGATCGAACAGCGCGTAGGCCAACCCCTGGTAACCGACCACATCCAGTTGCCGATGGTAGCCAGCGCGCTGCAGCAGCGCCTCGATCTCGGCGAAGCAGGTGTTGAAGTGCTGACGATTGAAGGGGGTGCGGCTCTCGGTGACGATGCCCTCGAGCTGCAGTTCCTCGACCATCTCGCGTACCCGCTCCAGCGGCATTCGGTTCACTCGGTGTTTCAGCTGCAGTACGTCCAGCATGATGGCGCTCCTGTGCAATCGATCATTTACCTGTGATGCCAAGCCTAATTCAAAAGCACTGTACAAATAAACAGTATTGGTGAATAGTAAGGCCACTGCAGACCTATCCGCCCACAAAACGGGCGCCTTGCGAGAGGAGAATTGGCAATGCAACAGATGTTGATGACGATTGTGCTATCGGTCTTCCTGTACGGCTGCGCTCAGCCCCAGGTCGAGCGACCCCAAGCCAACGGTGCCTATCTGGTGATCGAGGGCGAACAGGCCTGGGCCGTACTGGTCTCCGATGGCCAGCGTGTCGAGGAGGTGGGCACGGTGCTCGACGTGATTCGACTGCCCAGCCATCACTCCAACATAGCCGCCAGTTACGTGATCGAAACGCCCAACTGCGGCAAGCTGCAGTGGCTGACCGAACGCCATGGCGCTGCAGAAGGTGAAACCACGCTGTTGCCGGCCGCCTTCAACGAGCAACTGAGCAAGCCCGGTTGCGTGCTCGCACAAGGCCTGAGCCGAGCCTGGACGGCCCTGGACTACTCCGGTTAATCCGTAGGGTGCGCCGTGCGCACCGTCATACGCCGGAGGGTTAACTGGCTAGACGCACAAAGAAAAAAGCGCCGCGACCTCAACGGAAGCGGCGCTTTTCATTTATGGGCTAGCGAGTGCTTACAGCAGGTGCTGCTTGTCCATCTCGATGGCGGCATCGAGGGTTTCCAGCAGCGCCTTGCGCACTTTCAGCTTGGTGTTCTTGTGCGCGGTCATGTTGATCTTCTTCATCTGCTGCGCCACCGCCTGAGCGGTAGCCTGCAATTGCTCGGCCGGTACCACCCTGTCCAGGAAGCCGGCATCTACCGCGCCAGCCGGGTCGAACATCTCGCCATTGATCACCGAACGGTGGAACGCAGACTTGCGCAGACGATCACGAGCCAGCTCGATACCGACGTGGTGCATGGTCATGCCGATCTGTACTTCATTCAGGCCGATATTGAACGGGCCTTCCACGCCGATACGGTAATCGGCCGACAGCAGGATGAACGCACCCTTGGCCACGGCATGACCGGCGCAGGCGACGATGATCGGGTATGGATGAGCGAGCATGCGCCGCGCCAGGGTAGAGCCAGCAGCGACCAGGTTGATTGCATTCTGCGGGCCCGAGGTCATCACCTTCAGGTCATAGCCGCCGGAAAGAATGCCCGGCTGGCCGGTGATGATGACGATGGCGCGATCCTGCTCGGCGCGGTCGAGGGCGGCATTGAACGCAGCGATCACGTCAGGCGAGATGGCATTGACCTTGCCATTGCTCAGGGTGAGGGTGGCGATGCCGTCGTCGAGTTGGTAGCTGATCAGGTCGCTCATGGCGGTTTTCCTTGTTAGAGCCTTGGGGGCGAATGTGGGCAGAAGGTACTCAGCCGCAGCGCTCTGGTAAAGCGCCGCGGCTGACTGGTTGGTCAGTGCTTTTGCCTATCGCGGCGATGCCGGATGGCAATTGGTCGAACGCAAAGCCAGGCCCTTAAGGTGAGCAGCGAACCGAAGGAGCTGCCCATGAACACCCTCTATTCCATCCTTTATATGCTTGCCGTTATCGGCCTGCTGCTGGCATCGGTCTTGCTCAGCGAAAGCCTCTACCTGCGCAGCCCATCCGGCGTGCTGCTGTTATTCGGCCTGGGCTTGTTCATGTCCCTGGGTTTTCTGCTGTTCGGCCACATTCGCTTCGACGAGCAGCCCGGCGAGAAGCACGAGGAAAACCCGCTGCGCTCTTAAGCGCATGAATCCTTTAAAAAAAATTTGCCATCGGGAAAACATTCGACTATATTAGCGCACCTCGACGGGCTGCACAGCCAATCGAGATCCGGTGAAGTGTCCGAGCGGTTGAAGGAGCACGCCTGGAAAGTGTGTATACGGGAAACCGTATCAAGAGTTCGAATCTCTTCTTCACCGCCACTTTCGCAATACCTAAAGCCCTGAGAGCTAACAAGCTTTCGGGGCTTTTTGCTTTCTGGCTTGTCGCTCTTCTCTCGGCGCAGGACGCTAATCAGCCAAGCGCTCGCTTCAATTCGATGGAGCAGGTGATTGCCTGGACCGTCGCACACGTTCGCGCAGACTAGCGAAATATCGTTGGTTAGCGGGCTCTGCCGGCTTGGATTCGGCACCAGCCAGCAACTCATTGCGTAGCTGTTGGCGTTTGTTGTTTGGCATCGACGCTCCCTTGGAAAAATTAACCTAAAAGGTTATTTTGTGCGACATGGAAAAGCGCAAACCCCATTTCAAGCTTGAACTGGTGAAGCAGGCCTTAGCTGAGCAGCGTTATCGCTTCACCCGCGTAGCCCTGGAAGGGGGCGCCGAGCTGGGTATGGAGATGGCCGACATGCTGGCCGTCATCAGTGCTCTGAGCAGCCGCGACTTTTCCAAGAGCATGACAACCTATGCGGATCATACTACCTGGCAGGACGTTTACCGACCCGATACCGAGTTCGGGCAGGTCTACTTGAAGTTCACGCTGGTGGCCGATCTGCTGATCGTTTCCTTTAAGGAGAAGTGACCATGAAATGTCCAGTATGCGGCAGGGCGGAACTGGTTCACGACACCCGCGATATGCCCTTCACCTACAAGGGGCACACCACTCAAATTACTGCAGTAGTGGCTGACTGGTGCGATGCCTGCGGCGAGTCCCTGACAGGGCCGGCTGAGAGTGAGCGCGTTATGCGTGCCATGAACGAGCTTCGCCAGCAGGTGAACGCCAAGGACGGCAATCAGGAGCTGATTCGTACGGTGCGCAAGCAGTTGCAGTTGAGCCAGCGAGAAGCGGCCGAGCTTTTCGGCGGTGGGCCGAATGCGTTTTCTCGCTATGAGCGCGGCAGCACGGAAGCACCGCAACCGCTGGTGCAGTTGTTCAAAATCCTGGGGCGGCACCCGGAGTTGATCAACGAGCTGCGTGCAGGCTGAGTGTCGAAGTCATAGTTCAGGATAGCGATGAGTCGGGCGGGACGCCCGTGTTCAGCAGATGTAGCACGACCTAGAACTCTACCGAAACGGGTTCTAACCCCTTCACCTACACAAAGCCTCTGCAGGGAAACCTACAGGGGCTTTTGCTTTTCTAGTCAGCGCATCTTTACGCAGCATCCTGACAGGGTGCGAATGAACCTCGCCTCATATCAGCGTTTCCAGCCGCTGCCTGTCATCATTCCTTCGTCGCTCCGTCATATCGCTGCCACCGCGATTGGTTGCAATCGCAGCATCGGCCAGGAGGATGCTGCGATGCAGATATGCGTGATTGGAGCAGGATACGTAGGTTTGGTGACGGCGACCTGTTTTGCCGAGATGGGCAATCAGGTGGTCTGCGTCGAGCGAGATCCGCAGCGCGTCGCAATGCTTTCGCGAGGTGAGGTGCCGATCTATGAGCCTGGCCTGGAGGCGATGCTCAAGGCGCAGTTGGCCGGTGGGCAGCTCAGCTTCACTTCGCAGCTTAAGGCCGGCACCCGCCGCGCCGAGGTGATTTTCATTGCGGTGGGTACGCCCAGTGGCGAGGACGGTTCGGCCGATCTGAGCCATGTACTGGCGGTTGCCGACGAGCTGGGTGAACGGCTCGATCATGCGTGCCTGGTCGTGGACAAATCCACGGTGCCGGTGGGCACCGCTGAGCGTGTGGCGCAGCGCATCAACGCTGGTCTGGCGCGTCGGGAGCAACGGGCGCGGGTGACCGTGGCGAGCAATCCGGAGTTTCTCAAGGAAGGTTCGGCGGTCGAGGATTTCATGCGCCCCGATCGGGTGATCGTCGGCTGTGACGACGAGCGTGGGCGCGAGCTGCTGCGCCGGCTGTATGCGCCATTTCTGCGTAATCACGACCGCCTGTTGTGCATGGGCGTGCGCGCTGCGGAGTTCAGCAAGTACGCGGCCAATGCCTTTCTGGCAACCAAGATTTCCTTTATCAACGAGATGGCAGGTATCTGCGCGCGGTTGGGCGTGGATATCGAGGAGGTACGCCGCGGTATAGGTAGCGACCGGCGTATCGGCACGCACTTCATCTACGCCGGTTGCGGTTATGGCGGCTCGTGCTTTCCCAAGGATGTGAAGGCGCTGATCCGCACTGCGGAGCACGAGGGCATCGAGCCGGGCATCCTGCGTGCGGTCGAAGCGCGCAATGCGCTGCAGAAAACGCTGCTGTTCCAGGCCTTGCGCGAGCATTTCAATGGCCACTTGCAGGGGCGGGTCGTCGCGCTCTGGGGGCTGGCATTCAAGCCCGGTACTGACGATCTGCGTGAAGCGCCCAGTCTGGTGCTGCTAGACGCACTGCTGACCGCCGGCGCCAAGGTGCAGGCTTGCGACCCTGCCGCCACGGCAGCTGTGGCTGTGCGCTATGCAGCGGCCATCGAGGCGGGGCAGTTGGTGCTCAGCGAATCCCCCTATGCCGTCACTCAGGGGGCGGATGCGTTGGTGCTGGTGACGGAGTGGAAGCAGTTTCGCCAGCCGGATTTCCCGCGTATTCGCGGCGTGATGCGCATGCCGGTGCTGTTCGATGGGCGCAACATCTATGACGCCGATCAGTTGGCGGAGCTCGGTTTTCTTTATCGTGGCATCGGTCGCCCTGCAAGCGGCAGTTGTAAGGCTAGCGCGGCTTGATAGACTGAGCGCGCATTCCAACCGTCCCCATTAGGGAGTCCCATGATCAAAAAATGCCTGTTCCCCGCTGCCGGTTACGGCACGCGCTTCCTGCCTGCAACCAAGGCAATGCCCAAGGAAATGCTTCCGGTGGTGAACAAGCCACTGATTCAGTACGGCGTCGAAGAAGCGCTGGAGGCTGGTCTGAGCCAGATCTCTATCGTCACAGGTCGCGGCAAGCGCGCGCTGGAAGACCATTTCGACGTGAGCTACGAGCTTGAACACCAGATTCAGGGCACCGACAAAGAGAAGTATCTGGTTGGCATCCGTCGCCTGATCGACGAGTGCAGCTTCTCCTACACTCGTCAGGTAGAAATGAAAGGCCTGGGCCACGCCATCCTCTGCGGCCAGCCGCTGATCGGTGACGAGCCGTTCGCCGTGGTTCTGGCCGACGACCTGTGCCTGAACCTGGAAGGCGATAGCGTACTGGCGCAGATGGTCAAGCTGTACAACCAGTTCCGCTGCTCCATCGTCGCGATTCAGGAAGTGCCGAAGGACGAAACCTACAAATACGGCGTGATTGCCGGCGAGATGATTCGCGAGGACATCTACCGCGTCAGCAACATGGTGGAGAAGCCCAAGCCTGAGGACGCGCCGTCGAACCTGGCGATCATCGGTCGGTACATCCTGACCCCGGACATCTTCGACCTGATCCGCAGCACGCCACCGGGCAAGGGTGGTGAGATCCAGATCACCGACGCCCTGATGCGCCAGGCCCAGCAGGGCTGTGTGATGGCGTACAAGTTCAAGGGCCAGCGTTTCGACTGCGGCAGCGCCGAGGGTTACATCGACGCCACCAACTTCTGCTTCGAGAACCTGTACAAGACCGGCAAGGCGTTCTGATACGCCTTCAGGTAAACGAAACGCCACCCTCGGGTGGCGTTTTGCATTTCAGGGGATGGGCATTTCCTCGGAGCCAGGGCCTAATGGCTGGCCGTAGCTGAATTCGACGTAATTGCCGGCTGGGTCGCGCAGGCCGCAGTAATAGCCAACTGGGTAGGGTTCGTCGCGTGGTGCCCAGATCAGGCAGCCGTCGTGTTCGGCCATGGCGGCGATGCGATCAACCTCTGCGTGGCTGCCCAGGGCAAAGCCGAAGTGGCTGTAGTCATTAGCAGCCAGGTTACGGTCTTGCCCGCCCGGCATGATCACGAAGATGAACTGGTGTTCCTTGCCCGGCTCGGCCATCCAGACGATGCGTGTGCCCTTGCCGGGGCGCTCGTGGATCACTTGCATGGCGCAGAAACGTTGATAGAAGGCGATGCAGGCGTCGAGATCGGGGACGTGCAGGGCCAGATGAGTCAGGGTGGGGCGCATGTTCTCCACCTCCGGCGTTCAGCTTAGCGCGGGCCTTTACGGTATGCTCCTCGTCTGCCAAGGAGATACCCCATGAGTTACGACTTCGACCTGTTCGTGATCGGCGCCGGTTCCGGCGGCGTACGTGCGGCGCGCTTCGCCGCAGGTTTCGGTGCCCGCGTTGCGGTCGCCGAGAGCCGCTATCTGGGCGGTACCTGCGTCAATGTCGGTTGCGTACCGAAAAAGTTGCTGGTGTACGGCGCGCATTTCTCCGATGACTTCGAGCAGGCCTCGGGTTTCGGCTGGTCGCTGGGCGAAGCGAATTTCGACTGGGCGACATTGATCGCCAACAAGAACCGCGAGATCGAACGCCTCAATGGCATCTACCGCAATCTGTTGACCAACAGCGGCGTCAGTCTGTTCGAAGGTCATGCGCGTATCGTCGACGCGCATACCGTCGAAGTGAACGGCCAGCGTCACAGCACTGAACGCATTCTGATCGCCACTGGCGGCTGGCCGCAGATTCCCGATATCCCCGGTCGCGAGCACGCTATCAGCTCCAACGAAGCCTTCTTCCTCAAGCAACTGCCCAAGCGCGTGCTGGTGGTGGGTGGCGGTTATATCGCTGTGGAGTTCGCCTCGATTTTCCATGGCCTGGGCGCGCAGACTTCGTTGCTCTATCGCGGCGACCTGTTCCTGCGTGGTTTCGATGGTGCGGTACGTGAGCACCTGCGCGATGAACTGAGCAAGAAGGGCCTGGACCTGCAGTTCAACGCCGACATCGCCAGCATCGAACGCAAGGCCGATGGCAGCCTGGCCGCGACGCTCAAGGACGGTCGCGTACTGGAGGCCGACTGCGTGTTCTACGCCACCGGTCGCCGGCCGATGCTCGATAACCTTGGCCTGGAGAACGTCGAGGTCAAGCTGGACCAGCGCGGCTACGTGGAGGTCGATGACCTGTTCCAGACCTCCACGCCATCGATTCTCGCCCTTGGCGATGTGATCGGCCGCGTACAGCTGACCCCGGTCGCACTGGCCGAAGGCATGGCCGTAGCGCGCCGGCTGTTCAAGCCCGATGAGTACCGGCCGCTGGATTACAGCATGATCCCCACCGCCGTATTCAGCCTGCCGAACATCGGCACCGTTGGCCTGAGTGAAGAGCAGGCTATCGAGGACGGGCACAAGGTGAAGATCTTCGAGAGCCGCTTCCGCCCGATGAAGCTGACGTTGACCGAAGATCCCGAGCGCACGCTGATGAAGCTGGTGGTCGATGCCGACAGCGACCGCGTGCTCGGCTGCCATATGGTCGGCCCGGAGGCCGGCGAGATCGTTCAGGGCCTGGCTGTCGCGCTGAAGGCCGGTGCGACCAAGCAGATCTTCGACGAGACCATCGGCGTGCACCCGAGCGCCGCCGAGGAGTTCGTCACCCTGCGTACGCCGGTCAGCCGCTGAGGACAGCATGGAAAAGCTTTTCTATGTCGCAGACCTGTTCGGCGTAGCGGTGTTTGCCATCACCGGTGCGCTGATGGCAGGGCGCAAGTCCATGGACCTGTTCGGCGTGCTGGTGATGGCCATCGTCACCGCACTGGGTGGCGGCACGTTGCGCGACCTGATTCTGGACAACCATCCGGTCAGCTGGATTCGCGACGACACCTACATCCTGGTCGCTTCCCTGGCGGCACTGGGCACCGTGGCCTGGGTACGCATGACCCGCCCGATTCACGAGAAGGGCCTGCTGATCGCCGATGCCTTTGGCCTGGCTGTGTTTACCGTGTACGGCACTGAACTGGCGCTGCAACACGGTACGCCGATCAGCACCGCGGTGATCATGGGGGTGATGACTGGTGTTGTCGGCGGGGTGATTCGCGACGTGCTGTGCAACGAGATTCCGCTGATCTTCCAGAAGGAAATCTACGCCACGGCCTGTATCGCCGGCGCGCTGACCTTTATCGGCCTGCGTGCCCTGGGCACGCCACACTGGCTGGATACCGCGGCGGCAATGTTCGTAGTGCTGGCAGCGCGCCTGGCGGCGATTCACTGGCACCTCGGGTTGCCGCGTTTTCATCTGCTGGACAGGCATTGAGCATGATCGAGAGACTGGACCATCTGGTGCTGACGGTGGCGGACATCGACGTCACCGTCGACTTTTACCAGCGTGTGCTGGGCATGAGTCACGAGCGCTTCGGTGCCGGGCGTAGCGCTCTGGTATTCGGCAAGCAGAAATTCAACCTGCATCAGGCCGGGCGTGAGTTCGAGCCCAAGGCGATCAAGCCAACACCGGGCGCCATCGATCTGTGCCTGATCACCCTGTGGCCGCTGGAGCGTGTAATGGCTCACCTGGCCGAGCAGGGCGTGACGGTAGAGGAGGGGCCGGTGGCACGTACTGGCGCCGTCGGGCCAATCGAATCGGTGTATTTTCGCGACCCGGACGGCAATCTGATCGAAGTAAGCCGTTATCTCGCCTAGAGGGCGACTTGTCGTTGGCTGCGGCACCTCGGCATCCGCGTGCTGAGGTCGAGGTGTCGCACTTCGCAAAATTGCAGCAGCGAAACGGCGCCTGCTGAAATATCTTGAACCGTAAAGGTTCTAAACGGGTCAGGTTCTATTACCGAGTCACTCAATTGGTATAGAACTCATGATCAAGAAATGTTTATTTCCCGCAGCCGGTTACGGCACCCGCTTTCTTCCCGCTACCAAGTCGATGCCCAAGGAAATGCTCCCGGTGGTCGACACCCCGTTGATCCAGTATGGCGTCGAAGAAGCCCTGCAAGCCGGGCTGCATGAAATCGCCATCGTCACCGGCCGTGGCAAGCGTTCGCTGGAAGACCACTTCGATATCAGCTACGAGCTGGAACACGAGATTTCCAACACCGGCAAGGAAAAATCCTTGAGTGGTGTGCGCCACCTGATCGATCAGTGCACCTTCTCCTATACCCGCCAGATCGAGATGAAAGGCCTCGGTCACGCCATCCTCACCGGCCGCTCGTTGATCGGCGACGAGGCGTTCGCCGTGGTGCTGGCCGATGACCTGTGCCTGAACCTGGAAGGCGACGGCGTGCTGGCCCAGATGGTCAAGCTCTACGAACAGTTCCGCTGCTCCATCGTCGCCATTCAGGAAGTGCCGATGGAGGAGGTTTCGCGCTACGGCGTGATCGCCGGCGAAGCGCTGCGTGACGACATCTTCCGCATCGAGCGGATGGTGGAAAAACCCAACCCCGAAGATGCGCCGTCGAACCTGGCGATCATCGGCCGCTACATCCTCACGCCGGATATCTTCGAGCTGATCGAGCAGACAGAACCGGGCAAGAGCGGCGAGATCCAGATCACCGACGCGCTGATGAAGCAGGCCCAGCAGGGCTGTGTGCTGGCCTACAAATTCAAGGGTCGCCGCTTCGATTGCGGTTCGGCCGAAGGCTACGTGCAGGCCACCAACTTCTGCTTCGAGAATCGCCACAAGACTCATCCGGTGATGACTGCGAGCCCGCAGCTGAAGGCCGTCTGAACACCAGCGAAAGGAGGAGCGAAGGATGAACGACAAGACCCTGCCGCCTCAGCATCAGCAGCGGCAACCTGGTGTCGAACACGCCATGCACCCTGAGCCGATCTACCTTGCCGATGATTACCGCGCCGCCGGCAAGCTGACCGGCAAGGTGGCGATCCCTCGACGAGGTGAAACATCACGGCGGCGAAGCTATCGCCCTTGCTGGTGACGTTGGCGACGGCGGCTTCTGCCAGTGCGTGGTCGACGCGGTGATCGCCAAGTGGGGACGTATCGACATCCTCATCAACAACGCTGGCGAACAGCACCCCGAGCATAACCTCGAGGCCCTCGACCAGGCGCAGTGGGAGCAGACCTTCCGCACCAATATCTTCGCCATGTTCCACCTGACCAAGGTCGCGCTGGAGCATCTGCAGCCGGGCTCGAGCATCATCAACACCAGTTCGGTGACGGCCTACAAGGGCAACCCGATGCTGCTCGACTATTCCTCGACCAAGGGCGCGATCACCTCGTTCACCCGCACGCTGTCGATCAACCTGGCGCCACGTGGCATTCGCGTCAATGGCGTTGCACCCGGGCCGATCTGGACGCCGCTGACCCCGTCCACCTTCAGCGCCGAGAAGGTCTCCGAGTTCGGCGCCGACACGCCGCTGGGGCGCCCCGGACAACCTGCAGAGGTTGCCCCGGCATTCGTTTATCTGGCCAGCAACGATGCCTCTTACGTCACCGGGCAGATGCTGCATGTCAACGGCGGCAGCGTGGTCAACGGCTGATGAAAAAAGCCTGAACGACTCGTGGCAGAGCCTGCCTAAATTTTATGTAGAGGCAATAACGCCTCGCGAGTCACCACAGTTCCGTCAGCAACTGCAGGAGCACAGCAGCCGCAGTGTGGAGTTCGAAAGAGTCATACGCACGCAGCTGTAGCGGCAACTGCAGGAGAGGGCGGTTCAGCCCGTTGTGCAGGCTGTCGAAGAGAAAAGTGCGCAGACGGTTCGGCGTTACTCGCGTTATGGCTTAAAGTAACCGGTCGCCGAAAGAACCGTCATGGCCATAGCCATGAAGGGCTTTCATTCTTTACAAATAAGTGTGTGGTGAAGATGAGCAAGCCTTTCATTTCGCTGTGCCCTGAAATTACTCGGGCACATGCGCTGACGCTGATGGAGTGGTTGCAGGATGAGCGCGTCACCTGCTATCTGAGCGACTCGCGTCATGTTTCCCGTTCCATCGCGGAAGTCATCGATCGGACGCAGTTGCCGATCCTGACCCATCTGTTCAACCGGGGCGGTCGTTTCTTCATGGCCTATGACCGGCATGACGAGCCGGTGGGCTTTGTCCGTCTGATCAAGACCGGCCTGGAGTGCGAGATCGTCCTGGCCATCGGAGACAGCGACAAATGGGGCCGAAATCTCGGCGCTCGCACGATCCGCGAAGGCATGAAACTGGCCTTTCTCGACATGCGCGCCGAGAAGCTTATCGCCAAGATCCACCCGGACAACGTGCGCTCGCTGAAAGCTTTTGTGCGCTGCGGCTTTATGCTCGAGAACGAAACGCCAACATTGAAATCGTTTTCCATGACGGCGGCGTGTTATCGCCAGCTCCTGCGCGAAAGTGCCGGTACCGACGTTACAGGAATCCAAATCACTGAAATCGACAAGGCCAGGCTCGAGAATCTAATCGCACTCGAGGAGGGGCCGGCCATTGTCGAGCTCGAACATGAGCTCGAGCGTGCTGTTGTCGTCAAGCCTGAGGAAGTGGCACGCAATGTCGTCACGATGAACTCCAAGGCCTTGCTGCAACTGGACGACGAAGAGATCGAAGTGGCCTTGGTCTATCCCGAAGACGCCGACAGCCGCGCCGGAAAATATTCGGTGTGTTCCGATATCGGCGCGGCCATTCTCGGCTACCAGGAGGGAGACGCCATCGACTGGCGGATTTCCGATCGGACTCTCCGGATCGAGATCAGTAAAGTGCTTTATCAACCGGAAGCTGCGGGCGATTACCACCTGTAATCGCTCCTTTGGCTCATCGTTACTTCATCAGGCATACATTTTTTGATGCCTGATGAGGGCGGGCCATCTGTTCTGAAGGCCGTAGGGAATTCGACCTGAGAAGCGATTGACCTGGGATCGTTGAAAGCGGATCTCCAGGTGAGATGTGATGCCTGCTCAAAAAAGAGACTAGATTTTTCATATATAAATCAGTGACATAGCTTCGTTTCAGTTTAAAAAAAAGACAAAATTGGCGAAATCACATCTCATAGTCTATTTTTTAAATGCAGTCTGCGTTGTGACAGGCAATATCACACTTGGCGATATGTTGCCGAAAGATGTTTCTCTCCAAATTTTGCAGCGAAACTATATATGACAGATCAACTAATTGTTGGGGAGCTAGTAGTCGCAAAGGGAAAGCTTGCCACAATTCAACAGATTCTTAGCGCAAAGAGCATTAGGGTAGTCGTTAAGGCAACTGGCGAAGCTTTGATGGTTTCTCAGCGCGATATTGAGAGGATTGTTGGTCTCACAGGAGGGGTGGTTGGGGGTAATGTAATAAATTTGAATGTGAATGATTATGGAGAAGACGAGCTATCGCTAGCTGTAGAGCGGTACAACGTTATTAGCCAGTGGAGGGTGAAGGAAGTAACAACCGCTCAAGCTTGTGTGAAGCTGAATTTGTCGCGGAGCTATTTTTTTCGTTTGGCTAAGATGTGTGATGAGGAAATTGGTCCTCTGTCATTGGTTCTTCAGCGGCGTGGGGTTAAGAAAGGAGTTACTAGATTAGATGAAGCTGTAGAGGTAATTATTTTTGATGCGACTCATAAAGTTTACAATTCAAAAGGTGCTAGCTATAGCAAAGTGTGGCTCGAGGTAGATGTCGCATGTAAAGAGCAGGGGTTACCATCCCCTTGTAAAGCTACAGTTTTACGACGTGTGGAGTTAATTCTCTCAGAGAAAAAAAGAGTCAAAATCAAAGCCGGGGCCGATGCCGCAGCACAACAGTTCTCGGCGCGACCGGGAAAGAAAAAAGTCGAAAGGCCGTTGCAATGGGTGCAAATGGATCACACGTTGGTCGACATTATCCTTTTAGCGGATGATCGTATCAATGTGATTGGTCGCCCTTGGTTGACGGTGATAATTGATATATATACAAGAGTGATTGTCGGCTATTACCTCAGCCTTCACGTTCCGTCGTCAGTTTCTGTGGCGTGTGCACTTAGTCAAAGTGTGCTTCCTAAAATAGGTTTTGCCAAAAGCATGGGCATAGATCCCGTAGACTATCCCTATTATGGTAAGCCAGACGTTTTGCACATGGATAATGCTGCGGAGTTCACCAGTCCCAAATTTAAAGCTGGATGCGAGTCATTTGGAATACATCCCGAATATCGACCAGTTGGTGAAAAGCACTTTGGTGGTCATGTTGAACGATTGATTGGTACTTTCATGACGACAAAAGTCCACCTCTTAAAAGGAACAACAATGTCGAACTCAGTTGCACGAAGAGATCTCGACAGCGAAAAGAATGCCACAATGACATTCTTCGACTTTTCTCGTTGGTTTGCACGCGAAGTGGTTGTTTATCACTCGACCATTCATAGTGCGTTGAAAGTTAGTCCGCGGCAAGCTTGGTATGACTATTTTGCTCCCTCCGGTGGGCTTCCGTATCCACCGAAAATTTCAGAACCGGAGCAGCTGAAGCTTTGGTTTATGCCTCAAGAAGTACGAAAAATTAACCCCGAAGGTATAAAGTTACACGGTCAGACGTATTGGGATCCTATTTTAGTGCCCTTTATTGGGACTAATAAGGCGGTTGTTAAGTTTGATCCGTTTAATTTGAATGAGGTGTGGGTTAAGTTAAATGGACAGTTCTGCTCAATTCGTCTATCCGACTTAACGATCCAAGCACCAAATTATGAAGAATATCGTGCAAGCAGGTTACATAGGCGGCCAGTTCGAGTCGGGGCAATTGATAGTGCTGGAGGGCTTAAAGCCTACAGGGAAAAGCAGGACATCGAGAAAGAGAGCATCGTCTTAACGCGTAAGCAAAGACGCCGAAAAGCTGCGGAAAAAGCCTATCTTGATGCCTACCCTGGTCCTATTGGCGACAATCCGGCAGTTAAGCCCGAAAAAGTCAAGCCTGACTATTCAGCTATTCCGGAAAGATTCAGATCTGGGGGGAGCAAATGAGTAGCGAACACGTTCGATCTGACATACAGAAGTATTTATCCGCCGATGTGGATACTCGAATAGCCGCAATTCATAATGAGCTTTGGGTTGATAATAATTCCAGCGAAGCTGTTTTTAGAATGATGAATAATATTGCGGAAGTCCCAGATCGCATTAATGCCCCCGCGCTGCTCGTGATCGGTCCTGGTGGTTCGGGGAAAACGGCCATAATATCACAAATCCCGAAGCGAATTAAGAATAGTGAAGGATTGGTTGTTATATCCATGGCCGAGTCGCCTGAGATAAGCGTCAAGAAAAGCCTTAAAGCCGAACTCGCCTTGGCTCTCGGTTTGCCTCTAGCCTCTGGGGTGAGACCTAAAAGCGGCTCAGATATTATCCCAAATGAAATTAGAGAGGTTATCAGGCTTAGAAGAGTTTGGGGCTTGGTTATCGATGAATTTCATGATGCACTTTTGCGTCCTAAGCAAGAGCAGCGAGTTAATATGTCAATCCTCAAGAAATTACTTGGAGTTGAGTATGGATTGAAGTTATTTTGCTTTGGCACCGTTAGCGCGCGGAATGCCCTGCAGTCCAATGATGAATTTAAAAGGCGATTTCATGAGGTTACGCTTACGGATTGGTGTGAAGATGAGGGTTTTAGATCGTTCTTGCTAGAAGTCGAGGAATCATTGCCATTGCGAATGCCATCGCAGCTCTATTCTGAGGAGATGGTAAGGTCGATTTTATCTATTACCTATGGCCGAATGGACAAGACTCTCGAGTTGATTAGAAGTGCTGCATGTTATGCAGTAAAGCTAGGCGTTGAGAAAATTGATCTGAATATGCTGCAGCGTGCAAACAAAAATCTCTGGGGCTACTAGATGTGAGATTAAGTGCGCTACTAACGCCGAATTTTGACGAGACGCTATCGTCATGGCTTTTTCGGTGCAGCCTTAATCGGCATATAATAAAATTCACGCGCCTGGAATTGGCCGAACGTCCGTTGCATTGGTGGGAAGGGCTAGAGTTCAGGTCCGCTGATCCAGATGTTGATTTTTTTTCAGCGTCTCAACGCCTGGGGGAAGGGCGTGAGGACATTAATCCAGAATGGTTGAGTGTTTATTTCGGTTTACGTAATGGAACTGCAGTTGAATGGAGTTATCGCCGTTTCTTTTGTCCGGACTGTTTGCGAAATGACGTAGCCAATGGTCATTTACCTATATGGCGAAAAAGTTGGTGCTATTCCCATTCATGTATTTGCAGTATGCATAAAAAGGAATTGGTCGCGCTATCTGATGCGTCTCGTTACTCGAAAGCGTGGGATGCTTTTGTCCAAGAATGTAATTCGGTCTCAAGAAGTAATGTGGCGGAAGACCCATGGTTTTCACGTTTCCGCTCTACCACTCTTATGAAGATTGAGCACTTTCTTACTGGCAGCAGAGCTAGTCGGAGATATATCGTGGTTGATTTATTCAATAAGTTATTCTGTATTTTTCTTCAAGCTCCTTTTCATGGTGGTCGAGGTGGATCTGCTAGAATCCATTTTCAGACAGAGAGAGGTATGCGGTTTTCTGATCCGACCTCCTTTGAGCAAAGCATATTCAAGGGGGCTTCCATCGCGGACCCGCCAAGTAGATTTGGAAGCATGATATTTGCTGCTTCATTGCTAGATATTATTCCTTATTCAAGATTTTTGATGTTCATTGAAGCGTGTGAGGATGCAAAGATTGGTCTACTAATACCTAGGGACTTACATCGGGCTGCAGCCTTTCCTTATGTCGATGGGGCCGGGTATAGAGCACTGCATCGTTATTTGGGTGGTTTTCCCAGGAAGGACTTTCCGTTATTGGATCGCCACCTTCAACTCCAAGAGGTCAGATATGCTCGTGAGGGTGTGCTCGGCCTGCATTTGTTCGGAACAGTTCTTGACTAGCGGTTGTTAGTCTACGCAACTCTGTTCGTGCATAAATGTGACAAATCGTGAATCTTGTTTCTGCCTATGAAAAGGTATTTTGGTACTGCGGAAAATTGACAAGCTGAAGCAAGTAATTCCTATCCTTACTTGTCAACTCAAAATCCATCAATGATCGGTCGATACCGATCGCATTGGGCATCAAGGGGCGCTGTACTAGGGCGTTTTTTCATTAGGGCAGGTTATGCCTCCAACGCAACGCGCATCCATTTTGGCATTTTGGATGTCATTAGTTTCGCTAGGTCTTCAGGTCTAAGCGCCTTTTTAATTGTGACAATACACTCCGGGGTAGAGTTGTTTGTTGCCGCTGACCGAAAACTGACCCAGTAGAGGCTGTTCTGCCGACTGAAAACTGACCCAGGTGTTCAACTGCTTCTGCTCAATTTTTGAGCAGGAGAACACAGGGTGATCAGTATGGAAATGATGGGCAAAATTCGGCGGATGTATTTCCGCGACAAGCTGTCGCTGCATGAGATAGCCAAGCGCACCGGGCTGGCGCGCAACACGATTCGCAAGTGGGTCAGAGCACCTGAGGCCAAGCAGCCGGTGTACCAACGCCGCGCGCTCTTTAACAAACTCAGCCCTTTTCACGCCACGCTAGAGCAGGCGCTAAAAGCCGATTCGCTGCGCCCCAAGCAACAGCGGCGCAGTGCCAAGGCGCTGTTGGCGCAAATCAAAGCCGATGGTTATGACGGTGGCTACAGCCAGCTCACCGCGTTTATCCGTGCCTGGCGAGGGGGACAGGGCAAGGCGTCGCAGGCCTTTGTGCCGCTGACCTTTGCTCTTGGCGAGGCGTTTCAGTTTGACTGGAGCGAGGAAGGCTTGCTGGTCGGCGGCATTTACCGGCGTATGCAGGTGGCACATCTGAAGCTGTGTGCCAGCCGTGCGTTCTGGCTTGTGGCGTATCCGAGCCAGGGCCATGAGATGTTATTTGACGCCCATACACGCTCGTTCGGCTCCTTGGGCGGCGTGCCGCGCCGGGGCATCTACGACAACATGAAGACGGCCGTCGACAAGGTCAATAAGGGCAAAGGCCGGACGGTGAATGCGCGCTTTGCGGTGATGTGCGCGCATTACCTGTTCGATCCGGACTTCTGCAACGTCGCCGCTGGTTGGGAAAAGGGCATCGTTGAAAAGAACGTGCAAGACAGCCGCAGGCGTATCTGGCTAGACGCCCAGGACTGCCAGTTTCACTCCTTCGAGGAACTCAATGCCTGGCTGGGCCAGCGCTGCCGCGCGCTTTGGAACGAGCTGACGCACCCTCAATACAGCGGGCTGAGTGTAGCCGAAGTGCTGGAGTTGGAGCGCGCTGAACTGATGCCTGTGCCAGCGCCATTCGACGGTTACGTCGAGCGGCCTGCGCGGGTCTCCAGCACCTGCCTGGTCAGCGTCGGGCGCAACCGCTACTCGGTGCCATGTGAGTACGCGGGTAAGTGGGTCAGCAGCCGTTTGTATCCGACGCGAATCGAGGTGGTGGCTGACGACGCGCTGATCGCCAGCCATGTCCGCTTGCTGGATCGCGACCAGGTCAGCTATGACTGGCAGCACTACCTCCCGCTGATCGAACGCAAGCCCGGTGCGCTGCGCAACGGCGCGCCCTTTGCTGATCTGCCGGCGCCGCTGCGTCAGCTTAAGCACGGTCTGGGGCGTCATGCCGGCGGTGACCGGATCATGGCGCAAGTCCTGGCTGCCGTACCGGTCGCCGGACTCGATGCCGTGCTGGTAGCCGTTGAGCTGGTACTGGAGAGCGGCAGCCTGAGCGCCGAACACATCCTCAATGTCGTGGCACGGCTGACAGCATCCGAACCACCACCCAGCGTCGAAACCCACTTGTCGCTCAAGGAAGCCCCCGTCGCTAACACGGCGCGCTACGACCGCCTGCGTGGCCAGGCCGAGGAGGTCGGTCATGCGTGATTTGATGGCGGAACTCAAGGAGCTGCGCCTGCACGGCATGGCCACGGCCTGGGCGGAGTTAACTGCACAGGGTGAGTCGAACACAGCCTCGTCCAAGTGGCTGCTCGAACACCTGCTGGAACAAGAGCACACAGATCGCGCCATGCGCTCGGTGAGCCACCAGATGAACATGGCCAAGCTGCCGATGCACCGCGATCTGGCCGGCTTCGACTTCAGCGCCTCCAGCGCCGACGCTCGCTTGATCAGCGAGCTGGCCAGCCTGGCCTTTACCGACACCGCGCAGAACGTGGTGCTGATCGGTGGGCCAGGCACCGGTAAAACCCACCTGGCCACCGCACTGGCCGTGTCCGGCATCACCCGGCATGGCAAGCGCGTGCGCTTCTACTCCACGGTCGATCTGGTCAATCTGCTGGAGCGCGAAAAACACGACGGCAAAGCCGGGCGGATCGCCCAGGCACTGCTGCGCATGGATCTGGTCATCCTCGACGAACTGGGTTATCTGCCGTTCAGCCAGGCTGGCGGTGCGTTGCTGTTTCACCTGCTGTCCAAGCTGTACGAACACACCAGCGTGGTGATCACCACCAACCTGAGCTTCGCCGAATGGTCGAGCGTGTTCGGCGACGCCAAGATGACCACCGCCCTGCTGGATCGGCTGACCCACCACTGCCACATCGTCGAAACCGGTAACGAGTCCTATCGCCTGCAACACAGTAGCTTGGCGGCCCAGGCCAAGATCAAATCACGGGAGCGAAAGCGTAAGGGCGGCCAGGAACCGGAGGACGATGAGTCGTTCTGATTTCATGGTGACGACGGCCTGCTGCATGGCTGCATGTGGCAGGTCTTCAACAGCTGAACTGGGACAGCGAGGGAGTGGGTTCAAAAGCAGCTGCGCTGGTAGACTTATCCACAGTTGCTGGTAACAAAATCAGCAATCCGCCCTGGGTCAAATTTCAATCGGCAGGGTGGGTCAATTTTCCATCAGCGCCAACAGTTGGTGAAACCGTCGTTGACGAACAGGCCCTTGTGCCCGGTAACCGGGTGGGTACGCACCACCGGGTGAACCACGGGCGGGTGGGTGCGTTGCACTTCGTGGTAATGCGCCAGGGCTTCGGGCGTATTGCCGAAGCGCTCCAGCGGGAAGGAGCGGGTGAAGTCGTGGGTGGCAGTGAGGCCGTCGAGCAATTGCTTCAGCGGCTGCGACAGGGCGTCATAGGCGGCGCTGCTGCTTGCCCAGAGGGTGTCGCCGCCGTAGGGCGGCAGGTGCTTGGCGGCGAGTACCGCGCCGAGGGCCGGAGTCTCCAGAAAGCTGACGTCGGTGTGCCAGATGGCATTGTCGCGCACGTCGGTCACGGCGGTGTCGAGCACGAGGATTTCAGGTTGCTCTGTCAAGTTGGGCTAGCTGTCTGCTGTAGTCTACTTACCGGCAGACCGACATCAGCTGGGATGGGGGAGTTCAATGTGAAAGCCCGTGAGGCCAGCCGCTGAAGTACACCAAATGCGGCCTTTGTGAGCCTCGATTATGGATCGGGTGATGGCAAGCCCGAGCCCGGCATTGCTCGGGCTACCTTCGCGTCGAGCAGGGTCTACCCGGTAAAAGCGGTCGAAGAGTTTCTCTAGATGCTCCGAGCTGATTGTGTTCCCTGGGTTCTCGATGCTGAAGGTAGTTGAGTCCGCTGTCTGGCGGATCAGAACCGAAATTCTCTTTCCCGCCGGCGTGTAACGCAGCGCATTGGACAGCAAGTTGGACAGCGCTCGATCAAGCATCAGCCGATCTCCTAGCACTTGGCCTTTGCCTATGAGCGAAAGTTCAATGCCGCGCTCTTCGGCCAGGAGGTGGTAGTAGTCAAACAGTTTGAAGATTACGTCAGCCAGTTCGATCCTGGCCTGCTCTGGGATGATCAGGCCATTATCAGCCTTGGCCAGGAACAGCATGTCATCGATCATGCGAGACATGCGCTTCAATTCCTCCAGGTTCGAGTACAGATTCTCCTCGTAGGCATTGATATCACGCTTCTTGCTCAGCACGACTTCAGTGTGGGTCATCAGGTTGCTTACGGGCGTGCGCAGCTCGTGTGCGATGTCAGCAGAGAAATTGGAGAGTCGAATGAAGGCCTCTTCAAGTCGGGCCAGCATCGCGTTGAAGGACAGTACCAACTGCTGAAGTTCCTGTGGCACTGGTTCTAGAGGGATTCGTTCCTGTAACGAGCGAGCGGACATCCCGGAGGCTACATCAGTGACTTGCCGCAGGGGCCTAAGACCACTGCGAGCAACCACCCAGCCAAGCGCCGCACTGACCAAGGCACTGATGACCAATCCAATCCAGAACCATCGCTGCAGCGTGTCGAAAAAGTGCGTGTGATTGGTGACATCGAGAATCAGCAGAGCTGTAAGCGGTTCGGGTTGGTCAGTCACAGAGATTTGAGCCGTCATGCCCCGGTACATGTGCTCGTCTTTCTGCCACTCCCACATGCTCTGCTCATCGGCACGCCTGAAGCGTCCCGGCACTTCGACTGCTCTGGGGTCGGAAAAGAGCACTGCGCCGTCGCTGGCCAGGATGGTTGCGGCCAGATCCTGATGCGCCCCCAGTAAGGCTCGCAACTGCGGTAACTCCTCGGAGAGGTTAGCTCCGCTGCGAGCGTTGTTGAGAATGTGTTTGGCTGATTCGAGTTTTTCCACCAGGGCCTGCCGGTCCAGCATCTTAAAGTGGTGCTGGCTGAGCATGTTGAAGCTCAGCCCCGCTACTGTCAGGACGGCAATCACCGCGGACATGAACATCAAGCTCATCCGAGCGGTCAGCGAGAGGTGCTTCATATTCACTCCGGCGCATCCATCATGTACCCCATGCCGCGGGCGGTATGGATCAGCTTGAGATCGAAATCGTCATCGATCTTGGCGCGCAGCCGACGTACAGCGACCTCAATGACGTTGGTGTCGCTGTCGAAGTTCATGTCCCACACCTGCGAAGCAATCAGCGATTTCGGGAGCACTTCGCCGCGCCGGCGCAGTAGCAGTTCCAGCAGTGAAAACTCCTTCGCGGTCAGGTCAATTCTTTTCCCGCCACGGATCGCACGCCGCTTCATCAGATCGACTTCCAGATCGGCAATTTTCATGGTGGTCTGCGTCGGCGAACCATTACCTCTGCGCAACAGCGTTCTGACCCTGGCCAGAAGCTCTGAGAAAGCAAATGGCTTGATCAGGTAGTCGTCCGCACCCAGCTCCAACCCTTTAACGCGGTCTTCCACACCATCGCGTGCCGTCAAGAACAGTACGGGGACGTCTTTTCCTGCTGCGCGCAACATGCGCAGCACTTCCCAACCGTCCAGCCCAGGCATCATTACATCCAGAATTAGCAGGTCATAGGCTTCGCTAAGTGCATGCTGAAGGGCATCTGTACCGGTCATAACCCGGTCGACATTGAACCCAGCCTCGGTGAGACCTTGCTGGAGGTACGTACCGGTTTTGGGTTCGTCTTCAGCTACCAGTAGTTTCATGTGTGCAGACTCCAAAAGTCGGGTGGCCTGAGTTTGCAGGCAAACCGCGGCCCCAACCAGAAGCTTACGAAAATGTAATTCTGACTTCAGCTCACTGACAGGGTGGCTTGTCTAGGGTGCAAGCATGAGTACTAGGTTGTGCTCTCGGCCCTCGACAGACCAAAAGCAGAGGTGCCGGCCATAGTTTGCACTGATGGAGACTGCCCATGAAATCGCTGAAACCTTTGCTTCTGGTTGGTTCGCTACTGCTGTCTTCCATGGCTTGGGCCGAAGGGGGCAGCGACCGTGTATTCGAGCGCATCCAGCAGATGCGCGACAAAGCAGAAGCCGTGCTGATCCAGGCGGAGAAGGCCCCGGTCGGCGAGCGGCATGTGCACATGAAGGAGCATATGAACATGCTCGAAGACATCATGAGCCAGCTGCACAATGAACATCCCGCGCCAAACATGTCTGCCGAAGAGCATCTGGCCTGGATGGAAAAGCATGACAAGCTGGTAGACGACGTGCTGGCTCAAATGATCCGCGAGCACAAGCTAATGATGGCCGACAAAGAGTGCCATCGATAAGGATTTTCCCATCTTCCAGGCCTTCCGTGATTGCTCCTTTGGCCTAGCGGCGCCTTTATGGCGCCGTGCTTTTTCCCAGCTGACGCAATTGTAGTTTTGGGGTCAGCGGCCTGGCAGCAAGCGGGGAATAGCATGAGATTTCCAGCACCCATCTCGAGGTCTCACCATGAAACGCTTACCCCTTAAACTGCTGATCAGCACTCTGTTCATCAGCACCACCTTTCCGGCATTTGCCGAGGTCGGCGGCAGTAGCAATGGCATTGGGCAGCAGGCCCAGGCGACGCCAGCGACTCGCACCATCTTGGTAAAGATGGACGACATCAACTACAGCCAGAAAACGATCGATGTGAAGCCAGGTGAAACCGTGCGCTTCGTTCTGAAGAACGAGGGCGCGTTGATGCACGAGTTCAACATCGGGCAGGCAGCGTCCCAGCTGGAGCACCAGCGCAAGATGGCGTCCTTGGTCAAGGACGGCACACTGACCCCGACCGGCATGGCCGAGCGCATTGTCTGGCATGAGCGTTATGGCACGGGAGACTCCAACCCTCCAGGCTATCCGGAAGTCATCAAAGCCAAGCATGACGACCCGAACGCGGTTCTCGTCGAGCCCGGCACAACCAAAGAGTTCGTGTGGACCTTCCCTAAGGCGGGCAGTTTGAGCTTCGCCTGTACATTGCCTGGGCATTACCAGGCGGGGATGGTCGGTGAGTTTGCTCTGCGTTAGTCCGGCATCGGTGCTATCCGTTGGCCGCGAGCTGGGTAGCACCGATCTGACGAACCTTACTGCGATGTAGTTTTCACGTCAGCGTACCGCCAGCTGCACCTCATTAGCATCGGGACTCATCCCTCCTCAACACCTCAGAGGCACACCATGAAACTCAGACCCGCTTTCATAATCACCACCCTTGGCTTGCTGCTCAGTGCTGCCAATGCGCTGGCCAGCCCGGGCCACAAGAAAGACAGTATTGGGCAACCGGGAGACGGTCAGGCAGTAGATCGCACCATCGAAGTCCGGATGGGGGACATCTTCTTCGAACCCAAAGCAATGGAGATCAAAGCAGGCGAGACAGTTCGCTTCGTCCTGAAAAATGACGGTGCACTGCTACACGAATTCAATCTTGGCAAAGCGGCATCCCATGCCGCGCACCAGAAAGAGATGGCCGCGATGTTTCAGAACGGCACGCTGTCCCCTACAGGTGCACATGACATGAGCAATATGGGCCATGCCATGGGCGGCATGAAGATGGTCGGTATGGAACACGATGACCCCAACAGTGTTCTTGTCGAACCTGGAGCACGCGAAGAGTTGATCTGGACCTTCTCCGCCGCCACCGAACTGGAGTTCGCCTGCAATATTCCAGGACATTATCAGTCGGGAATGGTCGGTAAGGTGACCGTACGCTGACGTTTATTGATACTCGCCAACTCCGTCCAGTCTGAGACACCTATTCTGATCCGGCCGCCATTGAAACGAGGCTATTGTCGTGGACCATACCCATCACACCAGTACCACTGAGCCGCCTTTTTGGAAGAGCAAGATTGGCATTGCGCTGATCATGCTGGCCGTAATCGGCATCTTCTATGTAGCGCGTGAGCATTACGGTCATCTTTCGCAGGCCCTGCCGTACCTCATCCTGCTGCTATGCCCGCTGATGCATCTGTTTGGCCACAATCACGGCGGGCACTCCCACTCCAGCAGCACCGCTGTTTCCAAGGACGAAGAAAGGACATAGATCGCATGCAAAAGACCTCCTGCCATCATGACCAGGATCATTCACATAACTCGCACGCCCACTCCGAGAGCCAGCGCGACCCGGTGTGTGGCATGGAGGTCAAACCTGATGGCCCTTATCGCGAGAGCTTTGAAGGGAAGGCCTATCATTTCTGCAGTGCGAAGTGCCTAGAGAAATTCCAAGCAGATCCTCATCAGTACATGAGCCATCAGTCTCATGGGGAGCATCACCAGCACGCGACTCCAGCACCCACATCGACACCTGTAGGTGCTGAATACACCTGCCCGATGCATCCAGAAATCCGTCAACCGGCTCCCGGAAACTGCCCGATCTGCGGGATGACGCTGGAACCTGTCATCCCGGAGCTGGAAGAGGAGGAAAATCCAGAGCTGAAGGACTTCTCGCTGCGGTTCTGGTGGACCCTACCGTTGACCGTCATCGTGACCGTATTGGCGATGGCCGGCCATTCCTTGCAACTGTTTCATGGCACGACCCAGAACTGGGTCGAGCTGGCTCTGGCGACGCCCGTGACGCTATGGGGTGGCTGGGTATTCTTCACCCGCGGCATTGACTCCATCCGCCACCGCAGCCCCAACATGTGGACCCTGATCGGTTTGGGAACGGCCGCTGCCTACCTCTACAGCGTGGCCGCTACCTTGGTTCCGCAGTGGTTTCCGGCGGCTTTTGCCCAGGACGGACGTATCGGCGTCTATTTTGAAGCAGCCGCGGTGATTATCTCACTCACGCTGTTGGGCCAAATGCTCGAACTCAAGGCCCGCTCGCAGACTTCGGCAGCCATCAAGTCACTGCTGAGGCTGGCACCAAAGACTGCGCGTCGCATCAAGCCCGATGGCCAGGAAGAAGATATTCCGCTGACACATGTCCATCAGGGCGACCACCTACGTGTCCGGCCGGGAGAGAAAGTCCCGGTGGACGGTACGGTTCTAGAGGGGGAGAGCGCCGTCGACGAGTCGATGCTTACCGGAGAACCGTTACCCGTGACCAAGCGGGTAGGGGATGCCCTTATCGGTGCCACCCTGAACACCCACGGCAGCCTGGTGATGGAGGCGCAGAAGGTCGGTGCCGAGACCATGCTGTCGCAGATCGTTCAGATGGTGGCCAGAGCCCAACGTTCCAAGGCCCCCATGCAGCGTATGGCTGATGCGGTGGCAGGGTATTTCGTGGTCGGGGTGATCCTGATCGCGATTCTGACCTTCTTCGGCTGGGGGCTATTAGGGCCGGAATCAGGCTGGGTATTTGGCCTGATCAATGCGGTGGCGGTGCTAATCATTGCGTGTCCCTGCGCTCTGGGTCTGGCAACCCCGATGTCCGTCATGGTTGCGACTGGCAAGGCCGCTAGCAGCGGTGTGTTGTTCCGCGATGCCAGCGCCATCGAAAATCTATGCAAGATCGACACGCTCATCGTCGACAAGACTGGAACCCTGACTGAGGGGCGTCCCGTATTTCATAGTGCGGAAGGGACAGGCGGTTACGACTCCAATGAAGTGCTGCGCCTGGCTGCTAGTCTCGACCAGGGTAGTGAGCACCCGCTGGCTCATGCCATCGTCGATCATGCGCGCGGTCAGGGCATTGCACTGGTCAAACCGGACACTTTCGAATCTGGCTCGGGTATTGGTGTGCGCGGCCAGGTCGATGACCATCAGCTGCAGCTCGGCAACACAGCACTGATGGACGAGGCGGGCGTCGATATTACCCCGCTGCGCAATCGCGCCGAGCAACTGCGTCTGGAAGGCATCAGCATCATCTATTTGGCCGTTGATGGTCGCCTGGCGGGACTCCTGGCCGTTTCCGATCCGATCAAGCCTACCTCTCAACAGGCTGTCTCCAAGCTTCAAAGCGAAGACGTAAAGGTCATCATGGCCACTGGTGATGGCCTCACCACAGCAAGAGCCGTGGCGAAGCAGCTCGGAATCGAGGAAGTGCATGGTGAGGTCAAACCGCAGGATAAGGAGAAACTGGTCGCCGATTTGCAGGGCTATGGCCGTCGTGTCGCCATGGCGGGTGACGGCATCAACGATGCGCCCGCCCTGGCCAGGTCTGACGTAGGTATCGCCATGGGCACCGGTACCGATGTGGCGATGAACAGCGCCCAAGTGACGCTGGTCAAGGGAGATCTGATGGGCATCCTGCGAGCGCGCACCCTGTCAGTGGCAACCGTGAAAAACATGAGGCAGAACCTCGCCTTTGCGTTCCTCTACAACGCGATGGGAATCCCGCTAGCAGCGGGGCTGCTGTACCCGCTGACGGGGCATCTTCTGTCGCCCTTGATTGCTGCGCTGGCGATGAGTGTCAGCTCGGCGTCGGTGGTCTTCAATGCTCTGAGGTTGAAATCAACGGACATCGGATAGGCTTCCATACCACCGACCAGGTGATTATTCAGAAGCGCATCTGACCGGAAAATGCCGTACGGTAGTTTCCGGTCCGACCTATCTGTCGCAACACATAGTGACGAGGTGACGTTCGATGGACTGTTGCCGCTGCGGGTAGGAGACTGGTCGTCGTTAACCCATGAGGACTCTCCGTGGCCCGCATTCGCAGACTGATTATCAGCAACTTCCGATCTATCCAGGCGCTCGACTGGGTGCCGGCCCCAGGAATTAACTGCCTCATAGGTCCTGGCGATAGTGGAAAGTCCAGCATTCTAGATGCGATTGACCTTTGCGTCGGTGCCCGCCGGGGCGGCACGTTCGGCGACATGGACTTCTTCGCTCTGAACGTCGAAACACCCATCACCATCAGTGTGACGCTTGGCGATTTGCCGGTATCGCTGATGGATATCGATGTTTACGGCGAGT
Organism: Pseudomonas sediminis; assembly: GCF_039555755.1. Taxonomy (NCBI): domain Bacteria; kingdom Pseudomonadati; phylum Pseudomonadota; class Gammaproteobacteria; order Pseudomonadales; family Pseudomonadaceae; genus Pseudomonas; species Pseudomonas sediminis. The sequence goes on from NZ_CP154631.1 coordinate 4,040,562, forward strand.
TCTTGCGTGGATTCAATCCAGGAACGGGAGAAGTCGAAGACGAACCGCGAGCGGGGCTGGAGACCGTTATCACCTTGCTCCTGCAAGTTGGTGCCGATTTGGAACCTACCTGGACACTTTTTTCTGAGCGTGCGGAGCAGCAGCAACTCGAACGCACTCTTCCCTGGAAGGAACGAGCGGCACTAGCACCCGCCCGTATCGGCAGCTTTGCGAGTTCGAACTTGTCGTGGAGTCGTGGCTCAGTGCTCAATCGACTTACCGATGAGCGCGCCGAGCTTGGTGCTGAACTGGCGCGCGCCGCTAGGCAAGCAAGAGCGAACTTTGGCAATCAAGCAGCCGAACATCTGACCCAGACGCTTGAGGTCGTGCAACGCACAGCACAGCATCTTGGCGTTTCGGTCGGGGCTATGCCTCAGGCGCTCCTTGACGCACATTCTGTGTCGATTGGCGAGGGGGCGATCGCGCTGCACAGTGAAACAGGTATTCCGCTGCGCTCCCTTGGCACGGGCTCGTCACGCTTGCTAGTGGCAGGGCTTCAAAGGGCTGCGGCCAGCGCCGCGCCAATTGCCCTGGTTGATGAGGTGGAATACGGGCTTGAACCTCATCGGCTCATGCGATTCCTGGACTCGCTGGGTGCAAAGGACGCTGCCGCTCCGTTGCAAGTGTTCATGACGACGCACTCGCCGGTCGCGCTGCGCGAGCTGTCCGGCAGCCAGTTATTCGTTGTTCGGTCAGCACCTCAGCGCCACAGTGTTATGCCAGCTGGGGAAGCCAACGAGGTACAAAGTACCCTTCGGAAGGACCCCGAAGCATTCCTCGCCAAATCCATCATCGTTTGCGAGGGGGCCAGCGAGGTTGGCTTCGCGCGTGGCCTTGACCAATGGTGGGTCAGTCTTGGCGCTACCTCATTCCTGGCCCATGGCGGCGCGTATGTGGACGCCGGCGGGGGAAGCCCCGATAACAGTCTTATCCGGGGAACAGCACTTCTGAACTTGGGTTACCGCGTGATGGTTTTTGTAGATGCCGACAAGCCTTCGACCGCGGGGCTCGCTGAAGCATTCTTGGCCGCCGGCGGGCAAATTCTTACATGGCGACCAGGCCTCACGTTGGAGGACGAGATCTTCCGCCATCTCAGAGAGCAAGCACTCGATGCACTTCTGGCGAAAGCCGAAACAATAGTGGGTGCAGAGCTGATGAACGCACACATTCAGACGAAGTCCCAAGGCCGCGTGACGCTGAACGATATCCGAGCCAAGCGACTCGTGGATGGGTACTCACCTGAGAGACGAGAGCTGCTGGGAACCGCATCCCGTATCCGCAACAGCGGCTGGTTCAAGTCGCTGACAACCTATCAGGAGGTTGCAAGGGACATCGTCGGTCCGTCTTTACAGAACGCCGAACCGGGCTTCATGGCAGTCACGAATCAGCTCTGGACGTTTACAAGTGCCCCCTGAGATTGATCTTTTCGCTATCGAGCGTGGCTCCATAACGGCCCCCGCAGGTTGTGGAAAAACGCAATTGATTGCCGAGACGCTCATCGCGCATACGCAGAGCAAACCCATCCTCGTCTTGACACATACGAACGCCGGCGTTGCGGCCTTACGGGCGCGCCTGAGACGAGCCGGTGTTCCTAACTCCGCATATCGAGTCTCCACCATTGACGGATTCTCGATGCGCCTGATCGCTAAGTTCCCAGCGCGAAGCGGCCATAACCCGCAGATCCTACAGCTGCATCAACCCAATACTGACTACCCGGCAATTCGGGAGGCCGCCATGCAGTTGTTGCAGGCCGGTCACCTCGCTCAGCCCCTTCGCGCCACCTATGCACGGTTGCTTGTCGACGAGTACCAAGACTGCAACGTCGTCCAGCACGCCATCGTGTCTGGTTTGGCCCAGGTGCTTCCGACCTGCGTGCTCGGTGACCCGATGCAAGCCATATTCAGCTTCCGTGGCAATCGACTGGTGCATTGGGCGAATGAGGTGCAACCCCTGTTTCCCGCAGCGGGAGAGTTGAGGATACCGTGGCGCTGGCGGCTGGCTGGAGCTGAGAACCTCGGGCAGTGGCTGCTCGCCATAAGGCAACAACTTCAAGCTGGTCAGCCGGTGGATCTGCGCACGGCTCCAGCAGAAGTGCGTTGGGTGCAGCTAAACGCCGGAACCGAAGTTCAGCAGCGACTGGTGGCCGCGAGAACCGAAGCTCCCAACGCTCAGGGTAGCGTCCTCATCATCGGGGACTCCATCAACGTGCAAGGTCGCCATCAGCTCACGAGCCAGACACCCGGTGCCATGGCCGTAGAAGCCGTCGACCTGAGAGATCTCGTCAACTTCGCCAGGAACTTTGACTTGCAGGGTGCCAATGCTCTGGCACAACTTGTGGAGTTTGCTTCCAGCGTAATGACGGGGGGTAGGTGCAGCAAACCTGCGAACGCGCGTGGAGTCGCTGCGTGCAGGAAGGGCCCGAACGCCTCCGACCGCGGCCGAGGCTGCGGCGATCGATTTCGTAGCAGCGCCAACATTGGGGCAAGCGCTCCGTGTGATCGATACGCTCGCTGAGCAGCACGGGGCACGTGTATACCGACCGGAGGCTCTGTACTGCTGCCGGTCTGCAATGCAAGCGGTGGTGGGAGGTGCTACCGACTTTCTGAGTGCAGCCATTCAAGCGCGAGAGCGCAATAGACACCTTGCCCGACCGATCGCAAGACGCTCTGTAGGCAGCACATTACTTCTCAAGGGGCTGGAGGCGGATGTCTCGGTTGTTCTGCATCCTGAGCTTATGACCCCCCAGAATCTATACGTCGCACTGACGAGGGGCGCAAGGCATGTCGTGGTGTGTTCACCAACCCCCATCCTTACGCCCGTGGTAAACGGCTGATCCTTTTGTAGCGCTTACGGGCTTGACCTTGCCATCGTGTCAAGGTCGATGCTGTCCGTGCGGTAACTTGAGCCGCGGACGAAATGAGGTGAAAGACATGTTTAGTCTGAGTGTTGCGGGGATGGGCTGTGGCAGTTGCGTGAGCAAAATCACGAAGGCCATTCAAGCTCTGGATCAGGATGCACGAGTAGAAGTGGATCGAGCGGCCGGCAAGGTCACCGTTGAGAGCACAGAAAGTGCCGAATCGATCCGCGAACTCATCCAGGAGCTTGGCTATTCGGCCCAGGTCAGCGCTTGAGCGCTGACCTGCTATCCCACTAAATCTCCAGTTCTGAGAGCTCTTTTAGCCCTGGGATACTGGTGACCTCGTTGGTCATACCTTCTGAACCATCTCGGCCGCGAAGCCAGTTTGAGTGATCGCCTGGCTCGCGCATTTCCAGCGTGTCATAGGAGTACCGCTTGCGCTTGAACAGGCTTTTCAATGCAGCGAACTCGTGGCTTTTTTCGTCTTCTATGCCGACGACTTCTCCTGCAAGCCGCTCCCAGTGACCAACGCCGTCGGCCAGCATTGCCTGATAGGTCTCCGGGTCAAGCAAGGCTTGCTGTTTGAAATGCATGATGCGGTGAGTCATAGAAGCGCTCGGAGTGGCCAAAGAGAGAGCGCTAGCCTAAAGGTTCCGGGTCATTCGTGTAATAGCTGGCCGCGCTTTAGCAAACCGTCGTTGACCCACAACTTCAACCAGGTCGCGGCTTGCAAGGGAGCTTGCTCGCCATGCGTGGCGCTCAACGACTCGCAGAGTTCAGCGAACGATCCGCCCTCGATGAGAAACTGCAATGCCGAAGCCTCCGCTGGCTCCAGGCTCCGGTACTGGCAGACGAGTTCATGACGCCAAACAAGACAGGCTAGGTTCGTTGGCAGGCGGGTAATATCAGGCAGCAAGCTGCCGGACTTGGCGGCTTTCCACAACTCCAGCGTGTTGTACTGCAGCTGCAACCACCGAGCAGATGCAGTCAGGGAAACCCTGAGTGAAATCCAGTCTTCAGCCGAAAAATCACTCATGGTCTCCAGCGAAAGCGCTTCGACATCCTGAGCGTCGAAGGCCAGTGTAAAGGCCCATTCCAGTTCCGCGAGTTCGCGCATCGGCGATAGTTGGGGTTCTTCGACGTAGCTGCTAATGAACTCGGGCAGCTTCTCGCCCAGCCAGCGAATGCTGAAATGTCGTGGTGGCCAGGCGGCCAAGTAGGCCAGTGCGAGCTGCTCGAATGATTCGTTGCCGATCCAGTGAAGCAGGGCAGGGAAGTCTTCTCGCAAGACCGCAAGCAGGCGCGAACGGTAAGCGTTGTGGTAGATCTGCAGGCCTTCGAGAGCACTCAGCGCTGTGCTACCTCGGATCTGCTCCAAAAGCTCGTTGGAGGGCAGGGCACTGTCACCTGTCAGGTAAGTTTCAAATGCAGTCTGTAGGGCGATCAGGCTCAAGGGGTGGCCCCCGATATCACAGATTTGGCGATAGCACGGGCATGTGCTAATTCGGACAACAGCTCTTCCAGCGGCGGAAACTGGTCATCCCGCTCGATCAAGGTCGATGTCGGGCCCAAGTAGCTCAAAGTCTTGCTGTAGAGAGACCAAACCGGATCAGCGATGGGCTGGTCATGGGTGTCGATGAGGTACTGCCCGTAATCGCTGTGCCCGGCCAGGTGAATTTGCCGAATCCGCTCGTGCGGCAATTCCATGATGAACTGCCAAGGGTCGAAACCCTGGTTGCGCGAACTGACGTAGACGTTGTTCACGTCGAGAAGCAGCTCGCACCCGGTCAGGTAACTGAGCTCCGAGAGGAACTGAGACTCGCTCATGCTGGATGTTGTCCACTGCACGTAGGAGGAAACGTTCTCCAGCACGATGGGACGTTCCAAAACATCCTGCACCAAGCGCACCCGGGCCGCGACATGCAGCAGGCTCTCCTGGGTAAACGGCAGCGGTAGCAGATCGTGAAGTTGATGGGCGTTGCCTCGACTCCAGCACAGGTGATCAGACACCCACTGAGGCTGCACCCGATCCGCCAGCTGCTTGAGCTGTCGTAGGTAGTCTATGTCCAAGGCATGTGAGCCGCCAATCGAAAGAGATACTCCGTGCATCACCAGGGGGTAGTGCTCGCCGATCGCATCAAGGAAGTAGAGAGCCTTGCCGCCCTCCACCAGGTAATTCTCGGAAATGATCTCGAACCAGTCGACCGCAGGCCGTTCCTCCAGGATCTGCCGGTAATACTCGTTACGAAGGCCAAGACCGAAACCCAGAGTTTTGCGCTTACTCATTCGAGACTCCAGCAGGGGAGTGGCATGCACTCCCCTGAACCGCCTTATTCGCTGGTTTTGCCACCGGCTTCGTCACATTTGGTCTGGGTCATCAACTTGAACCCTTGGCCTTTGCATTCGCCTTGGCCTTTGCAGTCGTTTTTCGCGGTCATGCAGTCGTTCTGCCCTTTGCAACCATTGATCCCGAAGCACTTCACTTCTGCTGCTTTGGTTTCCTGAGCAGCCTGGACGGGCAGGGTGGAGAACAGGCTGGCGGCCACCAGAGCCAAGGCTGCACCGGTAGCTACGTTGGATTTGTTCGACATAGTGGCTATCTCTCTTGATTGTTTGATGGTCGCGATCCGTCGGTGCGAATGAACGAGTTAGCTCAGGCATTGCTACCGATCAGGCCCATGGAATCCGCAAGGCTGCGCGGGCAGGAAGACAGTACCGAGCCTTCAGGAGGGCCTACAAGAAAGAAATAGCAAACTGACAGAACTGTAATGTTCGGATCAGGTTGCTGACAGGGCGTCGTGGTTAACGTAGCAGCGAGCTTAACGCTCGTCCCCACTAGTTACAGGGGCTTCTAAACTTCTGAGGATTAACGAAATGAAATCGATCAAAACCCTGTTTGTAGTTGCTGCCCTGAGTGTTTCCAGCCTGGCGATGGCCGAAGGCGGTGCTGATCGCACGTTTGCACGCATGGAGCAGGCACGCCAGACGTCTCTGGAGGCCTACCGGGTGGCCCAGCAGCAGAAAGTTGAGGCTCCTGTAGCCAGCAGTCCAACCGAGCAAGCAGAGCACACCAACTGCTGAAGTCATCTACCTTACAGAAATGTAATCACCCGGATGGTTGAAATATGGCAGTTTCATACTGCTCATCGTCGGTAAGGCATTGTGCAATGCACCGACGTGGAAAGTTGAGGGGCAAATCCCCGACATTGAAGCAGCCATGAACCCGAGACCGGGCACGCCATCACCGGCTCATTTGACGGATTGGACAAAACGGCATGCAAAGCAAAACCACAAGGCGCACCTTCGTCAAAGGCCTGGCAGCCACCGGTATTATCGGCGGACTTGGCCTGTGGCGCACGCCGGTCTGGGCGGTGAACAGCCCCGGCCAGCCCAACGTACTGACTGGTAACGAATTCGACCTATTCATCGGTGAAACCCCGGTGAACATCACCGGCGCAGCGCGCACGGCCATGACCATCAACGGCTCGCTCCCTGGGCCGATTCTTCGTTGGCGCGAAGGCGATACCGTCACATTGCGCGTGCGCAACCGCCTCAAGGAGGACACCTCCATCCATTGGCACGGCATCATCCTGCCGGCGAACATGGATGGTGTTCCTGGCCTGAGCTTCCATGGCATCGCCCCTGATGGCATGTATGAGTACAAGTTCAAGGTCAACCAGAACGGCACCTACTGGTATCACAGCCATTCTGGGCTCCAGGAGCAGGTCGGCGTATACGGTGCGCTGGTCATCGATGCCAAGGAGCCCGAGCCCTTCAGTTACGACCGTGATTACGTCGTGTTGCTGAGCGACTGGACGGATGAAAATCCAACGCGGGTACTGGCCAAGCTCAAGAAACAGTCGGACTACTACAACCAACACAAACGCACCGTTGGTGACTTCATCGATGACGTAAGCGAGATGGGTTGGTCCGCCGCCGTAGCCGACCGTAAGATGTGGGCCGAAATGAAGATGAGCCCGACTGATCTCGCCGACGTCAGTGGCTACACCTACACCTACCTGATGAACGGCCAGGCACCTGATGGCAACTGGACCGGCATATTCAAACCAGGCGAAAAGATCCGCCTGCGGTTCATTAATGCCTCGGCTATGACCTATTTCGATGTGCGCATCCCAGGCCTGAAGATGACTGTGGTTGCGGCCGATGGTCTGCACGTCAAACCGGTCAGCGTCGACGAGTTCCGTATCGCCGTGGCCGAGACCTACGACGTGATCATCGAACCAGACAGCGAACAGGCCTATACCGTGTTTGCCCAATCCATGGACCGCACTGGCTATGCGCGCGGCACCCTTGCGGTACAGGAAGGGTTGAGTGCACCGGTACCAAGCCCTGACCCGCGCCCACTGATTGCCATGGGTGACATGGGCATGGACCACGGCAGCATGGGCGGCATGGATCATGGGAGCATGCAGGGTGGCATGGCCGGCATGGATCACAGCCAGATGGCGGGAATGGATCATTCGGGCATGGCAGGCATGGCAGGCATGGCAGGCATGGCAGGCATGGCAGGCATGGCAGGTGCCATGCAGGCACACCCAGCCTCAGAGACCAACAACCCGCTGGTCGATATGCAAACCATGACACCAACGCATAAGTTGGACGACCCAGGTATTGGTTTGCGAGACAACGGCCGACGCGTCCTCACGTACTCTGACCTGCGCAGCACCTTCCCTGATCCGGACGGGCGTGAGCCAAGTCGCACCATCGAGCTGCACCTCACCGGGCATATGGAGAAATTCTCCTGGTCCTTCGATGGAATCAAGTTCTCTGACGCCGAGCCTCTGCGCCTCAAGTACGGCGAGCGTGTTCGCATCACGCTGGTCAACGACACCATGATGACTCACCCGATCCATCTTCATGGCATGTGGAGTGATCTGGAGGATGCGAACGGCAATTTCTTGGTGCGTAAACACACCATCGACATGCCGCCAGGTTCCAAGCGCAGCTATCGGGTGACCGCCGATGCGTTGGGGCGTTGGGCCTATCACTGCCACCTGTTGCTCCACATGGAAACGGGCATGTTCCGTGAAGTCCGTGTGGATGAGTAAAGGAGATTTCTGATGAGTACTTTTATGAAGCGTAATGCCCTGTTTGGCAGCGCAGCGATGTTCAGTCTTTTGGCTGTTCTGCACGCGCCGACGTCATTTGCAGGTGAGGGGCACAGCGAGCACGAACAACATGCTGCCGAGTCGGCTGCGCCCGACGCCAGTGACAAGCCTGCAGATCAATCGAAAGGCAAGGCCGCTGGCCATCAGATGGATCATGGCGCCATGGATCATGAGGGTATGAACCATGACGATATGGGGCACGAGAAGATGATGGATAAGCATGGCGGCACCGAAGCCGAAGCAGGTTCGAACCATGACCACTAGGTTTTCACGCCCGTCCCTCATAGCGCTGGCCGTGTCGCTGAGTGCACTCAGCGGCGGCGTTACTTTGGCTGCGGAAGAAATGGATCATTCGGCAATGGGGCACGGCACCATGTCGATGGACCATAGCCAGATGAGCCACGGCGCTACCAAAGCGCCGATGGAGGGCATGGATCACAGCAAGATGGACCATGGTGCCATGCAGGGTGCTTCGGGCAGCATGGATCATAGCCAGATGGGCCACGGCCAGAGCCAAGAGAAGGCCCAGGCTATGGATCACAGCAAGATGGGGCATGGCGCCATGCAAGGACAGATGGAGGGCATGGATCATTCAAAGATGAACCATGGCTCCGCTGAAGCCCCGAGAACCACCAGCCGTACGCCGATTCCCGTTCTGACGGATGCTGATCGCCAAGCGGCTTTCCCGCCATTACCTGGCCACAAGGTTCACGACAGCGCCATCAACAGTTTTTTCCTGCTCGATCAGCTCGAATACCAGGACGCAGATGAGGGCAGCACCCTGGCCTGGGATGCGTCGGGCTGGGTAGGCGGTGATATCAACCGGGTCTGGTTCCGCTCCGAAGGCGAGCGTACCAACGGCGTGACCGAGGATGCTGAATTACAGCTGCTGTACGGCCGCTCGATCGGCCCTTGGTGGGATGTCGTCGCGGGCGTTCGCCAGGACTTCAAACCGGAGTCGCCGCAGACTTGGGCCGCCTTCGGTATCCAGGGCATGGCGCTTTACGCCTTTGAGGCCGAAGCCACGGCCTTCGTCGGCGAGAATGGCCAAACTGCTGCCCGACTGGAGGGCGAGTACGACATTCTGCTGACCAACCGGCTGATTCTCCAGCCAACTGCCGAAATGAACTTCTACGGCAAGAACGATCCTGAGCGAGGTGTGGGGTCTGGGTTGGCAAATACCGAGCTCGGCTTGCGTCTGCGTTACGAGATTGTCAGGCAGTTTGCCCCCTATATCGGGGTTTCCTGGAGCCGCTCCTATGGCAACACGGCGGACATGGTGCGCGACGAGGGCGGTGATGTAGACGAGGCGCGTTTTGTCGCCGGTATCCGGATGTGGTTTTAAGAACCTGACATGAAAAGAACAATTAAAACTTTGGTGGCGGCCGGCGTGGTCGGTAGCACAGCTGTCCTGGCCGGCGCCTACTTTGGCGTGGTCAACGTGGGGGCCGACGATCCCCATTTTCCTGCAGTGCATGCGTTTCTCACGATGGCCCGTGACCGCTCTATCAAAGTCCGTTCGCGGGACATCGAGGTTCCCAACCTGGATGATCAAGCTCTTATTCGCGCCGGTGCGGGCAACTACAACTCCATGTGTATCGGCTGTCATTTGGCGCCAGGTGTGGCGGAGACCGAGCTAAGCCAATCGCTTTATCCTGCGCCCCCCAACCTCGCCAAGATCGGTGTCGATGGCAATCCGTCAGCAGCGTTCTGGGTGATCAAGCATGGCATCAAGGCAACGGGTATGCCTGCGTGGGGCAAGAGCATGGGAGACGAGTACATCTGGGGCATGGTTGCCTTCCTCAACCAACTGCCGACGATGGATGCCAAGCAATACCAAACACTCGTCGCATCCAGTGGCGGCCATCAGCACGGTGGTGGGGAAACGCAGATGCATAACCATGAAGGACAGCACGGCGACAACAAGCCTGGCCATCATGACAATAGTGGCGGTGGCGATGACCATCATGGATCAGGTGATGCTGGAGAGCCTGGTCATCACGATGCCGCGGCTACGGATAGCGAGGGTGGCTCCGCACCTAAGGCAGGTCACCATTCGGATATGAGTGGCGATGACCACCATGCTGGAGATGAGGCGTCGTCCAACGGAGGTGATCATCACGCCGAGCAGGCTCCGAACGCCTCGCCCAAGACCCACACCCACGCCGATGGCAAAGAGCACGTACATGAAAGCTAAATATCTGGCCTTACTGGCCGCTCTCTCCGTCACGTCTGCGGTTCAAGCAGCTGATGCCCTGACGATTGATGTCCATCGTGATGCCAATTGCGGATGTTGCAAGAAGTGGATTTCACACCTCGAAGCGAATGGCTTCAAAGTCGTCGACCATGTTGAAAGCAACATGACAGCAGTGAAGCAAAGACTGGGCGTCGCGCCACGGTTAGCGTCTTGCCACACCGCGGTGATTGACGGCAAGTTCGTCGAAGGTCATGTGCCGGCGGCTCAGGTCATCGAACTCACTAAGCGCGATGATCTGCTGGGCATCGCTGTTCCCGGGATGCCGGCGGGCTCCCCCGGCATGGAAGTCGATGGCGTACAGCATGCCTACCAGGTCATTGGCTTGACCAAGACGGGTTCTGATCAGGTCGTTGCAGAATATCCCGCCCAGTAGTACTGCCTGCCAGCACGGCCGCTTGTGTGTAGTGGCCGACTCATTTTCATACGTCCTTTAACCTAAGTAAAAAAGGCGCCCTAGGGCGCCAAGGGCTGTCTCCAAACCAAAGGAGCACTACGAGGGGACAGCAGGACCAAGGAGCGAGCGGGCAATCAACCCGCTCGCTTGCCAGGGTTAGAGAACTTCCAGCGGGTACTCGACAATCAGGCGGAACTCATCCAAATCCGACTCGAAGTCGGTGGCGCGAGTCGTGGCTTGTCGAATGCGAAAGGACATGTCCTTCAACGACCCAGACTGCACAACGTACTTGGCCTCGATGTCCCGCTCCCAGCGCTTCTGGTTGGTCAACGGATCGCCGTTGTCATCACTGCGCATATAGACTTCGTTGGCGTTGCTGTAGTCGGCATCCCAGCCCTGGGCATATCGAGTCATGAAGCTCAATCCAGGCACACCGAAAGGCTCCATATCCAGGTCATAGCGCACTTGCCATGACTTCTCCTTCGGCGAGTTGAAGTCGCTGTACTGGATGGAGTTGTCGAGGTAGATGGAGTCCGATTGGCGCAAGTAGTCGAAGTCATCATCGCCATTGTTGCGCTGGAGACCCACCAGCACTGTATGAGCGCCGAATTGGATGCCGACCTTGCCGCTCCAGATGTTGTTATCGAAGCTCCCGAGGAGCTGCCTCCCTTCATCGACCGCCTTGTAGTAGTTCAGCCCGCCGATCAAGGCGACATCGTCCGCAAGCGGGTAGCTCAGCGTGGTGCCCGCGTAATATTGATTCCAGGCATCCTTGAGGCGGCTGGTGTAGAGACTAAAGCCGACGTTGTCATTAAGCGTGTAATCACCACCGAAATAGGCGATCCATGGCGAGTCCACTTCGCCCGCGTAGAAGGTAGCGAAGCCGTCGCGCATGCTGCTGGTATTGGGTTGGCTCATCGAGTGGAGGCGACCGCCCTGAAGCGACAGTCCTTCCACGCTGCTGTTGACCACGGTGACACCTCGGAAACTCTCCGGTAAAAGCCGTGCATCACCGTATTGGACGACCGGGCTGACGGGAAAGACGTCGCCTGCCTTGATCTCGGTATCCATGAACCGAGCTTTCCCCGCGCCACCCAGTTTGGAGTAGTTATCCTCAGCCTGCCCGAGGCTGTTGTAAGGCAGCACATCGACTGAGCCACCGGCTCCTGAACGGCCGTCGCCAGTGTCAAGTTTAAGTCCTAGCATGGCAAAGGCATCGACACCGAAGCCTATGGTGCCCTCGGTGAAGCCAGACTCGAATCGGCCTATCACGCCATGCGCCCACTCTTCCGAATAGCCATTACCCGAGCTGCTGGACTGGCCTTTGCGGAAGTCACGGTTGAAGTAGAGATTTCGATTGAGGATGGTCAGGCTGCTGCCTTCGATAAATCCCTCGCCTTTCTCGTCGGCGGCCATTGCAGCTTGCCCGGTACTGACGCTCAGAGTGAGCAGAGAAAGTCCTAACAGGGTTCTGTTATTCATAAATGCTCCTGATGTTATTGGCAGTTGTCATTGTGTGGTCGCATATATGTGCCAAGCGCGCCGGGCATAGCCAGGCACGCCTTGGTCATATTTCCACATGCCAAATAACGTCAGGGTGACTTGGAAATTACATTTCAGTCAGCGCGATGTCATTTATCTAGTTTTGATTAAGGCAACCTGTCCCGGCTGCCCGGTATTCAAGAATATTCAGATCGCCATTGGAGTCCTCGTAGGTCATCTGGGCCGGCATCACACCGCAGCTAGAGTCCGTCGGGGTAGTGGCCACGACCCTGGCGATATCGAGTTTCATGCCGTAGCGGTAATGAATAACTTCAGGCGGATTCTTTCCGTTAGCGGCAGCATACTCTTGCATGGCCTGCTCATTGGCCTGAATCATCCGACCATAAACACGATCAGCGCCGCCTTCTGCCAGAGTGGCAGAGGAAACAACCATAGCGGCAAGGGCTGCAATAACTTTGAGGCTTTTCATGTTTAATCACTCCTTCAAGGTGGTGATTAAAATATATCCGCTCAACCTGTCATAAAAATGAAGTCAAAGTTACATCGCTGTAATGCTTCCTGCCGCGTTACCCGGGCGAGTCAGCTTGGCGCGTGGCTTGCCCGGGTTTGTAAAGCTATAGCTCCTGCGGTGCGCGAACCTTCTGTGTACGCTGCCTTCGCATCAGCCAGTACGCGGCCGGCAAAACCAACATGGACATCAGCGGCGCGGTAATCATGCCGCCGACCATGGGCGCGGCGATGCGCTTCATCACTTCAGATCCGGCACCTCCGCCCCAGAGGATTGGCAACAGGCCGGCGATGATCACGGCCACCGTCATCACCTTGGGCCGCACGCGCAGCACTGCGCCTTCACGAATTGCCTCCAGTAGTGCCGGGTCACCGCTGCGCCCGGCATCCATACGTGCATGCCAGGCATTCTTCAGGTACAGCAGCATGATCACCCCAAATTCCGCCGAGACGCCGGCCAAGGCGATAAAGCCGACCCCAGTGGCAACCGACAGGTTGAAGCCGAACCAGTAGAGCAGCCAGATGCCGCCCGATAGGGCGAAGGGCAGGGTTGCCATGATCAGTAGGGCCTCACCGAAGCGGCTGAAGGTCAGGTAAAGCAGCACGAAGATGATCAACAAGGTCGCCGGTACCACCCAGGCCAGCCGTGCATTGGCGCGCTCCAGGAACTCGAACTGACCGGAGTAGGAGACGGTCATGCCAGCATCGAGTTGTACCTGCTCAGCTACGCGTTGCTGCAACTCGCGCACGGTCGATGCCAGGTCGCGCCCACGGACATCGACATAGACCCAACCGGACAGACGCCCGTTCTCGCTGCGCAGCATTGGCGGCCCTTCGGTCAGACTAACCTGGGCGACGGTGCCCAAGGTGATCTGCTGGCCGGCTTGCGTGAGGATCGGCATACGCCGTAGTGCCTGCGGACTGTCTCGCCACTCCTTGGGATAGCGCAGGTTGATCGGGAAGCGGGCCAGTCCTTCAACCGTCTCACCAATATTGCTGCCGCCGATGGCGCCCGATACCACCGCCTGCACATCGGCGATGCTCAGGCCATAGCGCGCCGCGGCCAGTCGATCGATCTGGATGTCCACGTAACGGCCGCCAGTAAGGCGTTCTGCCAAGGCCGAACTCACCCCAGGCACCTCTTTGGCCACGGCCTCGATATCGCGCGTTATGCGCTCGATGTCGACCAAGGAGGTTCCGGACACTTTCACCCCAATGGGGCTCTTGATCCCCGTCGCCAGCATGTCGATGCGGTTGCGGATGGGCGGCACCCAGATATTGGACAGCCCCGGAACTTTTACCGCGCGATCCAGTTCCTCGATCAGCTTTTCGGGTGTCATCCCCGCGCGCCATTGATCGCGTGGTTTGAACTGCACCGTGGTCTCGAACATTTCCAGCGGTGCTGGATCGGTGGCGGTCTCTGCTCGCCCGGCCTTGCCGAATACCCGTGCCACTTCGGGCACCGTGAGGATCATCCGGTTGGTTTGCTGCAGCAGCTGGGTTGCCTTGCTCGCCGGCAAGCCGGGCAGGGCCGAAGGCATGTACAACAGATCGCCTTCGTCCATGGGCGGCAGGAACTCTCCTCCGAGTCTGCTGAGGGGCCACAGACTGGACACAAAGACCAGCACGGCCAGCGCCAAGGTCACCTTGGGCCAGGCCAGCACCCACTCCAGCACCGGCCGGTATGCGCCGATCAGCCAGCGGTTCAAGGGGTTTTGCTGTTCGCTGGGGATATGCCCACGAATCCAGTAGCCCATCAGCACCGGTACCAGGGTGACCGAGAGGCCGGCGGCGGCGGCCATGGCATAGGTCTTGGTGAAGGCCAGAGGGCCGAACAGGCGCCCTTCCTGGGCCTCCAGGGTAAATACCGGGAGGAACGATAGGGTGATGATCAGCAGGCTGAAGAAGAGTGCCGGTCCGACTTCGGCTGCGGCTTCGCCGATCACTCGCCAGTGCGCCTCGCCTTGGAGCGGCTCATTGGGGTGCCGAGCCTTCCAGGCCTCGATGTGCTTGTGCGCGTTCTCGATCATCACCACGGCGGCATCGACCATGGCGCCGATGGCGATGGCGATCCCGCCGAGCGACATGATGTTGGCATTGACGCCCTGGTAGCGCATGACGATGAAGGCCATCAGGATGCCCAGGGGCAGGGTGATGATCGCCACCAGCGACGAACGCAGGTGCCAGAGAAAGATCAGGCAAACCAAGGCAACCACCACGAACTCTTCCAGCAGCTTGTAGCTGAGGTTGTCGATGGCACGGTCGATCAGTTGCGAACGGTCATAGGTAGTGACCACTTCGACGCCGGTGGGCAGGCTGGCTTTCAGGCTGTCCAGCTTGGTCTTCACGGCAGCGATGGTGTCCCGGGCATTCTTGCCGGAGCGCAGGATGACCACGCCACCGACCACTTCACCCTGGCCGTCCAATTCGGCGATACCGCGACGCATCTCTGGCCCCAGTTGAATGGTGGCCACCTGGCCTAGCAGCACCGGAATTCCGCTTGCCGAAGCCCGCAGCGGCACATTGCGAAAATCATCCAGGCTCTCCAAATAGCCCGAGGCCCGCACCATGTACTCGCGCTCCGCCAGCTCCAGGATGGCGCCGCCGGTTTCCTGATTGGCGCTCTTCAGCGCCGCTTCGACCTCCTGCTGAGTTACCCCATAAGCCACCAGCTTCTGGGGATCGAGCAGCACTTGGTATTGCTTGACCATGCCGCCGAGGGTGGCCACTTCGGCTACGTTGGGCAGGCTCTTGAGTTCGTACTTAAGGAACCAGTCCTGCAGTGCCCGCAGCTGGGCAAGATCATGCTGGCCGCTGCGGTCGACCAAGGCGTACTGGTAGATCCAGCCCACGCCGGTGGCATCCGGCCCAAGGGTGGTGGTAACACCCTCGGGCAGGCGTTCCTGCGCCTGGTTGAGGTACTCCAGCACCCGCGAGCGTGCCCAGTAGAGGTCGGTATCGTCCTCGAACAGCACATAAACGAAGGAGTCGCCGAAGAACGAGTAGCCGCGCACTGTCTTCGCCCCCGGCACCGAGAGCATGGTGGTGGCCAGCGGGTAGGTCACCTGGTTCTCGACAATCTGCGGTGCCTGCCCGGGGAAGCTTGTGCGGATGATGACCTGGGTGTCGGACAGATCCGGCAGTGCATCCAACGGCGTGTTGCGCAGCGACCAGATGCCCAGGGCGGTGATGAACAGGGTCGCCAGCAGCACCAGAAAGCGATTGCCGATAGACCAGTGGATCAGGCGTGCGATCATGGCTGGTCTCCTTCCTTGCTGAGCTGCTCGATCATCAGGCCGGAGTTTTTCTGGCGGGCGCCGATACGTACGTGATCTCCTGGCTTAAGTCCCACAGCTACTTCTGAGCTGACCAATGGAAAAGCCATGGTCATACCTGGCATATTCAGGCTCTCGAAGGGCCCGTGCTCCAGGGTGACTGACTCCGCGTCCAGAGCACGAATCACACCATGGGCCTCATGTAGTTCCTTCTTATTGTCCTGCTCGGCATGGCTGGCCATGACACCCTGTAGGCTGGCCTCCGAATCGATGAGGAACTGGCCGGAGGTAACGACCGCCTGACCCTCCTCAAGACCGGACAACACCTCCAGACGCCCATCAGCCTCGCGGCCCAAGGTTATTTCCAGGGGGCGGTAGCGCCCATCGCCTTCTACCAGCATCACCAACGCACGCTTCCCGGTGCGAATCACGGCTTCACTCGGCACAAGAAGCGTGGATTGTTCGACGGCACTGTTCAGGCGTACGGCGGCGAACATGCCGGGGCGCAACTTACCGGCAGGGTTGGGTAGCTCGCTGCGTACCGTGAGCGTGCGTGTTTGCGGATCGGCACTCGGCAGCAAGGCTATGACGCGGCCCAGCAGCGGTCGATCAGGAAAGGCCGTCAGGTTGGCGCGGATCTCGTCCCCGACCTGGATACTTCCGGCCATGGCCTCGGGTATCGCCGCATCGAGCCAGACACTGGATAGCCCGTTAATCAACGCCAGATCCTGCCCGGCTTCGACGGTCATCCCGGCGCGTACCTGCAAGGCTTGGAGCTCGCCGCTGATAGGTGTGGTGAGTGTTTGCACCGCCCGTGGTTTGCCGCTGCGGCGGACCTGCTCGATCAACGTTTGAGGCATGCCAAGCAGGCGCAGGCGCTCTTGGGCCGCACTTATCAAGCGAGTGTCAGCGGTACGCAGTACCGCCAGGAACTCCAACTGCGCGGCGGACCATTCGGGAATCAGCAGGTCGACCAGGGGGGCTCCGGCAGGCAGCACATCGCCCGGGGCGCGACCGTAAACCCGCTCGACGAATCCGCCGGCGCGGGCCTGGAGGTTCGCCACTTCTCGCTGGTTATAGGCCAGGGAACCCACCGCCTCGATATCCGAGGGCAGTACACCTCGGATCACCATCGAGGTTCGCATTCCGAGGTTCTGCACGGCTTGAGCGGGGATGCTCAGGACAGACGGATCCTGCTCGGATCCTGCGTATTTAGGGACAAGTTCCATATCCATGAAAGGTGACTTGCCCGGTTT
Source organism: Pseudomonas sediminis (assembly GCF_039555755.1). NCBI lineage: Bacteria > Pseudomonadati > Pseudomonadota > Gammaproteobacteria > Pseudomonadales > Pseudomonadaceae > Pseudomonas > Pseudomonas sediminis. The sequence goes on from NZ_CP154631.1 coordinate 4,057,779, forward strand.
ATCGAAGCGCTGCTCAGGCTGCATAGGGTCGTACCAATAGAGCACCTTGCGCTCGTCCGTCGGTGCGGAGCTAGGCAGTAGCTCGTGTTTGGCTTGCCGCTGGGCCAGCCAGTAGCCACCGCCCGCCGCGCCAATGCCCACGGTCAGCACGGCGACCGCAAAACCAAATGTCGATATCTTCATTTCAGGCCCTCCACATAGGCGTAGTACAGGCTTGCGGAGAGCTGGCTCAACTTGCGCTGCTGTTCAATCTGCCGCAGCTGCGCCTCAATCAGGTCGCGCTGGGCAGTAATAACGGATGTGAGCTGGCTGTTACCGGCTTGGTAGGCGGCCAGTTCGAGATCGGCACGTTTGCTTGCAAGCGGGATCAAGGTTTTTTCGGTGCGTGACAAGGTCCTGCGCAGTTGCTCAAGCCCGGCAATACCGCCTTCCAGCTCAGCCTGATGGGCGCGCAGTAATGCTTCCTGCTCGGCTTCCATCTGCGACACGCTTTCTTGTCTGGCGTTGATCTTGGGCCCCTGACGTGTGCCTACGAACAACGGCAGGTCGAACGTGAATTGCACCATCACCATATCGCCGAACTGGTTGTCGCGATTGTTGTAGGCAAACTCAACACCCCAGTCGGGGGTCTTCTCGGCGATGGCCTCGTTCAGCTCGGCGCTAGCCTCGCCGACTCGGGCGGAGGCAGCGCGCAACTCAGGGTGTGAGGCAATGCGTTGCTGCAGGTGCGGTGCCACCAGGTTCAGATTGGGAACACCTCCTTGCAAAGGCTGGTCAGCCTCGTTGCCTATCCAGCGGCGCAGCTTGGCACGAGCTACTGCCACATCGCGATTCAGTTCATCTCGCCGATCTTGTAACGCCAAAGCTTCCTGGTCGGCCTGCAACAGCTCGCCAGGCTGAGCACTACCGCCGGCAATTAGCGATTGCACGGTCGAGCGGAGCATCTCGATCTGACGGTCCAGTTGATCGAAGAGGCCAACACTGCGTTCGGCGTAGTACACGTCCAGCCAGCTCACTGCCGTCTGGCGCTTGATTTCCAACTGCATGGCACGCTGCTCGGCCTCGGCCCGCGTCATGGAGGCTTCGGCCAGTTGGCGACGGGCCAGACGCTTGTCGCCGTTTGGTACCTCCTGCATGAGTCCAATGCGGCGCATGGTCATGGAGTCACGATTAAGTGTGTAACGGTCAGGGCCTTCGATCGGCAGGTTGTCGATGCCTAGAATCAGCTTGGGATCGGGCAAGGCGTCTGCGGGCCCTACAGCCTGCTGTGCCGATGCCACCTGCGCCTGGCGCGCGAGGTTCTCAGGGGCACTCTGTTCGGCCAGAGCTTGGGCTCGTTCGAAGGTTAGGGGCTGTGCCTGCGCGGCAAGCCAGGGAGCTGCCCAGAATGCGGCAGCCAACACGCCGAGATAGCCACGGCGTGGAAAAAGGAAAGCGGACATGCTTTCGCCTCCAATGCGATTGATCGAGGTCGCAGCTACGAAACGTGGTCGCGACGATGCGCCTGACTGTAAGGCGCGGGATGATCACGGCATTAGACGAAACGAGGAGGGCGCCAGAGTCCTGCGGGCTCTCGCTTAATCACCGACTGGGTCAGCAATATCTCGGGGCGTGAGGGGAGAGGGGATATGCTCTTGATCACGGTGGTCTGGAGAAGTCCTCCGGTCTTGCATTCCTGGCCGGATTTGCAGGGGGACTTATTGGCCACCCCATCAGACGTGTCCATTTGCTCGCAGCACGGAGCATCGACCATTGCATGGCCCTGATGATCGGCGCTCTGCATCGGGCAAGGTTGTGCCGGCATGCTGAAAGCCACACCGCCGAAGGTCGGCAGCACGAGGCTAGCAATCATTAGCAGGATCAATCCAATCCGACGCACAGCAATTCACCAGGCGGGGCAATAGGCCGACGATAGCAGATTGCCCCGAGGCATGAACGCTCCTTTTGGCAATAGTGTTGATTTGGATCAAATAGAGTGTCATGCAGGGTATCAATCGGGCTCAACTGGTAGCTCCGTTTAACCGGATTTCTCAAGCTCGTAGGGTTCGCACCACCCGCTAGGCGCGCTAGCACAAGACCGGCCTCGCTAGCCGTTCAGTCGAGCCCCAAGTAGGAATTGGGGGCCTGGTCAAACATACTGTTGCTTAGGCGAGATGCAGGGGCTGCCTGCTTCGAGCAGGCCCAATCAGGCACCAAAAGCGAATTCTATAATCGCTCTATAATCACTTTGAATCGCCCCGGGTTTCGTGGAGGCCTCAACTCTTGAGAAGATGAGGCAATGAGAAAGACGACTACCTACTCCCCTGAAGTCCGTGAACGTGCCGTGCGCATGGTTCTGGAGCACCTGAACGACTACCCCTCCGAGTGGGCGGCCATTGAGGCCATTGCCCCGAAGATCGGCTGTGCAGCGCAAACTCTGCATGGCTGGATTCGTCGCCATCAGACCGACGCCGGCCAACGTCCTGGGCCGACCACTGACGAGCGCGAACGCATCAAAGCCCTGGAGCGAGAGAATCGCGAGCTGCGCAAGGCTAACGAGATCCTGCGCCTGGCCAGTGCGTATTTTGCCCAGGCGGAGCGGCATAGAATTTCGCGAGCAATCTCGTAGAGGACGATTGACTCACCGGGACGCCAAGTTCGCGCATACTCCCTCCAACGAACCTCGCTCAACTCTGCTAGTTCCTGCACGTTCGCGGGTGTGAGCACTCCCATGAAGAGGGCCTTTCGGTGACGATGCGCATCACCGTCCAAACCTTGGACACCGTCTTGTCCGAATAAGGTTTTTTGCAGTCGCTTGGGCGCAGCGTTCTGGCGAACGAATCGGTCAGGGTCGCAAATCAAGCGAGCAGCTTCGGCACCTGTTAGGCACAGAGTTTTCTGTAATATCAAGCGAGTTTGAAACACAGGCGATTGATGAAACTTACTGCGCGTGGAGATAAATCGGTAGGGATCTCGCAAAAAGGCCCAAGTACTGTCCAATCCGGTGTCACGCGGTATGTTTGGCATTGCTGACTCCACCCGTTCTAGCTACGTGTTGCGGATTTCATCCTGCTCTGAAGAATTGTGACCGGCCGGGTAAGCAGATGTTGGATGAACAGGATCAATAAATTGCCCGAAATAATTTCTGGGGTAGTCCTTTTCATGCAATCCAACCTCAGCCTCGCCCAGCTTCCCGGCGCTGTCGTAGAAGGTTCCAAACATCTGATCCCACACAGTTGAAAACTCACCGAAGTTGACCTGAGCGTCTTCGAAGTCGCGCTTATGGTGCCAACGATGGACCTCAGCAACCCCTAGCACATGCCGCAGCCAACCCACGCTGTAGTCCAGGTTCGAATGCTGAAAGGCCAGATGGACGGTTAGGATCCCAAACCACGTTGCGACTACGGCAGACGGAGCTCCAGATATGAGCAAAACCACCAGCCCCGGCCCGGCCATCAACGCCGCATGCAGAGGATGTCGACGTTCTCCGTTCATCCAGTAGAGCCGCTCAGCGCTGTGATGGATCATGTGAAAGCGCCACAGCCAATGCACCCGGTGGCTGATGCGGTGCATCACATACAGGCTCAAGTCGAGCACGGCGGCGACTAGTAGCAATTGCAGCCACAATGGGCTCTCGATCGGAAAGAGCCGAACCGAAGCCGGTACCGCATCGCCTAACTTAGCCAGAAATTCTGCAGTAAATTGAATGACAGACAGGTTCACCAGCATGTGCAGCAGATCCGTCAGGGTGTCCTGATGATCTTCCAGCCAGGCTCGCCGAAAAGGCTGGATGCGCTCCAAGCCAGCAATGAGTAGCAGCCCCGCCGCGGCGACTATGGGTGTGGTGGGCCAATACGGTATACCTGCATACAGCGCCCAAATCATGAAGGAGGCACAGCCGCCAAACACAAGTGGATAGCTCAGCCACCGTATGGCGAATCGCAAGGGAATAGACATCGCTCAGCTCCTGAGTAGGGAGCCATGACTGTATGTGGGAAGGTCCGCTTTCGGCTTGAACGAAAGAGCTACGACCCCTGAAGATCGACTTCAGCCAGGGCGGAGGAAGGATCGATGCCCAGCAGTGCCCGGAATGTCCGGGAGAAATGTGCCGAGTCAGAAAAGCCCGCCTCATGGGCCGCTTCAGTGAGTAGACCCCCTTTGGCTAGGTGCTGTAGGGCTTGTGTGAGACGTAACCATTTCGCATAGCTGCGCAGCGGCAAGCCTGTCTGTTCCACGAACCAATGGGAAAACCGTGTAGGGGATAAATGCACCAACGCGGCCATTTCTTCGCGCCTCATTTGGCCTCTATGCAGCGCTTCAATCACCTTTGTCAAGCGAGGATCTGGAATCGGTGGATCGGGTAGCCGCAGTGCCTGGCGCACCCCCGTCCTAACCTGGAGAGCGGTATGTCCTGTCTCGCGCAGCATATCGATAATCGCTACTACGTCCGCCGGGGCGATCACGACTACCCTTGCTTCTTCGGTACCCCGCATAGTTGGGGCTTCATCGGATAGTGCATCCAGATAGATCGACAGCACTCGACCAGCACTGATCCGGTGTTTCAGGCCCGCGGCGATGAAGATGGCAGCCCCTGTTTGAATGCCCAACGGGGTTTCAACCGATACAGGTGAATCGAGGCCCACTGAAATCTGATGCGCCTGATGGTGGTGCCACTCCTGGTGGCCGGCACGGCCATGAAAGATGCCGATGCCGGGCCCTATCCAGGCCTGGCCTGCCCAGCGTACGGTATCCGTTGAGAGCGAGCCTTTCATTCGTTGACTCGGCCGGCTTCCGCATTTGGGCTTAGCAAACTGCTCAGGATCAACATGGCGGCGCCACCGACGATAGCAATATCCGCCAGGTTAAACGCAGGCCAATGCCAGGACAGCCAGTAAAAATCCAGGTAGTCGATTACATGGCCTCGAAATGCGCGATCAATCAGATTCCCAACTGCCCCGCCCAAGATAAGGCTATAGCCTAGGGCTTCGCTTTTGGCTCTGCGTTTACGCAATATCAGAGCCAGCACGATCGAAACGACCAAAGCTATGACAATGAAGAAGTAACGCTGCCAACCACCCGCGTCAGCCAGGAAGCTGAACGCTGCACCGGTATTCCAGAAGTGAACCAGGTTGAAGAACGGGGTGAGAGGAATCACGGTGCCGACCGGGAGCGAACCCGTAATTGCGCTTTTCAACGCTAGGTCGGCCGAGGCAATGGCTAGCGATAGCATCCACCAGAACCCAGGAGCAACAAGAGGTGATCTAGGAGACGACCTCATTGCATTTCTCCTTGAAGAAGTCGCTGCAGCTCCGGTGAAATAGGCATCGGCGCAAAAGCACTGACCCTGGCGCGCCCGCTGTTTCCGAGCGGCACCCAGATCTTCGAGAACAGCAGGGCCGCCATGATTCGCGGTACTTGGCTGAGCACCTTTCGTAAGTCGCGCAACTGCCAGCCGGCCCTCAGCATCAGCCAATGGCTCTGAGCATGAAGAATAGGCATTCGCTGGCTCAATATGTGGGCTCGCTCCAGCCAGGAGAAAGCCTCGGTTGGCGCCTCTTCATTAAGTGCTTTCCTAGCCTGGAAGAAGGCCTCATCAATGGCAATGCTGAGAGCGGTATTCATCTGGATCTCACTTACGCAGTAGATGCCCGAGTGAACACCCTATAGCTGCTATAGGGTCAAGCGCTATGGGCGATTCAAGACGACGCAAAAATGACTTTATGTCGGAATTACGAAAGAGGTTTGTCGCCCCCCAGCAGGCCCGAAAGTATCCCGCAGTCCAGACTTTGTCGTTCGTTATCGCAGCAACCTCGCAACGTCACCAGCTGGTTTTCGAGAGCATGTAAGGATGCGATCTGAGCCCTTACCTGTGCGATATGTCTATCAAGGAGCTCATTAACCGCAACGCAGGGTTGCTGCGGCTGTTCCTGATAGCTCTGCAAAACACCAATTTCTTCCAGTGACATGCCAAAAGAGCGGCATCGGCGAATGAACAGCAGTTTGTCCGCATGGTCTGCTTTATAGGTTCGATAGCCATTGTCCTCGCGTTCGGGCGGTGGAAGCAGTCCCTGACGTTCATAAAAACGAATCGTCTGAGTGTCCACTCCTGTCCGCTGTGCAAGTTGACCGATGCGCATGGTCTGTCCCTTGGTAAAAAAGCCAGTATATCCAGGCTTGACCCTATAGCCACTACATGGTTCTTAATCGGTAGAATCAAGTCCTATAGGAGAGGCGAGTCATGACTTCTTGTGATAAATCCTGTGGCTGTGGCCCTGAGCCGGTAAGCACTGAAGCGGCAGCCGCGCCTTCGAATGAAGGGACTTGGGTCAGCAGTTTTTCTGTGCCCAAGATGGATTGCCCGTCAGAAGAGCGAATGATTCGGCTCGCGCTCAATGGCTTTTCTGAACTCAATTCGCTGTCCTTTGATCTGAGCAGCAGACAGGTACGCGCTTTCCATGACGGTCCGGTTGACCAGATCGCAACCAAGCTGGAATCACTTGGTTTGGGGGCAACATTGCTCGGTACTCAACCGGCCAGCCAGGAAGCAGCTTCGGCCAATAGCGCCAGTGAAGAGCTGACTGCTTCCAAGGAGGCTGGCTCGCTCAAAATCCTGCTCGGTATCAATGCCACGATGTTTGTCATCGAGTTGGGCGTAGGCTTGATTGCTCAGTCGACGGGTCTGATCGCCGACTCGCTGGACATGTTTGCTGATGCTGCCGTCTATGGTCTGGCTCTCTTTGCGGTCGGTCGGGCTGCGCAGCTGCAGGTTCGCGCTGCGCACCTGGCGGGTTTTATCCAGATCGTGTTGGCTCTGGGGGTACTCGTGGAGGTGGTTAGGCGCTTCATCTATGGCAGCGAACCTGAGTCGATGCTGATGATGGGGATTGGCTTAGTTGCACTCGTCGCGAACGTCAGCTGTCTCTTATTGATCTACGGCCATCGTGAAGGCGGTGCACACATGAAAGCGAGTTGGATTTTTTCGGCCAACGATGTGATCGCGAATATTGGTGTTATCGCCGCTGGAGCTCTGGTTGCGTGGACAGGCTCTTCCTATCCAGATTTGGTGATTGGTACGGTAGTTGGCCTCATCGTACTCAACGGTGCGCGCCGAATCCTGGCATTGAAAGCCTGACCAACCGGATCGACAGCACCCCCATTTTCCAAACAGAGACGCGTAGCTTGTGAGTGACGTTGAGACGGCTGAGATAGAACAGCTGATGGCTGGATTGGACGGCAAAATTGCCGAAGGGCATGCCGCCCAGAGTCGCGATGCTGCTTATGCCGTCTATGTGAAGCTCGCGTCGCTTCGTGAACAGCTCCCAGCCCAGCCTGATGTCAGTAAAATCCTCACAGAAGTCGGGGTGGAGAAGGCCTTGGAGCAAGCCAGCCAGAAGGCCTGGCGACTCTATGAGGCCTTTTACCTCGAAGTGCAGTATGACTTGGAATGGGCGAGCAGCCGCAGCTACGAAGACGCTTAGAAATTCTTCCTTGAAAGATGAGAAGCGGCGAATGGGCCACGGGTGATACCTGGCCTAAACGAATCCAACGCGCCATAAATGAGGTTTCCACTATGCAGCATCGAACTACCAGATGGTTGTCTGCCGTTTTTATCGCTTTGGCGATGGCACCCTGCTTCGCTGCGACGAACACACCCCCCAAAGTATTTGGCTGGGTGGAGGAAGGACTGATTCAGCCGGACAACATCTCCGTAAAAATCAAATTGGATACGGGGGCCTTGACCTCATCGATGGATGCGAAGGACCTGGAAAGGTTTGAAAAGGACGGCGAGAAATGGGTCCGCTTCAACGTGGAAGTCAAAGACAGTGAGACCGGCAAGATGGCCAATTCATCATTTGAGCGCAGGGTCATTCGCAATGTGAAGGTGCGTGGTGCGGGCGGCGCTGAGAAAAGGCCAGTTGTAGTCATGCAAATGTGCATCGGGTCACGTATTTATAGTGAGGAGTTTTCGCTCAAGGATCGAGGCAAGATGAATTATCCAGTCCTTATCGGCCGCCGCACACTGGCGCGTATCGGTGCGGTTGATGCCTCCCAGACATTCACCATGGAGCCGCGATGTGGCAAATCATGACCCTGAGACGCAACCTCTTGTCATGACTTTAGTTAGATTTGCTCTGCCATTGGTTTCGGTAGTCATAAGTTTATTGATCGCCTTCCAGACCTATGCAACTGACCTCAATGTGGAATGGCCAGAAGGCTGGAGTAGCTCGCGCCAGCCCGCTCTGCTGGATGCACAGGGACAGCCTACCGGCTCGCGCCAGAGAGCTGTATTACAGGACAAGGATGGCAACCAACTAGCGGCAATGGAGGTCACACGTCTAGCCGTGCCAAAAGAGCATGCCGTGAGCATCGAGAACGTTATCGCGACTATGCGCAAAGCGTTGCAGTTCCACTATGCCCAGCTCGGGCTCCTGGCGAACTGCACCAAGCCGACTGAAACAGCACTTGGCGACCTGCGTGGTCTTCAAGTTATGTGCACCATGACTGCACGAGGTGAGACGGTACTTAAACACGCATTGGTCACTGCCGCAGGAGGGCAAGTAGCCTACTCACTGGAATACGCTGCAGTTCCCATAGCGTTCTCTGAGCATTTGCAAGAGTTCCTCCAGGTGCGCAAGTTACTCTGATTTTCTGTGCCTGTGTCGCCACTCCTTAGGGAGAACTTGGCAGCTGAGTCAAAGAGCCTGCATCCAGGTTGAAAGGGATGACGGGCTTTGCAGCCAGACCGCCAAATGAGACGGCGGGATCAATGTAGCGCATCGCCGACTTGATGTCCTTCCAGCCGACGTAGGTCATCAGGGCCTTGAGGTCCCAACCATTGGCCGTGGCCCAGGTGGCGAAGCCTCGGCGTAGCGAATGGCTGGTGTACAACTCGGCTGAGATACCGGCGCTTTGCAGGATTTGGCGCAACAAGCTGATCAGGCTGCCGGGATGCAGGGCCTCGCTGCCCAGATGCCCCCAACGATCCAGGCGACAGAACACTGCGCCGCGGGCGATGCCGGCGACACTGATCCAGTCGAGATAGGCCTGTACTGGGCACAGGCGTTTCAGGGCCGGTGCGTAATGGGTCGTGCCGAGGTTTTCCCGGTCACTCTTGCTCTGCGGCAGGAACAGGCTCATGCCAGCACCGGCTTCGGCCTGGATATGCTCGACCTGCAGTCGACAGAGTTCGTCACTGCGAAAACCCCGCCAGAAGCCGATTAATAGCAGCGCCGCATCACGCCGGCTGCGCCGCAGGCTTGCCAAATTGCCGGACTGCTGAGCTCGTTCGGCCTCCTGATTCAGCCAGTGAACCGCCTGTTCCAGGTGTTGCAACTGCAACGGTGCAGCTTGCTTGGCTTGTGCCGGATGCAAGGTGCGGATGCCTTTGAGCACCTGTCGCACCGTGGGCGTCTTGGTCGGATCAGGAAAGCCCTGGGTGATATGCCACTGAGCCAAAGCAGCCAGGCGCTGTTTGAGCGTGTTGCTGCTTAGGGTGTCGGCGTAGTCCACCAGGTAGCGCACGATGCTATCGCTGGTGGCGGGTAGAAAGCCGCCCCAGCTCACTTCGAAGTGCTCGATGGCCGACTGATAACTGCGACGGGTGTTTTCCCGCGTACCGGCTTGCAGATAGCGCTCGACGTCTTTCATCGCTCGAAATGCCCTTTGTGTACGGGAAAACGGCAGCTAAGCGGCCGTTTGTGCCAGTCTTATTGAATAACCCTCCATTATCTTATCTGATTTATTCGCTTTGAACGCGCTTTACATCAATCAAAATTAGTATGTAAATACATGGTATGTAATCCACTACGAAATCGTAGGAGCAGACCATGGCCCGCGGCGGCATCAACAAGGCACTGGTTCAGAAAGCGCGACAGGCGATCCTGGCGCGAGGCGAGAACCCGAGCATCGACGCGGTACGGGTTGAACTGGGCAATACCGGCTCGAAAACCACCATTCACCGCTACCTGAAAGAGCTCGAAGACGCCGAGCGCGGCCGGGATGCGGGCTCAATCCCGCTCAGCGAACAGTTGGCCAACCTGGTCGGCCAACTGGCAGATCAGCTAGAGGAGGATGCGCAGGCCACCGTGGCCCAGGAGCGCGAACATCTGGCACGCGAACGGCTCGATTTCCAGAACCAGGCTCGGCTGGCCGAAGGCCGAATCCAGCAGTTGGAAAGCCTGAGCAGCGGGCTCACGGAACAGCTCCGGACTGCCCAGCAAGCACTACAGCAGGAGCAGCAGCAACGCCAACAGGCCCAGATCGAGAATGCCCGCTTGCTGCAGGCCAACCGCGACCTGGAGGAGCGCCTGCAGGACCGCGATGGGCAGATTCGCTCGCTGGAGGAAAAGCATCAGCACGCACGCGACGCCTTGGAGCACTATCGCCAGGCCAGCAAGGAGCAGCGCGAGCAGGAACAACGTCGACACGAGACGCAGGTACAGCAGCTGCAATTGGAACTGCGGCAATTGCAGCAGACCTTGATAATCAAGCAGGACGAGCTGACCCAATTGAACCGCGACAATGCGCGTCTGCTAGCTGAGGCGCGGCAACTGCAAAAAGAGCAACATGCGCAGCAACAGCTACTGGCGCAGAAAACTCAGGCCCTGGATGCCTCGCAGAACGCGCTGGCCGGTGCCGAGCGCTCGAATGAAACCCTGGAACAGCGTTGTTGCACATTGCAGGAGGAGGTATCCCGGCTGGGCACAGCCTCTGTGATCCAGACGCAGCAGGCGCAGGGCCTGCAGGAGCGCCTGATCGAAGCCAATGCACAGTTGAAGCTACTCGGGGCGCCGCTTGCGAACAGCGATAGCGCACCGAGCACATGAACCGGCACACTGAGTCCATGTGCTGAGTGGAGGTGAAGATGACACTACTTGAGACTGCCAATGAGGGGGCCGCCGAACCTGTCCGTTTGACTACACCGCTAGACCAGGCCATTGGTAATCTGTTCGCCCGGGCCTTGCCGCTACTGGATGGCAACCCACCAGGCTCGCTCAAGGTCTTCGTCTTCGGCGGCTGCGCGGTGCACCTGCTCACCCATGCGCGTGGTAGTGCGGACATCGATGCGGAGATCGAGGCTGCCCGCGTGCTGCGCAAGGACGAGATCATGGCCGTCTACACACCGCCAGAGGGTTATGAGGACAGAGACGGCCGCGACTTGCAGGTTTATCTGGATCAGAACTACACCAATGCCCTCGGGCCACTGCACGAGGACTACCGCGAGCGCGCCATCCCCATGGAGGGTTTCGAGGGTGAGCAGCCGCTGCATATCTTCGTTGCCGCCGGCGTGGATCTAGCAATATCCAAACTCGGCCGCTTTACGGAAAACGATCAATTTGATATCCAACAGCTCATCGAATGTGTCGAATAGCGATTGGCAGGTCTTGAAATCGCATAGATCCAAGCTTCCTCCATGGATGGCTGAAGCGATTGGGCGCGAAGCAGTCTTTGCTGAGAAGGGATTCTAATATTCGTTTAAATACAATAATTTAGAGAACGAATGTCCTAATTTTTGCCTTATCTCGGCATGACCCCTCGCTTGGCTCGCGTAGCCGCCGGCGACGCTATCGCGGGAATCTCTCTCGTGCCGGTCTCGGCACATGACGTCGTTGGTGGCCATGCTCTGCTGATCGGGGCTGGCGGTGTGTTGCTTAACCAAGATGGCGTGCCAGTGATTTACGACTCAGAGGCCCGGATGAAAAGAGTGTCGCTACGTTGCTTCGGTGGAGCACCCAGTGCGTGTAGCGCGTTAGCCCATAGAGATTGGGGAAAGCTCTTTTGAAGGCTCGGCGGAACGATGCTTACTGGTGAATATGCGTATTTTTTTGCACCTTTACCAATGACCGCTTAAGGCCTCTAGAATGGGCACTTCAGAGATGGCAGATGTGCTGTTTTGCAGATTTATTTGCAGATTTCGACGGGCAGCAGACCCCTTTAGCTGTCACTCTCTTCACCGGGTACCGTGGCGGTGTAGCGTGCTATATCACGTATCCGAAGAGCGGCTTGTAACTCAAAAGTATTGAGGTTCGGTGAGGCAAGCCTGGCAGAGGTGTTGCGGATCCACTGGAGCGATGCCGATCGCAACTGATCAACCTCCATTTCACTCCACCCGTCCTGCCGCATTCGAACAAGGGCCAAATCAAACACCGGCTGGAGGAGTCCGCGGATGTGGTGGTCGGACAATCCTGGTCGCCCTCCCAGGGTACATAGCAGAGGTACGGCCTCGTCGTCGGAGGGCAGGGGAGGTAGGTTTAAAATGCGCCGGTAACGTGCAAGGTAAACATCCAGGTACTGCTGCGGCGCACGAACTCTGTCTACCAACCGGGCGCCTTTACGCAGATAGAGCCACCAGAGACCAGCAGCGTCCCTGCGAAAATCCTTCATCGCCAGAGCGTCGCGCCCTTTGCCTGATAAATCGGATACGTTCAGGTACATGGCGTAAACGGTGGCGAGGATGAACAGCGTCCGCTCATGTCGGACGTCTTCTGAAGCCATACCAGCTGCTGTATCAATCACGTATAGCCATTGATCCTTGCTTAGCGAACGCGCTCCATTGCTCCCTGGAATACGTCTTCCCCGTGAAGGAAGGCGGTTAGAGTCGAATGGGTTGACCTCGGTTAGATCCTCACCAACGGCATAGACAAAGAGGCATTTGCATACAGATATGCACTTATTAAGGGTCGCCTGAGATAGGCCCAATGGTGGGCCGGATAGCGGAGGAGGGGTGCATCCTGAGGAGGTAGATCGATCGCTTTTGGGATTGTGCCAATTGAAAGGCCGCCAGTCGGCATTGACCATGTAGCTGTCTGACTCATGCGCCATCCGACTGCCAATGCGAGTGAACCTGTCCCTTACAACCGGCCCAACCCAGCTGCTCGGCGGCTTAAGGCAGAATGCTACGAAGCTCTCGCTATCCGAGTGGTTGAGCTCTAGGAGCGGCTTCTGGGCCTCCAGGAGCGACCAAAGGAGTAAGCGCTCTGCATGAGTGCGGTAGCTGTTGAATGTTGTCTCGTTATCGCTGCAGGTTTTTAGGAAAGCACGTACTGCAACGTATCCCTCCTTGGCGCGAAACGCCGCTGGAAACCCTTCCAGAAATGCGCGCACCTCAGGTAGCTCATATCGCAGCTCTGGGGATTGAAACTCGAGCTTTTTGAAGCGAGTAAGCACCTCAAAAAGAGGTTGTGGCGCGATCTTCATGACGTTGATCGGGTTCTACCCCATTTCCACGGACGGCTTGAAAAGGGCTGAAAACTTCAGATCTTGCCGGGCGACTCTACGACGCATACGTGGGTTATGAAACCGCTCGATGTAATCGAATAAATCCGCCCGGGCCTCATCGCGAGTCCGATACGACTGGTGAGCAACACGCTCCCGTTTGAGCTGACCGAAGAAGCCCTCACAGGCGGCGTTGTCGCCGCAATGACCGACGGCACTCATGCTGCAGATCAGCGTGTTGCGATTCAAAAAGCGCTGATAGTCCGCACTGGTGAATTGGCTACCGCGATCCGAATGCAGGATCACTGACCAGTCACCTTGGCGCTGCCAGATCGCCATCTCCACCGCTCGAATCACCATCAGCCGATCTTGGCGGTGGTGCATCGACCAACCGATCACCAGCTTGCTGTACAAGTCGAGCACCACGCATAGGAAGAGTTTGCCTTCCAGTGTGGCTATTTCCGTGATGTCCGTGACCCACTTGCGCTCCGGCTCCTGCGCAGTGAAATCGCGCTCCAGCAGATTTTTCACACCTGCTGGACGGCCGCTGGCGGCTCTTCCAAACCCACGCCTCTTCCGGCGTGGCCAGCCTTGAATTCGCTCAGCCGCCATCAGGCGAGCAACGCGGTTCAGGCTCACAGTTTCGCCCTCGTCGAGCAGATCCTCGTGCATACGTGGCGCTCCGATCACACCACGACTGTCCTCGTGAATCTCTCGAATGCGCTTCACCAAGCGCGCATTCTCTCGAGCGCGGGGGCTTGGATCACGATCCTGCCAGGCGTAATAGCCACTGGCAGAAACCTTAAGGCAACGGCACATCAGGCGTACCGGGTACTCGTTGCGGCAGCGCTGGATCACCGTGTACCGCTCGATGACTCCCTGGCAAAGTACGCTGCCGCGTCTCTTAAAAAATCACGTTCCTTGGTCACTCGGGCCAGCTCGCGCTTGAGGCGGGCAAGCTCCTCATCCCGCGGACTTCCCGTTCCTGGGAAGGCTTTCTCCATACCCGGTTGTGCTTCCCGAACCCAGCGGTTTAGCAAGCTCGGGGCCACTCCAATCTCTTGGGCAATTTGGCGGCAACTGGTCTCTGAACGACGAGCCAGTTCAACGGCTTCCCGCTTGAATTCGGGACTGTATTTCTTGCGTTTCATGAACACTCCTTCTGCTCAATATGAGCTTACTCGAAAGTGTCCGTGTTAACGGGGTAGAACCCATCCCGGCTCTAAGCCCTAAGAGCCATCGGCGTGCGTACCCGAGCGCGACGTGCGTTGTACTCATTCAGGCTAGTACCGGGTGCTTAGGGGATCAACTGATCGAGAGATGCGTGACCGAATCGAATGGACGCTCCGGTGAACTGAAGATTAGAAACGGCGAAGCACGTGAACCAAAGATTCGAAATGGAACGGCAATCCATGAACTGAAGATTAGAAATCGGATTTTTTCGTGAACCAAAGATTGGAAACGGGAGGGCACAGAGTGAACCGAAGGTTAGAAACGGAGAGCTCAATCCCGTTTCGAATCTGTAGTTACCAGAAATTCGAATCTTTAGTTCAGATCACTGTAGATGCGCCTAAATAGGTACTTTCCGGCCAGTATAGAGTAATATCCGGGTCTGGTGATTATCGGATATTACAAGTACCTTGACCGCAAGCTGGTCGTTACTTCACTCACGGTAATATCTGCCGTAGGTGTAAGCGATACTCGTAATACGTAGATCTCGCTGCAGTTCGGCGGGGTCGCGGGTTTGAGCAGCACTCCTCGCGCCACTGTCCCTCAAAAACCTGAGGCTAGATCCAAGTAAAACATTCCAATGATCACCACATTCTCCTGAAGAGGTAATAGCCGCATGCACCTGTCTGAGAGCTCCTTGAACAATATCTCGAATTTGACGAACAGAAAGCCCCGGACGCCCATAGCTAGTCTCCAACATGGGTACTCCCTCATCTTGCTCCGGCAACGGCGATAGACCTCGGCTTTTCCGGTAGCGTTTCAGATAGGGCAAGAATTTTGGGTTGACTGCGAGCCTTTGCGACGGCGTGCCTGGAGCATCTAGCACCAGCCACCACTTGCCGTCCTCAAGCACGAAGCAATCCATACTTGGACAGTATTCGCCAGATTTTGCGAGATCCGCAGCTCGCAAGTACATAAAAACCGTCGCCGCCACTATAAAAAGAGCACGCTCGTCTGTCGGATTGACTACTGCGCGGCACTCTAGAATCCGTAATACATGATATAGCTGGTCTGAACTAAGATATCTGCGAACAGGGTAAATCCCACTCTCTGCATTTCCATTGTGCGATCGAGACGCAGTGACAGGATTGAGTGCTGCCGCATCTTCTGCATGGAGAAAATTGTAAAAAGAACTACAGATGCTGTGTATCTGTCGCAAGGTACCCGTAAACGGTCGATAGGAGTCAGCCTCTGTTTGGCTTCGAATATCGAAAGGTCGCCAGCCTTCGTTAAAAGTCCAATTCCCATCATCTTGAATAAATCGGACCGCCGGCGAAGCACCGACCCAATTCGAAGGTGGCTTTTTGCAGAAAGAGAGGAACTGTCCAAATTGATCACGGTTTAACGTCAACGCCGATTTTCCGGCAAAAACCCAGCTCCAAAGAAGCAAGCGCTCAACAAATGTACGGTAATTACCGAAAGTCCCCGGGGCACGGTTATGGCGCGCAAGGAAGCGCAGGCTCCATTTAAAATCCTTCTCGACATCAAGCTCAGTCGAGAAACTCTTGAGGTAGGCCGCAACACAGGGGTAGCGAGCATAATACTGCTCGATGCCCAGGACCATTGACTCGGGACCGGCAAAGAGTGGATGCGGGTCTATGGTGTATGCTGGCATCGGAGACTCCAGCGGCCGGTGGCGAAATCTAGAGTTGCTTTCCGTAACCGTAGCAGAGCATTTCTAGTCTTGTTTTTATTTTTTTTAACCAGTCAAAATTGCTTCAGGAGTCCACTTTTTTGACTGTATATCGGCGGGCAACGAAAGGGTCTCTAGGATCCTGCAGCTTCCATATCATTGATTAATCTGTATTTTTTTTGAGCAAGATTTGTCTCTTTTATTGTCAGGAGCCACATGAGAGGTCCATCTCACCCAATAAGTTATTTAACATAATATACATTATGCGAAGCCTAGGATGAAAAGGGTCACCAGTTCCAGCCAGGCTTCCAGACACCTGAAACGCCGGGCTTCATCGTTCCATGATCCATATACTCCCATACAACACGACGGATCGTATGGGTTGGTTGTACGTAGATCGCGATTTCCTGGATCGACACGACTCTCCGGACTGATTTATTCGGCTGACTCGGCCGCGTCTCGGTAACCAGGTTGAGCACCTTATCGCGATTCTCTTGACCCATGCGTCGGCTCAAATAATACTGTATTCATATACAGTATTTGGTTGCTACTCCATGCCATCCGTGGTCGCGCTTGACCGGTTGATCGATGCTCGTCGTGTATGGCGAGGCCAGGTCGTTTCATCGCCATCGGGCGCCAATTTCTCAACCGGACATCATTTTCTCGACGCCGTACTGCCAGGTGGCGGCTGGCCCCAAGCTGCCCTCAGTGAAGTTCTCACGGCGGCGCCTGGCATCGGCGAGCTGCGCTTGTTGTGGCCGACCCTTGCTAGCCTGACGGTTTCAGGCGAACGAGTGGTGCTGATATCCCCTCCTCATCTGCCCTACCCTCAGGCCTGGATTGATGCCGGCGTTGATCTACGCCAATTGAGCATTATCCAGGCAGATGGCCGCGATGCTCTGTGGGCTGCCGAACAATGTTTGCGTTCGGGGAGTTGTGGCGCGGTGTTGAGCTGGTTGCGTCAGGCCGATGATCGCTCGCTGAGGCGTCTGCAGGTGGCAGCTGCTACTGGGCAAACCCTGGCTTTCGCCTATCGGCCGCAGGCAGAAGCGGCCAATCCTTCACCGGCAGCACTACGGCTGGTGCTCGACAGCCAGCCAGCACAGCTGCGGGTGATCAAGTGTCGCGGTGGTTTGCCGCCGGCTCAGCCGCTCGCGCTTGCCTGGCATTGAGCCTGCCATGCTCTGGGCTTGCATCCTGTTGCCACAGTTGCCCATGGACGGCGTGCAGCGTCACCGCGCCAACCCCGACGAGCCGTTGGTGCTGCTCAACGGCTCGCCACAACGGCGCGTTCTACAGGCGGTCAACCCGGCAGCCCGAGCCCTGGGGCTGAAGCCCGGCCAGTCACTGACTGCAGCGCAGGCGCTGACACGCGGGTTTGCCACGGCAGAATACGATCTGGCAGCCATCGAGCGCTGGCAGCAGTTTCTGGCTGCCTGGGCCTATGGGTTCAGTGCCCAGGTCAGCCTGCACTATCCGCGCTGTCTGCTGCTGGAGGTGCAGTCCAGTCTGGGACTGTTCGGCCCCTGGCCGCGTTTCGAAGCACGCCTGCGCGCCGAGCTTTCGGCGCTGGCCTTCCAGCACCGTATTGCCGTCGCGCCGAATCCGGCAGCAGCCCGAGTGCTGGTCAATATCGGTGATGGGTTGATGGCCAGTGATGAGCGGATGCTCAAGCAGATGCTCGATCCCTTGCCAGTGGATCGACTCGGGCTATCCGCCACGCTGACCACGGCCTTCAATCGCATGGGGCTCAGGCAGTTGCGGCAGCTGTTGGCTCTGCCGCGTGACAGCCTGGCCAAGCGTTTCCCTGCCGAAGTGCTACGTCATCTCGATACCCTCTCTGGCCAGCGCCCGTTAGCGCTGGATTTCTTCATGCCTGCGGATGTTTTCGATACCCGTATCGAGCTGAATTTCGAGGTGGAATCGCATCAGGCACTGCTGTTCCCGTTGCGCCGGCTGACAGCCGATCTGGCGGCTTACCTGGCCTGTCGTGATAGTGGCGTGCAGCGTTTCACCCTGCATCTGGAACACCGCGCGGGTGCCGATACGCAGATACAGGTGGGTCTGCTCAGCGCCGAGCGTGATCCCGGCATGCTGTTCGAGCTGACGCGCGGCCGTCTGGAACATCAGCAGCTACCAGCCCCGGTGCTGGCCGTGCGGCTGGAGGCGCGTGAATTGCCGACCTTCGCGCCGCAGCATCAGCAACTGTTCGACGAGCGTCCACAGCAGAACCAGCCCTGGGAGCAATTACGCGAGCGGCTAAGGGCGCGCCTCGGTGATGACGCCCTGCATGGCCTCGGTGCCAGAGCCGATCACCGTCCCGAGCGTGCCTGGATGAACGACTCGACCAGCCCCTTGCTGCCTCCCAACGGCCCGCGGCCGGGCTGGCTGTTGAGCGAACCCCAGCCGTTGCGCGAAGGCTCACTGCGCATCCTCTCCGGCCCGGAGCGCATCGAGTCCGGCTGGTGGGATGGCGAGGATGTGCGCCGCGACTATTACGTGGTGCAGACCCGTGCTGGGCAGCGCGGCTGGGCGTATCGGCCAGTCGGCAGTGATGGGCCGTTGCTGCTGCACGGCTGGTTCGCATGAGCGATTACGCCGAGCTGCATTGCCTGTCGAACTTCAGCTTCCAGCGCGGCGCGTCCAGTGCGCAGGAATTGTTCGAGCGTGCGGCAAGGCTGAACTATCGCGCCTTGGCGATCACCGATGAATGCACCCTGGCCGGTATCGTGCGCGCCTGGGAGGCATCGAAGAAAACCGGGGTAAAGCTGATAGTGGGCAGCGAAGTGCAGATCGAGAAAGGCCCGAAGCTGGTGCTGCTGGCCGAGAGCCTGGTGGGCTATCAGGCGCTATGCGGCCTGATCACCCGGGCGCGACGCAGGGCGACAAAGGGCACCTATCGGCTGTTGCACGAGGATTTCGTGGTACCGCTCGATGGTCTTTTGGCCATCTGGCTCAGCGAAGGCGAAGCCACCGCCCTGCCCTGGCTTCGCTCGGTGTTCCCCGAGCGGCTGTGGCTGGGCGTCGAGCTGCATCGCGGTGCGGACGATAGCGCGCGTCTGCAGCGCCTGCTCGAACTGGCCGCCGTCCATGACTTGCCGGCGGTGGCCTGTGGCGATGTACACATGCATGCCCGTGGCCGCCGCGCCCTGCAGGACTGCATGACCGCCATCCGTCATCATCTACCCGTGGCCGAGGCCGGTGCCCATCTATTCGCCAATGGCGAGCGGCATCTACGCCGGCTTGAGGAACTGGGCGAGCTGTATCCGCCCGAGCTGCTTGCGCAATCGCTGTGCATCGCCGAGCGCTGCAGTTTCGATCTCAGCCAACTGAATTATCACTACCCGCACGAGCTGGTGCCTGCAGAGCATAATCCCACCTCCTGGCTACGCGTTCTGGTGGAGCGCGGCGCTGACGAGCGCTGGCCTGATGGAGTGCCGGATAGGGCCCGCACACAGATCGAGCACGAGCTGGCGCTGATCGCCGAGCTGGAATACGAAAGCTACTTTCTGACCGTTCACGACATCGTCCGCTTCGCCCGCGAGCAGCACATCCTCTGCCAGGGCCGGGGTTCGGCGGCCAACTCCAGCGTCTGCTTCGCGCTCGGCATCACCGAGCTAGACCCTACCGAAAGCAGGCTGTTGTTCGAGCGCTTTCTCTCCCGCGAGCGCAACGAGCCGCCGGATATCGACGTCGATTTCGAGCACGAACGGCGCGAGGAAGTCATCCAGTACGTGTTTCGTCGCTACGGTCGAACGCGTGCGGCGCTCACCGCCGTGGTCAACACCTATCACGGCGCCGGGGCGATACGTGATGTCGCCAAGGCCCTTGGCTTGCCGCCGGATCAGGTCAATGCGCTGGCCGATTGCTGTGGCCGCTGGAGCAGTGGCCCACCAACGCCGGAACGCCTACAGGAGGCGGGTTTCGATCCGGAGAATCCGCTGCTCAGACGCGTGCTGATCCTGACCGGCGAGCTGATCGGTTTCCCCCGGCACCTGTCGCAGCATCCGGGCGGCTTCGTCATTTCCGAGCACGCGCTCGACACCCTGGTGCCGGTGGAGAACGCGACCATGGCCGAGCGCACCGTCATCCAGTGGGACAAGGACGATCTGGACAGGGTCGGCCTGCTCAAGGTCGACGTCCTGGCCCTGGGCATGCTCAGCGCCCTGCGCCGTTGTTTCGGCCTGATCGAGCGCTACCGCGGCACGCAGTGGACGCTGGCCACTTTGCCCAAGGAAGACCCGGCCACCTACGCCATGATCAGCCGCGCAGATACCATCGGCGCCTTCCAGATCGAGTCACGCGCGCAGATGGCAATGCTGCCGCGCCTGCGCCCAAACACTTTCTACGACCTGGTGATTCAGGTGGCCATCGTCCGTCCGGGGCCGATCCAGGGTGACATGGTGCACCCGTACCTGCGTCGGCGAAACGGCGAAGAACCCATCGACTATCCCTCGGATGAACTCAAGCCGGTCTTCGCGCGCACGCTCGGCGTGCCGCTGTTTCAGGAGCAGGTCATGGAGCTGGCCATCGTCGCCGCCGACTACACGCCCGGCGAGGCGGATGAACTACGCCGCAGCATGGCTGCCTGGAAACGTCATGGCGGGCTCGAACCACATCGTCAGCGACTCACTTCGCGCATGCTGGAAAAGGGTTACACGCAGGCGTTCACCGAGCGGATCTTCCGCCAGATCGAGGGCTTCGGTAGTTACGGTTTTCCCGAGTCGCACGCAGCCAGCTTCGCCCTGCTCGCCTATGCCAGTTGCTGGCTGAAGTGCCACGAGCCCGCTGCCTATGCCTGCGCTCTGGTCAACAGCTGGCCGATGGGCTTCTACAGCCCCGATCAGGTGTTGCAGGACGCACGGAGGCATGATGTCGAGGTGCGCCCCGTGGACGTACGCTACAGCGACTGGGATTGCAGCCTGGAGCCCGATGAACATGGCGAGCCGGCCATCCGCCTGGGCCTGAGGATGATTCGTGGCATGCGCGAAGACGACGCGCGCCGTATCGAACAGTCGCGCCAGTGCGGCGCATTCCGAGATGTCGAAGACCTCAGCATACGTGCAAGCCTGGATGTATCGGCGCGCGAGCGCCTGGCCGATGCAGGCGCACTCGGCGGCCTGGTTGGCCACCGCTATCAGGCGCGCTGGGCGATGGCTGGCGTCGAGGAACAATTACCGCTGTTCGCCGGTGTATCTACGCCGAATGAAGCCGCTCCGGGCCTGCCTGCCCCATCGCAGGGGGAAGATCTGTTGACCGACTATGCGACGCTCGGCACCACCCTCGGCCCGCACCCTCTGGCCCTGCTGCGCCAAACTCTACGGGCACGGCGCTGCCGGAGCTCGCGTGAATTGCAGACCGTCGAGCATGGCCGTCCTGTCAGCGTGGCCGGTCTGGTGATAGGCAGGCAAAGGCCGCAAACCGCCAGCGGGGTCATTTTCGTCACGCTCGAAGATGAGTTCGGCCTGGTCAATGTGGTCGTCTGGCATGACCTGGCCGAGCGCCAGCGGCGAGTCTTGGTGCAGTCGCAGATGCTGCGCATCGACGGTCATCTGGAGGCGGAAGATGGCGTCCGCCATGTGATCGCGGGGCGTCTGACGGATATGACGGAGCTGCTGACCGGGTTGGACATACGCAGCCGCGACTTTCATTGAATCACTCGTCTGGCCAGCACTCACCGCAGGCCAAGAAGATAAAAAAAAGGCCGCACTGGATCACCAGGCGGCCACAAGTCGTCTTAACCAAAGGAGATGAAGTGGAGCCAAGGCGACGGCTTTCGGGAGTGATGCAAAACCGCCGCCCCTGGAATCTTCATCGGGGTGAAGCCTATCGTCGATCGACTGCAACAGCGCATCGAAGTCATTGATAGTGATCATCAATCAGCTCGAATAGTGCATCGGCAGACGGGGTGATAACTCTAAGCGCGCCCTCTGGGCCGGGCCTTACCTCGCTGTGAGGCGCGTTTAGAACAGCACACAACACCGGGAGCACCCATGCACAAGAAGCACTGTCTCGCGCTGGCTTGCAGCCTCGCGTTGGGCGGGCAGTTGGCGCACGCCAGCAGCCAGTCCGAGTCCAACGGTTTCGTCGAAGACGCCAGCCTCAATCTGTTGCTGCGCAACGCCTACTTCAACCGTGATTACAAAGACAATACCAACGACGCCAAGACCTGGGGTCAGGGCTTCATCGCCACCTTCGAGTCCGGTTTTACCCAAGGTACCGTCGGCTTCGGCGTCGATGCCTTCGGTCTGCTCGGGGTCAAGCTCGACAGCGGCCGCGGCCGCAACTATCGCGCCTTCTTCGACACCGATAGCGAAGGCCGTCCGGTGGACGACCTGTCCCAGGCCGGCGGCGCGGTGAAGCTGCGCGTCTCCAATACCGTGATCAAGTACGGCAACCAGTTCCCTTCCCTGCCGGTTCTGGCCCATGACGACAGCCGTCTGCTGCCACAGACCTTCACCGGCACGCTGGTTACCAGCAACGAGATCGAAGGCCTGGAGCTGAACGCCGGTCGTTTCACCGCTGACAGCCCGATGGGCGACTCGGCGCGCGATCCTAATCGCCTCAAGAGTATCGACGTGCTCGGCGGCAGCTACGCCGTCAGCGATGACCTGAGCCTGGCGATGTATCACGCCGATCTCGAGGACATGTACAAACGCTACTACGCCAACGTCAATTACAACCTGGCGCTGGCGGCCGATCAGGCGCTGAACTTCGACTTCAACATCTACCGCACCAAGTACGACACCGGCTCGGTGGCCGCAATCGATCTCGGCGGTGACGGCCAGGGTGATCGCAACACCATCTGGAGTCTGGCGGCCAAGTACAGCATCGGCGCTCATGCCTTCATCGTCGCGCATCAGCGCAACAGCGGCGATGCCGGCTTCGCCTATGACTACGGCGATGGCGGTTCCAGTATCTACCTGGCCAACTCCTACTACTCGGACTTCAACTTGAAGGACGAGCGCTCCTGGCAGGCCAGCTACGAGCTGGATTTCACCGAGTATGGCGTGCCGGGTCTGCGTTACAAGTTCGCTTATGTACGCGGTGACAACATCGATACCGGCAACGACAACAACGGCACCGAGCGCGAGATCTTCAACCAGATCGGCTACACCATCCAGAGTGGGGCCGCCAAGGATCTGCACCTGCGCTTGCGTAACTCCATCTACCGTTCCAGCACCGATGTTGGGCCAGATCTCAACGAGATTCGCGCTTTCGTCGAATACCCGCTGAGCATCCTCTGATGGTCGCTGCCCCGGCCTTGGCCGGGGCAGTTCTCAACCACGCAGAGCTTGCGCAACGGCCCTCGCGGCATCCTCGATAGCCCGTTCCTCATAGGGCGCAAACCCCATTACCAGTCCCGGCCATCGCGGATTGACGCAGTAACTCGCCAGTGGCTGCGCGTCGATACCGGCAGCCTGCAAACGCGCGATTGCGCGCCAACTGGGCCAACCCGCCCTGCAACTCACCGGGTTTGTTGCGAAACCCCGTCAGCGATATGCCACCGTAACGGCCAATACCTCCAATCGTGCTCATGCTGTGCTCCTTGACTGAGTTGCAATTGCCAGGCGCACTTAACCAATTGAAGGTATTGAATATTTAGATAGATAAGGATGACGAGGCAAGCCCTTGCCGCTGGTGGCAAGGGCTTGCAGGGGCAGGCTTAGTGCTGACCGCTCATTTGCCGGAAGGCATCGAGCAGTGCCTGACTGAGATCGACCGAGGAGAACTTGGTCAGCACCGCGTTGGCACCGACCGAGCGTGCTTTCTCGGTATTCATGGTGCTGTCCAGCGAGGTGTGTAGTAGCACGTAGGTATCGGCGATATCGGGGCTGCGACGAATTTCCTGAACCAGGCTGTAGCCGTCCATCTCCGGCATCTCGATGTCCGAGACCAGCAGCTCGAATGGCATGCCGGCCTGATGGTATTCATGCAGTTGTTGCAGGGCAGCCTGGGCGCTGCGCACTGCGGTGCAGTCGAGCCCCAGTTGGCGCAGCACGTTAAGGGTCTGTTGCAGCGCAACTTGCGAGTCGTCGACCAACAGCACGCGGCGGCCTTGTAACAAGCGCGCGTCCTGGCCATCGAGCAGTTGCCCAACTGGCGCCTCTTCCAGTGCTGGGGCGATATCGTGCAGCACCTTCTCGATATCGAGAATCTGCACGATGGCGCCATCGATCTGGGTCACGCCAGTGATGAAGGCCCGATTACCGGCCCCGGCAGGTGGAGGACGCACGTCGCGGGTGGAGCACTGCACGATACGCTCCACACTTTTCACATGCAGGCCCTGACGCGAGCGACTCAGCTCGGTAACAATCAGGCAGCCGTCGTCTTCGTCAGCCGCACCGCGCTCGCCGATGGCGCGCGCCAGGTCGATCACCGTCATCGCGGCGCCGCGCAAAGTGGCGATGCCGCGAACATTGGGGTGACGATTAGGCAGTTTGGTCAAGGCCGGACAGGGAATGATCTCATTGACCTTGAGCAGGTTGATCCCCAGCAGGCGGCCGCTATGCAAACGAAACAACAACAGCGATAGCGCGTCGCCGATGACCATACTCATGCCACTTTCCTTGAAAGAACGATTAGACCTACCGGATATAGCGACCGGGTGGCCACGGACTTTAATCCGTGGCCAGTTTCAGGGCCACTCGCCCGCGATTAGGGCAGGTTTCCATGTAGCGATGCGCTTCGACGAAGTCTTCGAAATCGAACACCTTATCGATCACCGGCGTCAGCAAACGGTCCGCCGTCATCTGGTTGATGTGCGTAAGTGCGCGCTGCACAGCATCATTGTTCGGCTCGATCCCCAGTTCCGGGCAGCCAGTGAAATCCAGCACGCAGTGACGGAAAAACTGCAGGTGCTTCTTGAAGGCTGCGCAGGCAGGAAATGCCGTGTCGTTGCCGCCATTAATACCGTACAGGATCAACTTGCCGCGCGGTGCAGCGATATCACCCAGTAGCTTCATCTGCGGGCCGGCACACTGGTCGAGAATCACCTCGACACCCTTGCCCTCGGTGTAGCGCTCGACTTCCAGGACCAGGTCCTGCTCTTCGGTCGCGATCACCTTGTCCGCACCCAGGCCACGCAGGAACTCGCGATCCTCCGAGGAACTGGTGGAGGCGATGACCTTGGCACCCAGTGCCTTGGCCAGTTGCACGGTTTGCGGCGCCATGCAGTGGCTAGCCTCGGTGATCAGTACATGCTGGCCGGGCTTCAGATGCGCGAGGTCGATCAGCGCCAGATAGCCGAACAGCAGGCTGGTGTAATGCACGCTGGCCTCGACCGGGCTGAGCACGTCGGGATAACGGGTCAGGGCGTGGCTGGGCATCAGCACCAGATCGCCCCAGGTCGGATAACGATTCGGCGTGCCCGCCGGGAAGCCGGCAACGGCGGCGCCGACGTCGAAGTTGCTCACGCCGTCACCCAGCGCGGCCACTGTACCGGCCAATTCAAAACCGGTGCCGGCCGGGAGCTTGGCCTGTTCGGACGCCAGGTTCTGCCGCCACAGCACGTCCTTCCAGCCCAGGCCGACTGCCTGCACACGCACCAAGACTTCGCCAGGGCCGGGCACAGGGGTCGGAACCTCTTCGTACTGGAGCACATCGGCATCGCCGAACTTATGAAAACGGATCATGCGGGACATCGCTTACCTCGAGCTTGATCGCGGATTAACACTTCAATGACTGTGGACTCTATCCGCTGTGCGGCGGCGACACTATCAGACTCTATCGATAGTCTTCATGCCTGTCAGTGATTCAGCAGCTTTCAATCCGCTGCACACTGCCCGTACTATTGCCTGGGCAAAGGCTCTCATTTGCAGCGCCGCGCTGACAAGGCCCGTATCCCTCGAATGGTACCCGGATGAACCGCAACGACCTGCGCCGCCTCGATCTGAACCTGTTGATTGTCTTCGAGACCTTGATGCACGAGCGCAGCGTGACGCGAGCAGCGGAGAAGCTGTTTCTCGGCCAGCCCGCCATCAGTGCGGCGCTGGCTCGTCTGCGTACCCTGTTCGATGACCCACTGTTCGTGCGTACCGGGCGCAGCATGGAACCGACACCGCGCGCGCAGGAGATCTTCGCCCTGCTCTCGCCGGCGCTGGACTCGATCTCCACTGCTGTCAGCCGCGCCGCCGACTTCGATCCTGCCACCAGCAAAGCGATATTTCGCATCGGCCTGTCCGATGACGTCGAGTTCGCCCTGCTGCCCGCCCTCCTGCGCCGTCTGCGCGCTGAAGCCCCCGGCGTGGTGCTGGTGATTCGCCGCACCAACTACCTGATGATGCCGGGGCTGTTGGCTTCAGGCGAAATCTCGGTGGGCGTCGCCTACACCGAGGAACTTCCGGCCAACGCCAAGCGCAAGATTCTCCGCCGCAGCAAGGCCAAACTGCTGCGTGCCGACACCGTACCCGGTGCGCTCAGCCTTGATGATTATTGCGCGCGCCCGCATGCGCTGGTGTCCTTCGCCGGCGACCTCACCGGCTTCATCGACGATGAACTGGCCAAGGTCGGGCGTGAGCGCCACATCGTACTGGCCGTTCCGCAGTTCAACGGTCTGGCCACCCTGCTGGCGGAAACCGATATCGTCGCCAGCGTGCCGGATTACACCGCCGCTGCCTTGACCGCAGCCGGCGGCCTGCGCGCCGAGGATCTGCCGCTGGAAACGCAGACCTTCGAGCTGCACATGGCCTGGCGCGGCGCCCAAGACAATGACCCGGCCGAGCGCTGGCTACGTTCGCGTATTCAGATGTTCTGCGGCGACCCGGATAGCCTTTGATAAATATCTGGAAACGCACCATCCAAGTGTCTCCAGGAACCTTGGTGCACCCTCATAGATCAAAATTGATATAAGTCCGTCTTTATCATTCCCGATGATGTTCAAATTCATGGCATTCGATTCGTAGCCCTCCAAGTCTCGTCGCAGACTCCGCCAATCCACAAATCCGACTGGCGGAGTCACCCATGGAACAGCAGCACAAGTACATCTGGATATTCCCCCTGGCCCTCGCCGGCGTCCTCGCACTCAGCGGCTGCGAACAGGCTGAGCAGAGTCAGGCGCAAATGCCCGCACCCAAGGTCAGCGTTGCCGAAGTGATCGAGCAGCCGATCAACGAATGGGACGAGTTCACCGGGCGCCTCGAAGCACCGCAGTCCGTCGAAATCCGCCCACGCGTCTCCGGTTACATCGACAAGGTCGCCTTCGACGAAGGCACGCTGGTGAAGAAAGGCAATCTGCTGTTCCAGATCGACCCGCGTCCGTTCCAGGCCGAGGTCAAACGCCTCGAAGCCCAACTGCAACAGGCCCGCGCCAGCCAGGCCCGTGCCGCCAACGAAGCCCGCCGCGGCGAACGCCTGCGCCAGAGCAACGCCATCTCCGCAGAATTGGCCGATGCTCGCGCCAGCGCCGCCACCGAAGCTCAGGCTCAGGTCGCCGCAATCGCCGCCGAGTTGGAAAACGCCCGCCTCAACCTCAGTTTCACCCGCATCACTGCGCCCATCGACGGTCGCGTAAGCCGCGCCGAAATCACCGAAGGCAACCTGGTCGGTGCCGGCGAGAGCCTGCTGACCTCGGTGGTCTCCACCGACAAGGTCTACGCCTACTTCGATGCCGATGAGCGCGCCTTCCTCAAGTATGTCGAGCTGGCCCGTCAGTCCGGCTCCGACGCCCGTGGTGCCAGCCCGGTATACCTCGGTCTGTCCGATGAAGCCGGCCACCCGCATCTGGGCCAGCTGGACTTTCTCGACAACCAGGTCAACCCGCGTACCGGCACCATTCGTGGTCGCGCCGTATTCGACAATCAGGACGGCCGTTTTACCCCGGGCCTGTACGCGCGCCTGAAGCTGGTGGGCAGCAAGCCCTACGCCGCCACTCTGATCAAGGACGAAGCCGTCGGCACCGACCTGGGCAAGAAGTACGTGTTGGTGCTGGGCGACAATAACGCCGTGGCCTATCGCACCATCGAGCTGGGTTCGAAGCTCGAAGGCCTGCGCATCGTCCGCAGCGGCCTGAGCAAGGGCGAGAAGATCGTGGTCAACGGTCTGCAGCGCGCCATGCCCGGCGCCACCGTCGACCCGCAACCCGTGGCCATGGCCGATGACAGCACCCTCGAGCAACTGGCGCGCCTGCGTCAGGCCGTCGATGCAAGCCAGGCCCCGCGTATCGCCGCCGACCACATCGACGCTCGCGCGCCGCGCGGCTGATAACGCCTGCGCGACTTGAGGAACCCCCATGAATTTCTCGCAATTCTTTATCCAGCGGCCGATCTTCGCCGCCGTGCTGTCGCTGCTGATCCTGATTGGCGGCGCCATCTCGCTGTTTCAACTGCCGATAAGTGAATACCCGGAGGTGGTGCCGCCGACCGTGGTGGTGCGTGCCGACTTCCCCGGTGCCAACCCCAAGGTGATCGGTGAAACTGTTGCCTCGCCGCTGGAACAGGCCATCGTCGGCGTCGAGGGCATGCTCTACATGTCGTCACAATCGACCATCGATGGCCGCCTGACGCTGACCGTGACCTTCGCTCTGGGTACCGATCTGGACAACGCCCAGGTGCAGGTACAGAACCGCGTCACCCGCACCATGCCGACCCTGCCTACCGAGGTGCAGCGTCTCGGTGTGACCGTGGATAAGGCCTCCCCGGACCTGACCATGGTGGTGCACCTGACCTCACCGGATCAGCGCTACGACATGCTCTACCTGTCCAACTACGCCGCGCTCAACGTCAAGGACGAGCTGGCGCGCCTGGATGGTGTGGGCGACGTGCAGCTGTTCGGCATGGGCAACTACTCGCTGCGCGTCTGGCTGGATCCGAACAAGGTGGCCTCGCGTGGCCTGACCGCTACCGATGTGGTCACCGCCATTCGTGAGCAGAACCGCCAGGTCGCCGCTGGTGCCCTCGGCGCGCCGCCTTCCGATGCCGGCAACAGCTTCCAGCTGTCGATCAACGCCCAAGGCCGCCTGGTCAGCGAGGAAGAGTTCGAGAACATCATCATCCGCGTCGGTGACAACGGCGAGATTACCCGTCTGCGCGACATTGCCCGCGTCGAGCTGGGCTCCAACCAGTACGCCCTGCGCTCGTTGCTGGACAACCAGCCGGCGGTCGCCATCCCGGTGTTCCAACGTCCCGGCTCCAACGCCATCGATATTTCCGACTCGGTGCGCGAACGCATGGCCGAGCTGAAACAAAGCTTTCCGCAGGGCATGGACTACGAGATCGTCTACGACCCGACCATCTTCGTGCGTGGTTCCATCGAAGCGGTGGTGCATACCCTGCTCGAAGCCATCGTGCTGGTGGTGCTGGTGGTGATCCTGTTCCTGCAAACCTGGCGCGCTTCGATCATCCCGCTGGCCGCCGTGCCGGTCTCGCTGATCGGCACCTTCGCGGTGATGCACCTGTTCGGCTTCTCGCTCAACGCCCTGTCACTGTTCGGTCTGGTGCTGGCCATCGGCATCGTGGTGGACGATGCCATCGTCGTGGTGGAGAACGTCGAACGCAATATCGCCCTGGGCAAGTCGCCGGTAGACGCTACCCGGCAGGCGATGAAGGAGGTGACCGGCCCTATCGTCGCCACCGCCCTGGTGCTGTGCGCCGTGTTCATCCCGACGGCCTTCATTTCCGGCCTTACCGGGCAGTTCTACCAGCAGTTCGCGCTGACCATCGCCATTTCCACGGTGATCTCGGCAATCAACTCGCTGACCCTGTCGCCAGCACTCGCTGCCATCCTGCTCAAGGATCACCACGCGCCGAAAGATGCCTTCTCGCGTGGGCTCGACAACCTATTCGGTGGTTGGCTGTTCGCCCCGTTCAACCGCATGTTCGAGCGCGCCAGCAACCGTTACGTCGGCACCGTGCGTCGCGTGCTGCGTGGTAGCAGCATCGCCATGCTGATTTATGGTGGCCTGCTGGTACTCGGCTACCTGGGTTTCTCCAGCACTCCGGCCGGCTTCGTGCCGCAGCAGGACAAGCAGTACCTGGTGGCCTTCGCCCAACTGCCGGACGCCGCGACGCTGGATCGCACCGAAACAGTCATCAAGCGCATGAGCGAGATCGCCGGCCAGCATCCGGGGGTGGAAAACACCGTGGCTTTCCCTGGCCTGTCGATCAACGGCTTCACCAACAGCCCCAACAGCGGCATCGTTTTCACCCCGCTCAAGCCTTTTGATGAACGCACCGATCCGTCGTTGAGCGCCACGGCTATCGCCGCCGAACTCAATGCGCAGTTCGCCGATATTCAGGACGCCTACATCGCCATCTTCCCGCCGCCACCGGTACAGGGGCTGGGCACCATCGGCGGCTTCCGCCTGCAGATTCAGGATCGCGGCAACCTGGGCTACGAAGAGCTGTATACGCAGACCCAGAACATCCTCAACAAGGCCCGGCAGTTGCCGGAGCTGAACCCGATGTCGGTGTTCACCAGCTATCAGGTCAACGTGCCGCCGGTCGATGCCGCCATCGACCGGGAGAAGGCCAAGACCCATGGCGTGGCCATCAGCGACATCTTCGACACCTTGCAGGTGTACCTGGGCTCGCTGTATGCCAACGACTTCAACCGCTTCGGCCGTACCTACCAGGTCAACGTCCAGGCTGACCAGCAGTTCCGCCTGGAGCCGGAGCAGATCGGCCAGCTCAAGGTGCGCAACAACCGTGGCGAGATGGTGCCGCTGTCGACCTTCGTCAAGGTCGATGACAGCGCAGGCCCGGATCGGGTGATGCACTACAACGGCTTCCTCACTGCCGAGATCAACGGTGCCGCCGCGCCGGGCTACAGCTCGGGCCAGGCCGAGGCGGCCATAGCCAAATTGCTGGAAGAAGAACTGCCAATCGGCATGACCTTCGAGTGGACCGATCTGACCTACCAGCAGATTCTCGCCGGCAATACCGCGATCTTCATCTTCCCGCTCTGCGTGCTGCTGGCGTTCCTGGTGCTGGCGGCTCAGTACGAAAGCTGGAGTCTGCCGCTGGCGGTGATCCTGATCGTACCGACCGTACTGCTCGCCGCCATCACCGGCGTAATTATGGCCGGCATCGACAACAACATCTTCACCCAGATCGGCCTGATCGTGCTGGTGGGCCTGGCCTGCAAGAACGCCATTCTGCTGGTGGAGTTCGCCAAGGACAAACAGGAAGAAGGCATGGATCGCGTCGCTGCCGTGCTGGAAGCCTGCCGCCTGCGTCTGCGCCCGATCCTGATGACCTCCATCGCCTTCATCATGGGCGTGGTGCCACTGGTTCTCTCCTCCGGTGCCGGAGCCGAGATGCGCCATGCCATGGGCGTGGCGGTGTTCAGCGGGATGATCGGCGTGACCTTCTTCGGCCTGCTGCTGACGCCGGTGTTCTATGTCCTGATCCGTGGTTTCGTGGAAAAACGCGCAGCCCGCAAAGCCGTCAGCCTGCGGGAGTCGCATGCATGAAAGCCTTTGCCCCCGCTCTGCTGACCCTGGCGCTATCGGCCTGCGCCGTCGGCCCTGACTACCGGGCACCTGCTACCGAGCCCGCGCGCTTCAAGGCGCTGGAGGCGGCCGAGTACGACCGCAGCCGCTTCGAAGCCACCTGGTGGCAGCAGTTCGACGACCCGACGCTGAACCAACTGGTGCAGCGCTCGCTTGCGGACAACCGCGAGTTGCGCGTGGCGTTCAACCGCCTGCGTGCAGCGCGGGCGATTCGTGATGACGTGGCCAACGACCGCCTGCCCACCGTTACCAGCCGCGCCAGTGGTGAGTTCGGCAAGGCCCAGCAGCCCCCGACCACGGACGAGCGCGTTCGTCAGGAACGCTACGACCTGGGCCTGGACATGGCCTGGGAAGTGGATCTGTTCGGTCGCATCCAGCGCCAGTTGGAAGCCAGCGAGGCGCGCCTCGAAGTGGCCGAAGCCGACTATTACCAGTTGCAGGTCAGCCTGATCGCCGAGTTGGTCGATGCCTACGGCACCCTGCGCGGTGCGCAACTGCGCGAGCGCATCGCCCGCGACAACCTGAAGAACCAGCAGCACTCACGCGCCATCACCGAGCAGTTGCGCGATGCCGGGGTCGGCACCGAGCTCGATGTGCTACGTGCCGACGCACGCCTGGCCGACACCGAGGCCAGCCTGCCGCAACTGCAGGCGCAACAGGTACGGGCGCAGAACCGTATCGCCACCCTGCTCGGCCAACGCCCGGAGCAATTGCAGATCGATCTGTCGCCCAAACCGCTACCGGTGATTGCCAAGGCGTTGCCCATCGGCAACCCGGGCGAACTGTTGCGCCGCCGCCCGGATATCCAGGCGGCTGAACGACAGCTGGCAGCGGCGACCGCTGAGGTGGGTGTGGCGACGGCAGACCTGTTCCCGCGGGTCAGCCTCTCCGGCTTTCTAGGCTTCACCGCTGGTCGTGGCTCGCTACTGGGCGCCTCGGCGGCGCGGGCCTGGGGCGTAGCGCCGAGCATCAGCTGGGCGGCGTTCGATCTGGGCAGCGTGCGCGCCCGTCTGCGGGGAGCCGAAGCCGAAGCCGACGGTGCTCTGGCGCAATACGAGCAGCAGGTACTGCTGGCCCTGGAAGAATCGGAAAACGCCTTCAGCGATTACGGTAAACGCCAGCAACGTCTGATCGCCCTGGTTCGCCAGGCTGAAGCCAGCCGTGCGGCAGCGGATCAGGCCGCGATTCGCTATCGCGAAGGCACAACGGATTTTCTCGTGTTGCTAGATGCCGAACGCGAACGCCTGGCTGCCGAAGATGCCCAGGCAGTGGCCGAAGTCGAGCTGTACAGCGGCATCGTCGCTATCTACAAGGCGCTCGGCGGTGGCTGGCAACCGCCGGCCTGAACCCTCTCTCCAGGGAGCGGCCCAGCTCCGCTGCTCCTTTAGCCCTGGTCGCGCCTGGCGTGTCCGGGGCTTTTTTATGCGACGCCGTGAAGCCCTTTCACGCGCTCTGGTCGCACTCGACGCGGTTACGTCCACCTTGTTTGGCCCGGTACAGGGCTGCATCGGCCCGTTGCAGAAGCTGCTGCGGATCCCCTCCCGCAGTGGTCTGCATCGCGGCCACGCCAATGCTCAGGGTGACGCGAGCGTAGGGCGAGCCGCTATGGGCAAGGTTCAGACTAGCCATGGCGGCGATCAGTTTTTCGGCCCGTTGCAGCGCGCCGGCCAACGCGGTGCCCGGCGCCAGGAAGACGAACTCCTCCCCTCCGTAGCGGGCAACGAAATCCGTCGAG
Source organism: Pseudomonas sediminis (assembly GCF_039555755.1). Taxonomy (NCBI): domain Bacteria; kingdom Pseudomonadati; phylum Pseudomonadota; class Gammaproteobacteria; order Pseudomonadales; family Pseudomonadaceae; genus Pseudomonas; species Pseudomonas sediminis. The sequence goes on from NZ_CP154631.1 coordinate 4,091,019, forward strand.
CGCGCCAGCGTCGCCGCCAGTGTCTGCGCGTTCTGACGCAAACAAGCATCGCCTGCCGGGTGCCCGTAGAGGTCGTTGTAGGCCTTGAACCAATCCACATCCATGATGGCCAGCGCCCGCGGCGCAGCATTGCGTTGCCCCTGTCACCATTGTCGCGTGAGTTCGGCATCGAACTGCCGGCGGTTGCCGATATTCGTCAATGCGTCGGTCACGCTGAGATTTTCCAGGCGTTGATTGAGTCGCTGCAGTTCCTGCGTGCGTTCCTGCACACGCTGCCCCAGTTCACGCTCGGAGCGCTGCAGGGTCTCTACCAGTTGTGCCTGGGTTTGCAGCAGTTGCGCCTGGGTGCGCGTCTTTTCCTGACGCATGACGTTGATGCGGTCGGCCAGGGCAAAGGCCAGCAGGAGCATCTCCAGCGATGAGCCCAACTGCAGACCATCGACGGTGAATACGTTGTTCGGTAGCACGCCCATGACACGCAGCGTGGTGGTGGCGCCACCGAGTATCAGCAGGCCAAAGGCTGCAAGGAAAAAATAGGCGCTGCGCTGACGAGTGCGATGGCGAATATCGCCAACGCCGTGAGCAGGTTGAACATTCGGGTGTTTTCCGTGGCCGGCAACAAGATGTTCGCCATTATCGATTCACTCGGTGAGGGGCTGGCCTTCAAGGTCGATGCTGACCTGTTTCTCGGCTATATCGACCGCCCCGGCATCCGCCCTGCCCCTTACCTGGCTCGCGCTCGCTGGATCAGCATGAATGCGCGGCAATTGCCGCTCGGCGACGACGAGCTGCGCCAACTGCTGACGCGCTCGCATCAACTGGTGGTTCGCAAACTGCCAAAACGTCTGCAGCCGGGGTTGCTGCTATAAGGGCGCAGCCATTTGCAGATGGATCACGCGGCGCTGCTGCAGGCTGATCGGTGGCTCGAAAATCTGGCGATAGTGTTCTCTGGCCAGGCGGCGTATCAGCCCACTGCGCTGCGCCTGTGGCAGCAGCGTCTGCAGCAGGCTGTGCAGCTCAGGGTATGCCGGCGAGACGTAGAGGACATGATCCTGTGGGTAGCTGAACAGCAGGTGGCGCTCCACCTCCAGATCGGTATGCTGCGTCCACTCATGCGCCATTTCATGGGCGCCACGGGGCAGGTAATCGATCAGGCGCGTCGTCGAGGCCACCATGCGGTACAGTCGTTTCCAGTCGCCCTCGATGGTCTCCACCGGCAGATCATTGGCCACCCAGATGGCCCTATCCGCCCAGGCCGCTCCCATGCCAGCCACCTGCTGCAGGCGGCGAAAGTCCTCCAGGCTGTGCACGTTGTCATACAAGGCCTGCCTGCCCTTGGGGATGAACAAAATGCGCTGGTTGACCAGGTTGTCGGTCATGCCCACCCGCACCGGCAAGAACCTGCGCTCACGCGCCTGCGTCGGGCCAAGGATCAGGGCGCTGATATCCCCACGCTGCAGCATGACCTCCAGGCGCGTCATGGGAGGGTTGCCACGCTCGCGTACCGTGACGCCATGGCCTCCGAGAGCCAGAGTCTGCTCGAGCACTTGTCGGATATAGGCAACTGACTCAGGCGTCCCGCCCAGCGTCAGCTGCACCTCGGTAGAGGCGTACACGGGCCCAAGCAGGCAACACAGCAGCCACAGACCCGCTACCCGAATACGGGGCCTCAGATGCGGTGCAGCAGCGGGTTTGCCGGTTCTTTTCATTCTTGTTGTCATAGCCACGTTGTGCTCGCCAGGCAGGCGGGGTCCCTCTCTGGCAGGCTTGGAGCGCCAACATAGCCGCTTGGCACACTGCAATGCCAGTTCCGCAGCAAGCTGTCCCTAGCGCACCAATGAGGGCAGGTGGTGTAGTACGTAGGCGCCATCGAACAGCAGCAGGTCGATCCAGAGTAGCTGGTGCAAGCCGACGATCAGCCAGAAAACCGTCTGATAGGAGGCCTTGCGCGTCTTGTGACGGAAGACTTGTTGAGCGATTAGCGCGCCTGGCCAGCCACCAAGCAGTTCGACCAGATGCAGGGTGTTCTCCGGCGTACGCTGAGCACCGATCTGGGCGTTGCGTTTGTCCAGCCAGTACTGCACGAAGCTCAGCAGGCTGGCCGACAGGTACAGCGGCGCCAGCCACCAGAGCCCCTTGCCGAACAGCTGCAGGGCAGCGAGCACTGGCAATACGCAGAGCAAGGCAAACAGGACGATCTTGCTGCCTGGACTGTGGGTGCCTCCCGACTGTGTCGCCGCTCTGCGTGCAGGTTTGGCAGCGGGTTTTGGCCGCGCCGGCGCAGCATTGTCCGGCGTTTTCGGCTTGCGCCGGATGGCCTGACGGTCGAGGCTCAGTTCGCCGGCCAGACGCAGGTGCGCGGCACGTGGCCGACCACGCTCGTCGCGCCCTTCGATGAACAGCACATCGTCCCCTGGCTGCGGGCGGCGATCACCGCGCATGACGGAAATGTGCGCGAAAACGTCAGCACCGCCGTTTGCCGGCTGGATGAAGCCAAAGCCCTTGGCGTCATCCCAGCTTTTCAGGCGTCCCTTGCGCTCGTTGTCCATCACGGCTGAGCGGTGCTCCAGTCGATCAGGTGCAACTGCCAGGTCGCCAGAATCACCAGGCCGAAGGCAATGCGATACCAAGCGAATACCGCATAGCTGTGGTTGGTGATGAACTTGAGCAAGGCACGCACGGTGATCATCGCCACGATGAAGGTGCTGACGAAGCCAATGGCGAAGATTGGCAAGTCGCTCATCTGCAGAATGTCGCGGTACTTGAACAGCGAATAGACCGTGGCCGCCACCATAGTCGGCATGGCAAGGAAGAAGGAAAACTCGGTCGCGGCCTTGCGCGACAACCCGAAGACCAGGCCGCCGATGATGGTAGCGCCCGAACGCGACGTACCTGGAATCAGCGCCAGGCACTGGGCGAAACCGACCTTCAGGGCCAGCTTCCAGTCCATGTCGTCGACCGTTTCGGCCTGGATGGTATGATCGCGTTTCTCTGCCCAGAGCATGATGATGCCGCCGATGATCAGCGCCATGGCCACGGTAATGGGGTTGAACAGCCAGTGCTCGATGAGATCGGCGAAGGCCAGGCCGAAGATCACGGCCGGAATGAACGCCAACAGCAGATTGAAGGTGAAACGCTGGGCCTTGGGCTCATTGGGCAGCCCGACCACCACACCGAGCACCTTGGCCCGGAACTCCCAGATCACCGCCAGAATGGCGCCAAGCTGGATAATGATCTTAAACGCGGTTGCCGTTTGGCCATTGAAACCTAGCAAGTCTCCGACCACGATCAGGTGTCCGGTACTGGAAATCGGCAGGAACTCGGTCAGGCCTTCCACAATGCCCAGAATCAGAGCCTGAAAGGCCATCCAGATATCCATCAACTCCCCCAAAGCACGACGACTTCGCCGTGCGTAAACTCGAATATGCAATACAGCCCGCCGTGGGACATAAACACGCTACGCAGGTTCCTGCGCGTGCGTCCCGGCAGAAACAGCGCCTGGCTCGCCAATCACTCAGGTTTTGCGCCTGGCGGCCGAAATGCTATCAGACAACTGGCGTGAATAATGCTCCGATGCGACAGTATCGCCAGTACTGCTCGGGGTTGCCCTGACGCTGACAATTACAACAATCCGGTATTCGCCCATGAACCATTTACGCAGTCTCCCCATCAGCCGTCGCCTGTGGTTGATTCTGGCGCTTGCCCTCCTGACGCTGATCCTCCAGGGCGCTTATATGTTGCGCCAGATACACAGCGATCTTTACCTCGCCAAATCGGAAAAAACCGAGCATGTGGTGCAGAGCGTGGCGGGCATCCTCAAGTATTTCCATGATCTGGAAAGCGCCGGCAGCCTTGACCGTGAACAGGCCCAGAAACAGGCGATGGAGGTCATACGCGGGCTGCGTTATGCCGGCCAGGAGTATTTCTGGATCAATGACCAGACGCCGGTGATGGTCATGCACCCGACCAATCCCAAGCTCGAAGGTCAGAACCTGTCCAGCTTCAAGGATCCGGACGGCAAGGCGCTGTTCAACGAGATGGTCGCCATCACCCGCAGCCAGGGTGCCGGCCAGGTCGATTACCGCTGGCCGAAGCCAGGCGCCAGTGACCCGGTACCGAAGATTTCCTATGTCGAGCTGTTCCAGCCCTGGGGCTGGATCATTGGCTCCGGTGTCTATGTCGATGATGTACAGACAGAGTTCAAGGCTCAGGCACTGAAAGCCATCACCATCGGCTTTCTGATCGCCGTGCTGCTGACGGGGCTGGTGGTCGTCATTACCCGCAGTATCGTGCAACCGCTGCAGGCAGCGGTCGACGCCATGGCCAACATCGCCAGCGGCGAAGGCGACCTGACCCGTAATCTCGATACTCATGGCCGCGATGAACTCACCGCACTGGCCGCCCACTTCAATGCCTTCACCGACAAGCTGCGGCACGTTATCCGTCAGATGCTCGAGTCGGCCGGCTCGCTGGATCAGGCCGCGGGCAATCTCGGCGATATTTCCAGCGAAGCTCAGCACCATAGCCAGCAGCAGGCCCAGCAGATGGAGCTGGTCGCGACCGCCGTCAACGAGGTGACCTACGGTGTGCAGGACGTGGCGAAGAACGCCGAGCACGCCTCCAGCGAGATGCACACCGCCGAGGACCAGGCCAGACAAGGCCAGCAGAACATCGAAGCGAGCCTGCGCCAGATCGATCAGTTGTCGGGCACCATCGACAAGGCCGTCGAGGTGATCCAGTCACTGGCCAGCGAGAGCACGCAGATAGGCAGCGTGCTGGAGGTGATCCGCTCCATCGCCGAGCAAACCAACCTGCTCGCCCTCAACGCTGCCATCGAGGCTGCCCGCGCTGGTGAGCAGGGTCGCGGTTTCGCTGTGGTTGCCGACGAAGTGAGGCTGCTGGCGCAACGCACGCAAACCTCCACCGCAGAAATTCAGGGCATGATCGAGCGTCTTCAGGGCAACTCCGAGGCCGCGGTCAAGGTGATCAACGAAAGCAGTCGCGCCTCCCAACTGACTGTGGAACAAGCCAGCCAGGCCGGCGAAAGCCTCGCCCAGATCGCCCAGTCGCTACGCAACCTGACCGGGCTCAATGCCTCGATCGCCAGCGCCACCCTGCAGCAATCCCACGTGGTGGAGGACATCAATCAGAACGTCACGCAGACGGCAGCGCTGGCCCACAACACCGCCGAGGCTGCCGAGCAGTCGAGCGCGGCCAGCCAGCACCTGAAACAGCTGGCCGACCAGCTCAGTCGTCTGCTTGGGCAATTCCGCGTATGAGTCGACCATGAGCAGCATGCAGCATCAGGAGGTCGATTTCAGTCGACCACAGAACCAGGACCTGATCTGGGACCTGGACAGCATGGCCCGCCGCGAGCTGGCCGAGCGTTTCATCAAGCTGTTCGAGAACCGCTTGTGCGTCTATTCCGAGTCGGTGGGGCAGTTATACACCAACTACAGCCTGCACTTCCCCACCGACCTCGGGCGCAAGATGGTGGTGCTGCCCAATCCCTACGCCTTCCACGACACCCTGCACGGCATCGATAGCCAGGCCATCCGCAAGACGGGCCTGTGCGTGTTGCCGGGCAAGGTTCTGGGTAAGCCGGGGCTGCTGCTCAGTACCCAGATCAAGGATGGCGGGCCGGCGCCCAAGACCATGCCCTTTAAACCGGCCCTGGCGCAGATCATCAGCAACCAGAAGAAAATCGGTGATCTGTTCCTGCCGGTGCTGATGAAGGGCGACCTGCGCGAGTTCGACCAGCAGATGCCCTATATCCACCTGCATCGCCTGCAGCTGGCACGTCTGGAGCGACTGTCGAGCTTCGAGCGTGACGACATCCAGCAAACCATCACCCGCAAGCTGCTGATGCTCTATCGACAAGCCGACAGCCTGGTGTGCTGAGCCGCCTGCATCAGTACAATCGCCACCCTTTCCTGATTTGAGGGCGCCAGATGTCCTGGCTCGAACTCGTTGCTGCCGGGCTCGGCATCGTCGCGGTGTGGCTGACGGTCAGACAGAACCTCTGGTGCTGGCCCATCGGCCTGATCATGGTGCTGCTCTACGCCTGGCTGTTCTATGACTGGCGGCTGTATTCCAACTTGCTCTTGCAACTGTTGTTCGCCGCGCTGCAGCTCTACGGTTGGTGGCAGTGGACCCGTGGTGGAGACCGCCACAATGGGCGCAAGGTCAGCCGCCTGGGTGTGGTCGCAGTTCTGAGCGGATTGCTGATCGGTGCGCTCGGTGCCGGGTTGCTCGGCTACCTTATGGCCACTTACACCGATGCCAGCTCGCCCTGGCTGGATTCGGCACTGACCGCCTTCAGCCTAGTGGCGCAGCTGTGGATGGCGCAGAAACGCCTGCAGTGCTGGGCGCTCTGGGTAATGGTCGATATCTGCTACGTGGCCTTCTTCCTGTATAGCGAGCTGTACCTGACTGCAGGTCTCTACGCGGCCTTCACCGCCCTGGCCATAAATGGCTGGCTCACCTGGCGCCGTGACCCGGCGTTGCAGCACGTGTCATGAAAGTCCTGGTGCTGACCGGTCCCGAGTCCAGCGGCAAGAGCTGGCTGGCAGCGCAAATACAGGCGCGCTTCGGTGGCGTGGTGGTGGGCGAGTACGTGCGCCACTTCATCGACGAACAACAGCGCGATACCTGCTATGCCGACATCGCCGAGATCGCGCGCGGCCAATTGGCCTGGGAGGATGCCGCACGAGCAACCAGGCCGCCGCTACTGATTCTCGACACGCACCTGCTGAGCAACATGCTCTGGAGCCAATTCCTGTTCGGCGATTGTCCGCACTGGTTGGAGGCCGAGTTGCTGGCGCGTCACTACGACCAGCATCTGTTACTCGACCCCGCAGGCGTACCCTGGGTCGAAGACGGCCAGCGTTGCCAGCCTCAGTTGGTCGAGCGTCAGGCCTTTCATCAGGCCTGTCGGGATTGGCTGCTGGGTAACGGGCAGCGTTTCTGCGAACTGTCAGGTGGCTGGGATGAGCGGCGCCAGGCTGCGCTGGCGCAGGTCGCGACGCTGCTCGGCTTAGCGAATCAACACGCTGGCCCAGGCCACTAGCAGGCTCAGGCAGACCACCAGGGTCAGCGGCGTACGCAGGGCCGGATACCATTGCGGCGCCAGCCCTACGCGTACCGCGTGCATGTCTGCCAGGTACAGGCCGATAAAGGCAAAAAGGAAAATCGGCAGGGACAAGCCAATCGGCAGTCCACCTGCCAATGCGGCCCAGCCCAGCAAGGGCGGAATTACCGACAGCCCCAGTTGCAGCTTGGCCTTTTCATCGGTTTCCTCCGCCCGCATCGCCAAACCCCAGTGAATGGCGCCCATAAAGGCCAGAATCACTGCAGCAAAATCCAGCAGCGCGTCCAGCACGAAAGGCCGCCAGCCCAGGGGAATCACCCAGATTCCCAATGCACCACCAACGAATGGCACCAGCCCGGCATAACCCAGCAACACGGCCAGTTTCGGTGGCTTCGCGGCGTCGAACGGGTGCATGAAAATCTCCTTGTCGATAGGTTCGACGGGCACCTTAGCAGTGTTTCTCGAGCGTTACAGCATGCGTCTCAGCGCAGACGATGCTTGTGCAGCAAGCGATAGAAGGTTGGCCGCGAAATCCCGAGCGTGCGCGCGGCCTGGCTCATGTTGTTGGCGTAGCGGCCCAGCACGTCGTTGAGCGCCTGGCGTTCGGCCCGCCGTATGTAGTCCTCCAGCGTGACCGGAGCATCGATGTTCGCTTGTGCCGGGCGCAAACCAAGATCGGCTGCAAGAATCTGCCTACCTTGAGCCAACACCAGGGCGCGTACCACGTGATTGCGCAGCTCACGCACATTGCCCGGCCAAGGATGGCTGATCATTGCATCCATCGCTTCCTCGCTGAAATGCCGATGATGCCGTCCGATCACCGCCCCGTGTTGTTTGGCAAAGTGCTCGGCCAGCAGCACCAGATCACCAGGATGTTCGCGTAGATTCGGCGTTTGCAGTTGCTGCGCCGCTAATAGATGAAACAGATCCGATCTGAAGCGCCCCTGCTGCAGGGCCTGTACCAGCTCGCCTCGGTCCAGGGTCAACAGATGTGCTCGAGGATTACACTGCAGGTAGTCCAACAACTTTTGCTGGTCGACCGCAGAGAGCCGAGATGCGTTTTCGAGCCGCACGTTGGTGAAGCTCGACACTGCGAGAGACTCGGCGTCGAGAGACTCGTTGCAATCGATAGCGCGCATGGCCTGCGCAGCAAAAGATGAACGCTGGTGGAGCAAGCGCGCCAGCAGATGCTTGCCACTACCGCGCTCCCCACTGATAAACAGCGGACCATCGATACGGCTGAGGCGATCCAGCCGCCGTCGCAGGCTACGCGCTGCGGCACAGTTGCCGAGAAACTGCGGTGCCTGTCGTGCGCTTTTTAATCTGCGCAAGCGGGTGCCTGTCTGCGCCTGTTGCAAGGTTTCCAGTAACTGGGGCAATTCCACCGGCAATGTCAGCGCGGCGAAGCACCATTCGCCGACCAACTCTTCGCTATTGATCTGCTGCACTCGCTCGGCATCCATCAGCACGATGCAACCAAGCCCTGTCAGTTGCAGTTGCCTGAGCAGCGCATGACTAGGCTGCTGATTGAGGTAAAGCAGGAGTGCATCACCTGCATGGCCGTTGAGCGTTTGTGGCGTGCAGCGCTGCACGCTCCAGCCAGCAGCCTGCAATGGCTGAAACAGCGCTTCACACGCCTCGAATGGATCGAGCACCAGTAGTTGCCGGGGTGCGACGGAAACAGCCTCCAACATACTCCATCCTTGGCGCCATTATTTTGTAACCCCAATAAAAACAACAATTTGGCGCTCGCAAACGTAAAGCTAGCAAGAACTTTGACGCTTAATGGATCATTTCGCTATATGCGTCGTTCCTGCTGGTTATTGCAGCGTTTTCATAACTACCGCGATGGCATCTTGCCAACTGCCTGCAGTGTTGGCATAACAGGCCGGCTAATAAGAACGCTACAAGGAAGTCTCTGATGCGTCTGCTCCGCCGCACCTTGAAACTCGTCATATTGCTGGCACTGATCGGTCTGGCGGTGGTGCTGTACTACATCGCCAACCCCAATCTTCCCACCTATCAGCAGCCCAGCGACTTGCACTACCTGGACCAGTGGAGCGAAGAGCAGCGCCAGACTTATTACTACACGCCGCAGGGCACGACGGTAAAAGGCCTGCGTTATGACTGGGTCAGCGCGCTGGAGATGCCGTTCGGCACCGAGAAATTCGCCCGCCTCGATTATCTGGCCCGCTTCGGCTTTCTTACTGACCCCAAGCAGCAGCCAAGCGCTCTGAACCCGGCCAATCTGCCGGTCGGCTTTACCCGCCATCAGGACAGCGAAAGCGGCGAGCATTTTCTCGATATCAGTTGCGCCGCCTGCCATACCGGCGAACTGCGCTACAAAGGCCAGGCCGTGCGAATCGATGGCGGTGCCGCCCTGCACTCCCTCGCCTCTACCGTACCGACCTTGCGCGGTGGCGGCTTCGGCCAGGCGCTGGGCATGAGCATGGCCTTCACCTATTACAACCCGCTGAAATTCCGTCGCTTTGCCCAGGAGGTCCTGGGCGACCAGTACCCGCAAGGTCGCGACCAACTGCGCGAGGATTTCAAGCAAGTGCTCGACCGGCTGCTGGCGACTGCCTTCAACGACTGGCACCGTGGCCTGTATCCGACCGAAGAAGGCTTTGGCCGTACCGATGCATTCGGTCGTATCGCCAATACCGTATTCGGCGATGTTCTCGATGACGCCAACTACCGCGTCGCCAATGCCCCGGTCAGCTACCCGCAACTCTGGGACATCTGGAAATTCGACTGGGTGCAATGGAATGGCTCGGCCATGCAGCCGATGGCGCGCAACGTTGGCGAAGCCCTTGGCGTAGGCGCCAGCCTGCATCTGCTCGACGAACACGGCAAAGGCGTCGCCGAGGCTGATCGCTACGCCTCCAGCGTGCGCTTGCATGATCTCTACACCCTCGAGGAAACCCTGAAACAACTGCAGCCACCCAAGTGGCCAGAAGCCGTATTCGGCAAGGTGGACCTACCCCTGGCAAGCCGTGGCAAAGCGCTCTACACCGAGAATTGCGCCTATTGCCATGCCCCCGATCCCAAGCCGCGTGATCAGCGCATGGCGCCGTCGCGCGATCCTGAATGGAAGATGCGCGTGGTACCGATCAGCATCGTCGGCACCGACCCAGCCACCGCCGACAACATCGCTGACCACCGTTTCGACATCAGTCGCCTGGGCTGGACCAAAGCAGAGCTATCCAAGCTGGACGTGCGTCTGTACGGCGGGGTTCTACCCCGTTAACACGGACACTTTCGAGTAAGCTCATATTGAGCAGAAGGAGTGTTCATGAAACGCAAGAAATACAGTCCCGAATTCAAGCGGGAAGCCGTTGAACTGGCTCGTCGTTCAGAGACCAGTTGCCGCCAAATTGCCCAAGAGATTGGAGTGGCCCCGAGCTTGCTAAACCGCTGGGTTCGGGAAGCACAACCGGGTATGGAGAAAGCCTTCCCAGGAACGGGAAGTCCGCGGGATGAGGAGCTTGCCCGCCTCAAGCGCGAGCTGGCCCGAGTGACCAAGGAACGTGATTTTTTAAGAGACGCGGCAGCGTACTTTGCCAGGGAGTCATCGAGCGGTACACGGTGATCCAGCGCTGCCGCAACGAGTACCCGGTACGCCTGATGTGCCGTTGCCTTAAGGTTTCTGCCAGTGGCTATTACGCCTGGCAGGATCGTGATCCAAGCCCCCGCGCTCGAGAGAATGCGCGCTTGGTGAAGCGCATTCGAGAGATTCACGAGGACAGTCGTGGTGTGATCGGAGCGCCACGTATGCACGAGGATCTGCTCGACGAGGGCGAAACTGTGAGCCTGAACCGCGTTGCTCGCCTGATGGCGGCTGAGCGAATTCAAGGCTGGCCACGCCGGAAGAGGCGTGGGTTTGGAAGAGCCGCCAGCGGCCGTCCAGCAGGTGTGAAAAATCTGCTGGAGCGCGATTTCACTGCGCAGGAGCCGGAGCGCAAGTGGGTCACGGACATCACGGAAATAGCCACACTGGAAGGCAAACTCTTCCTATGCGTGGTGCTCGACTTGTACAGCAAGCTGGTGATCGGTTGGTCGATGCACCACCGCCAAGATCGGCTGATGGTGATTCGAGCGGTGGAGATGGCGATCTGGCAGCGCCAAGGTGACTGGTCAGTGATCCTGCATTCGGATCGCGGTAGCCAATTCACCAGTGCGGACTATCAGCGCTTTTTGAATCGCAACACGCTGATCTGCAGCATGAGTGCCGTCGGTCATTGCGGCGACAACGCCGCCTGTGAGGGCTTCTTCGGTCAGCTCAAACGGGAGCGTGTTGCTCACCAGTCGTATCGGACTCGCGATGAGGCCCGGGCGGATTTATTCGATTACATCGAGCGGTTTCATAACCCACGTATGCGTCGTAGAGTCGCCCGGCAAGATCTGAAGTTTTCAGCCCTTTTCAAGCCGTCCGTGGAAATGGGGTAGAACCCACTCCGCCCTTCCTGCACAACGGTTCGGTGCCCAACCTGTTCGAGTTGCTCTCTCCCGCATACGAGCGGCAGGCCCAGTTCTGGGTCGGTAACTTCGAATTCGATCCGGAACGCGTGGGTTATCGCAGCGACAAGTTCCCAGGCGGCTTCCTGCTCGATACCCGTGTGACCGGCAACGGCAATGGCGGTCATGAGTTCCGCGATGGTTGCCGTCAGGAGGGCGTCATAGGCCGTGCCCTGTCGCCGGACGAGCGCCTGGCACTGATCGAATACCTGAAAGTGCTGGGTAACGCTGATCTGGAAACTCAGCTCACTGACGTGCCGGTACAAGCCTGGACGCCCGGCCCGAACTGCGAAGGCTGATTTCAACCGATACCTAGAACAAGGATTGCAACGATGTTGAAGCGCTTCTGGCTCTGGCTCGGTCGCCTGCTCGGCAAACTGCTGCTCACCGTCGCCCTTGTAGGCCTGGTTGGCTGGGGCCTGGGCGAAGCCTATTACGCCTGGAAATTCTCCGGCCCGGTCTCTACGCAAGAACAGATCGAGCCGGATGAGGCCGCGCTCACCAGGCTGATCATCGAAGACGCTGTACGCATCGTCGAGCAACACCGCGATAACACCCGCGTACTGCGTGACGCCCACGCCAAGGCCCACGGCTGCGTGAAAGCCGAAGTACAGGTGCTGGATACGCTGGATGAGTCACTGCGCCATGGCGTCTTCAGCGAACCCGGGCATACCTGGCAGGCCTGGATGCGCCTGTCCAACGGCAATGCCTACCCGCAGTTTGATCGTGCCCGCGATGCACGTGGTATGGCCATAAAGCTGCTCGACGTACCGGGCGAGAAACTCATGAAGAGCCCTGCGCATGCTGGCGAGCAGGACTTCGTGATGTTCAACCATCCGGCTTTCTTCGTTCGCGACGTGGCCGAGTACCGCACCAATTTCGCAGCTCAGGCAGATGGCAAGAAGGTCCAGGCCTTCTTCCCCAGCTTGGACCCGCGCACCTGGGAGGTGCGTCATCTGGTCATCGCCCTGAAAACGCTGGCTCCGGCACCAGAAAGCCCCGTGGCCACCACCTACAACTCCATTGCACCGTTCAAGCTCGGCGAGTCGAACATCAAATACCGCGTGGTACCGGCACCGCAGAATTGCCCGCCCTACGAATTGCCGGAACAAAATAACGCCCTACCCAACTTCCTGCGCAATGCGCTTTACCAGCAGCTGTCACTGGACCGTGCGCCGGCGTGCTTTGAATTGCAGGTACAAAAACAGAACGCGCAGTACTACATGCCCATCGAAGATCCGAGTGTCGAGTGGAGCGAAAAGATATCGCCCTTCGAAAGCGTTGCCCGTATTACCGTGCAGCCTCAGGACTTCGATAGCCGGGAACAAAACCTGTTCTGCGACAATTTGTCCTTCAACCCTTGGCATGCACTTCCCGAACACCGCCCTATCGGCGGTATAAACCGTTTGCGCAAGTCGGTATATGAGGCAGTAAGTGCCTATCGCCATCAGCGAAACGCTCCAGCCCCCGCTAGCGTTGCGCCGCAGCCGACCCAGCAGGAAACAGAGGCGGAACTTTCGCAGTAGAAAGTTGTTGCCGGCGAGACGCCAGAAGTTATCATCAGGGCACACTGTGCCAGTAATAAAACTTTTTTCAGCCATGTGTGACTTATGGATCTACTGAGTTCATCAACACTATTGAAAGGCCGACACCAATAACCTGTTGGCCGCAATTAATTGTTGGGATCAACTCGGAGAAACCGACCCCATGAACACACCGCTGCGTTTCAACGAAGCCCTGCTGATTGCCGATCGCGCCTTCCGCCCGTTTCAGTGCGTAGCCTGGGCTCCGCAGGACGGCACCGGCGTCGTCAGCATCAGCGTTATCGACCGTACCAACACTCGCCTGCTCGGCCGCCAGCTTTCCAGCGCCACTTACAGCGACCCGCAACAACTGGAAGACGCGCTGCAGCGTTCCCGTGATGAGCTGAGCAGCCAAGGTTTCGACCTGGCCCCGTGGAGCATGCCGGAGTAAATCCTGTCGGGGCGCCTTGCGCGCCCCAGGATGTGCCCGTTGCGCCTGGCCTGCGGCGACTGCAGACTACTGCGATCGCCACTGAGCCGAGCCTAGCGCCATGCTTGAACTGCGCCCTAATTGCGAGAACTGCGACTGCGACCTGCCTGCCGCCAGTAGCGACGCCTTGATCTGCTCCTTCGAGTGCACCTTCTGCCGGTCCTGCGCCGAATCCGTGCTGGCGCTACGCTGCCCGAACTGCAGCGGCGAATTGGTGAAGCGCCCCATTCGCCCGGCCGAGAAGCTCGAACGCTTCCCCGCTTCCAGCAAACGCGTGCTCAAAGCCTGAAATGAAAACGGGGCGACCTGGTCGCCCCGTTTTCCTGTGCGCTGCGCCTGTCAGTAATAGGCGTTCTCGCGATTGCTGTGGTCAGTCACGTCGCGCACACCCTTGAGCTCCGGAATGCGCTCGAGCAGGGTTTTCTCGATGCCTTCCTTGAGGGTGTAATCGGCTTGGCCACAACCCTGGCAGCCGCCACCGAACTGCAGGACAGCGATGCCCTCTTCGACCACGTCGATCAGTGTCACCTGGCCGCCGTGGCTGGCCAGGCCGGGGTTGATCTCGGTCTGCAGGTAGTAATTGATGCGCTCGTTCAGCGGGCTGTCTTCGTTGACCATCGGCACCTTGGCGTTCGGTGCCTTGATGGTCAGCTGGCCGCCCATACGATCAGTGGCGTAGTCGACGACAGCGTCATCCAGGAAAGGCTCGCTGACGCCATCGATCCAGGCGGTGAAGCTGGCCAGGCCAACGGCGGTGTCTTCAGGTTTTTGCTCACCCGGTTTGCAGTAGGCAATGCAGGTTTCCGCATAAGGCGTACCTGGCTGGGTGATGAAAACGCGGATGCCAATACCCGGTGTGTCCTGCTTGCTCAGCAGCTCGGCCAGGTAGTCTTCGGCAGCTTGAGTAATGATGATAGCGCTCATGGCAACTCCTCACGGTCATGCGGCGAATTGTACGCCAAGTGGCGGCCTGAATATAGTCCTACTAATTTACTCAGGATAACGACTGCAGCTTTCCCGAGTCGGTTCGCTGCCCTATCCAGAGCTTGGCGCGCACGAAAAAGCGCTTTTCGATCAACTCGTAGCTGCCCCAGGCGGCCAACGCGATCACCGGTATGCAGGCAGCGATGACCAGGGCCGGGGCAAGCCCCAGACGGGCCTGCAGGTACCAGCCCAGTGACAGCACGATCACGTGCAGCAGATACACCGAATAGGAGCAATCGCCCATATGACTGAGCAGGCGATTGCCCCGGAAACAAGGCTCCATCGCAATGCAGGCGGCTACGATCAGCGCACTCGGCACGCCCCAGTGCAGCAGGCGCATGGAGTTGTCGAAGTGGTAGATGGTCAGCAGCGATGCGGCGATGACCAACAGTGGCAACCAGAAGCCCTGACGAATCCAGCCACGTGTGTAGATCACGCCCAGTCCTATGCCGAAGACGAACTCATAGACGATGCTGTTGCGGTAGAAGTCGCTCATCCATGGCTGCGTGGCCAGCAGGCCGAACACCGTCAGACTGAGGACGATGAACACCAGGCGCAAGCGCTCGGTGAAGATGAAAGTCAGGGCGAATAGCAGGTAGAAAAACATCTCGTAATTCAACGTCCAGCCGACATTGAGCGTGGGATAGAGACCGAACCCTCCCGGGTTCTCGGCGGGAATGAAGAACAGCGAGAGCAGCAGATGATGCAGGTCGAATTCCTGCACCGGCATCACCGGGTTGGCAAAGGCGATGATCAGCGCAGCCATCAGCGAGTAGAGCCAATAGGCGGGGACGATACGCAGTGCGCGATTGAGCATGAAGCGCCAGGGCGTGATGCGCTTGCCTTGAGTGGAGAGATAGATCACCAGGCCGCTGATGACGAAGAAGATGTCGACACCAACGGCGCCCCGCTCAGCAAACAGACGACCGACGAAGCTGTCGGCCTGAAAATCGAAGAACACCTGCATGACATGATGAAAAACCACAACCCAGGCTGCCAGCGCCCGTAAAGCCTGTACTGAAACCAGCATGGAACCGCTATTCCCCCCTGTCGCCAAGATCGAAACCGAGCGGCCTGGAATCAGGCAGCCTCAGCGTCCGACCGCAGCGGCATGCGAAAGGTCGATGGCACCTAACCGGGATCGACGGGCGGGCCCTAAGCAGCGCCGCAGAGAGATCAACCCTTGCCGCGCCTGGCTTTCGGGGCGCGACTAGAAGTTCTGGTAGCGATTCATGTCCAGCACCCCGGCCTCCAGCGGCTGGGTTTCGCGGATGTGCTCGGCCAGGTCATGGAAATAGCGCCAGAACTCCGGATGGCTACGCCGCACACCCCAGCGCTCGACGATACGCTCGAAGGATTTTGCGTCGCTGACACCTTCCATCTGCTTGACGAAGGCATCCACTTCACTCGCTTTGACCGTGAACAGGAAATTCGGATAGCTGCTGAGCACTTCCGGGTAGATGGTCAGGGTGTCCAGGCGTGGCTGATAACGCAGCTCCTCTCCCAACATGAACGCCACGTTGCTGTGCGCACGGTTGCGCAGCAGGCTGTAGATCTCACGCGAGCCGTCGCTCAGCTCCACCCGCAGCATGGTCGCTTCCGGCAGTTGATCGATCACCCGCAAACCACCAGCTGGGCGACTGGCCAGGCGCGCCAACGACTGTTCGGCATGTTGCAACTCCTTGGGCAAACCGTCGCGATAACAATGTGCACCTGTACAGCGGTTGATTGGGTCAGGGCGTGCATTGAGCTTGGCGTAGCGCTGCAGTAGCTGCTCGGCGAACTGCTTCTTCGGATCATTGCCGCTCAGGCCAATGGCGCTCGGCGAACGATGGTCGACCGAGGTGTAGTCCAGCAGCATCTTCAACTTGCCGCTGTTCTGATACCAGTCATCCAGGTAAGCCTCACGCGAGCGTGCCGGCAGCAGACGCAGGAAGTTCACTTCGGCGCCATTGCGGATCAGATCGAAGTACAACCGAGTCTGCGCCTGGTGCGAGACGTTGCCGAACACGTCGAAATTGACCACCAACTGGTAGTAGGTGCGCTCCAGCAGCGGATAGTCCAGCCACCAGAGGGTTTGCGGAATCTCTCCGAGCAGGCCTTTGCGTACCGAAGCGCTGTCGTGTTGACGGAAGATCGACAGCAACGCGTTGTCGTTGCCGCTCCAGATATGCGCCCAATCGGCAGCAGGCGCGTCGGCGTAGGCATCCTTGCGCAGGTCCTCGTAATCATTGCGCTTGTTGCGGTAGTCGCGCCAAAGGCCCAGCAGATCGCCGACATCATCGAACTGACCCGGCATGGCCAATAGCGGCGTGGCCTCGCGCTGGTACTCGGCATCGGTGATGTAGAGATCGTGCTCCGGCGCCTGGAACACGGCCCAGAAGTTGTCGCGAATCACGTCAGTAGCGATCTGCCCGCGGCACACAGGGCCGCGGATGAAGGTGCGCACGAAGTACTCGGCGTTATCCAGCATGAACTGATAGCGCGCGCGC
The DNA here is from genome assembly GCF_039555755.1 of Pseudomonas sediminis. Classification (NCBI taxonomy): domain Bacteria; kingdom Pseudomonadati; phylum Pseudomonadota; class Gammaproteobacteria; order Pseudomonadales; family Pseudomonadaceae; genus Pseudomonas; species Pseudomonas sediminis. Next base: position 4,108,116 of record NZ_CP154631.1, read on the forward strand.
GCCGGAATCGCGGCGAAGGTTTCGAAGGGGTTGGCGCGGCGTTGTGCGCCATAACCGGGGACAGCATCCAGCGTCCAGTCCTCACCGAAGAACATCTCCTTCACCCGCGCCAGCTTGGCGTCGCCCAGCGGATAGGTGATGTGCGTCTTGTGCACGATCACACCCTGGATCGGCCATAGCCGGTAATAGAACTCGGTGCCCGGATCATCATTGGGACGGCGCGTGGCGATGGGGTCGATAGGCTTGCCGCTGGGGGTACGCGAACGCACCATCTGGAAGAAATGCCCCGGCTCACCGCCCTCGAAATGCAGGTGGGCAAGGAACAGGTGCTCGTACAACCAGCGCGAAACCAGGTCCTCACGGGCCCCCGGAGCGTTGAAGAAGTTCTCCCACTGCTCGACCTGATGCAACTCGGTGGCGCTGGGTTTCAGGGGCTGCTCGGCGACCGGTGCACCCTGCGCCAGCCACTGTTCAAGGGTGGCGTATTCAGCATCGTCTAGGCCCGTCACAGCGAACGGCATGCCGCCATGGGGATTCTTCTGCGCGTAGGCGGCGAACTCACCCGGCAATGGGCAGCTGTTGCTGCGGGTGATGGCGATATCGAGCGTGTCTGGGAGCTTGGCATTGGGCTCCAATGGCTGACTGCGGCCCAGTTCCAGCATGCGCTTGATCAGTGCTGCCTGGCCGTTCTCGCCATCGAGCACCGAATGAAAGTCGCGCTTACGCCAGGCCGCCTCGCCCTGCGCGTCCAGATAAAGTCGGGTAGTCGCTTGCGCCTGGCTGCGCGTGCCATCGTAGACCGGCTGTTTACTGGCACCGCGCAGGATGCCTTCAGCACTGCCGAGATTGAGCTGGCAGGGCGCGTCGTAGCAGGTGTGGCAGGCTACGCACTTGTGGGTGAGGATCGGCTGAACATCGTCGATATAGGAAATCGCTTCCGCGCGGGCTAGGCCGGCTGCGAAAGAAAGGAGAAACAGAGCAGCGGGCTTGAGCATGGCCACGTCCTTGATTGCAATGCTGGCAATTCTAACGAGACGGCCAGCCTAGCAACATGAATGAAATTCATGGAAAGCCCGCTGACGCTCCAAAACCCTGCAGCTTTGCTATCATCGTGCACCTTTGTTTCCGCTTTGCTCAGGTAGTTCTCATGTCCGATCGCAGCGCCCGCCTCCAAGCCCTCCAGCAAGCCCTGAAGGAGCGCATCCTGATCCTCGACGGCGGCATGGGCACCATGATCCAGAGCTACAAGCTGGAAGAGGCCGACTACCGTGGCGAGCGCTTTGCCGACTGGCCGAGCGACGTCAAGGGCAACAACGACCTGCTGCTGCTCAGTCAGCCGCAGATCATTGCCGCCATCGAGAAGGCTTATCTGGATGCCGGCGCCGACATTCTGGAAACCAATACCTTCAACGCCACCCAGGTGTCGCAGGCCGATTACGGCATGGAGTCGTTGGCCTATGAGCTGAACCTGGCCGGTGCCCGCGTGGCCCGTGAAGTGGCCGACGCCAAGACCCTGGAAACCCCGGATCGCCCACGCTTCGTCGCCGGCGTCCTGGGCCCGACCAGCCGTACCTGCTCGATCTCCCCGGACGTCAACGATCCTGGCTACCGCAACGTCACCTTCGATGAACTGGTGGAAAACTACACCGAGGCCACTCGCGGCCTGATCGCTGGCGGCGCCGACCTGATCCTGATCGAAACCATCTTCGACACCCTAAACGCCAAGGCAGCGATCTTCGCCGTGCAGCAGGTGTTCGATGAAGACGCCGTCGAGTTGCCGATCATGATCTCCGGCACCATCACCGATGCCTCTGGCCGCACCCTGTCTGGCCAGACCACCGAAGCGTTCTGGAACTCGGTACGCCACGCCAACCCTATCTCCGTCGGCCTGAACTGCGCGCTTGGCGCCAAAGACCTGCGCCCGTACCTGGAAGAGTTGTCGAACAAGGCCGACACCCATGTGTCCGCCCACCCCAACGCCGGCCTGCCCAACGCTTTCGGTGAATACGACGAGAGCCCGGCCGAAATGGCCGCAGTGGTCGAAGAGTTCGCCGCCAGCGGCTTTCTCAACATCATCGGCGGTTGCTGCGGCACCACCCCGGCGCATATCCAGGCGATTGCCGAAGCCGTGGCCAAGTACCAGCCCCGCGCCATTCCAGAGATTCCCAAGGCCTGCCGTCTGTCGGGCCTGGAGCCCTTCACCATCGACCGCAAGTCGCTGTTCGTGAACGTCGGTGAACGCACCAACATCACCGGCTCGGCCAAGTTCGCCCGCCTGATCCGCGAGGAGAACTACACCGAGGCCCTGGAAGTCGCCCTGCAGCAGGTGGAAGCCGGCGCCCAGGTGATCGACATCAACATGGACGAGGGCATGCTCGATTCCAAGGCGGCCATGGTTCGCTTCCTCAACCTGATCGCCGGAGAGCCGGACATCTCGCGCGTGCCAATCATGATCGACTCCTCCAAGTGGGAAGTGATCGAGGCGGGCCTGAAGTGCATTCAGGGCAAGGGCATCGTCAACTCGATTTCCATGAAGGAAGGCGTCGAGCAGTTCAAGCACCACGCCAAGCTCTGCAAGCGCTACGGCGCCGCCGTGGTGGTGATGGCCTTCGACGAAGTCGGCCAGGCCGACACCGCCGCGCGCAAGAAGGAAATCTGCCAGCGCAGCTACGACATTCTGGTCAATGAAGTGGGCTTCCCGCCGGAAGACATCATTTTCGACCCGAACATCTTCGCCGTCGCTACCGGCATCGAGGAACACAACAACTACGCCGTCGACTTCATCGAAGCCTGCGCCTTCATTCGCGACAACCTGCCCTACGCCTTGAGCTCAGGCGGCGTGTCCAACGTGTCGTTCTCCTTCCGTGGCAACAACCCGGTGCGCGAGGCGATCCACTCAGTGTTCCTCTACTACGCGATCCAGAACGGCCTGACCATGGGCATCGTCAACGCCGGCCAGTTGGAAATCTACGACGAGATTCCCAAGGAGCTGCGCGACCGCGTCGAGGATGTGGTGCTCAACCGCACGCCAGGCGGTACCGACGCCCTGCTGGCCATCGCCGACAATTACCGTGGCGGCGGCGCGACCAAGGAAGTCGAGAACGAAGAGTGGCGCACGCTGCCAGTCGACAAGCGTCTGGAGCACGCGCTGGTAAAAGGCATCACCGCCTTTATCGTCGAAGACACCGAGGAGTGCCGCCAGCAGTGCGCGCGGCCCATCGAGGTTATCGAAGGGCCACTGATGAGCGGCATGAACGTGGTCGGCGACCTGTTCGGCTCGGGCAAGATGTTCCTGCCCCAAGTAGTCAAATCTGCGCGAGTGATGAAGCAAGCAGTTGCGCACCTGATCCCGTTCATCGAAGCCGAAAAAGGCGATAAGCCGGAAGCCAAGGGCAAGATCCTGATGGCCACCGTGAAAGGCGACGTGCACGACATCGGCAAGAACATCGTCGGCGTGGTGCTGGGCTGTAACGGCTACGACATCGTCGACCTCGGCGTGATGGTGCCAGCGGAGAAAATCCTGCAGACCGCCATCGCCGAGAAGTGCGACATCATTGGCCTGTCTGGGCTGATCACCCCGTCGCTGGACGAGATGGTCCACGTCGCCAAGGAAATGCAGCGCCAGGGCTTTACCCTGCCCCTGATGATCGGCGGCGCGACCACCTCCAAGGCCCACACCGCGGTGAAGATCGACCCTCAATACAGCAACGATGCCGTGGTCTACGTCACCGACGCCTCGCGCGCCGTGGGCGTGGCCACCCAGCTGCTGTCCAAGGAGTTGAAGGCCGATTTCGTGCAGAAGACCCGCGACGAGTATGTAGTGGTACGTGAGCGCACCGCCGCCCGCGCGACCCGCACCGAGCGCTTGAGCTACGAAAACGCCGTCGCCAACAAGCCGACGTTCGACTGGACCGGTTATAGCGCACCGAAACCGAGCTTCACCGGCGTCAAGGTGCTCGACGATATCGACCTCAACGTACTGGCCGAGTACATCGACTGGACGCCGTTCTTCATCTCCTGGGACCTGGCCGGAAAATACCCGCGCATTCTCACCGACGAAGTGGTCGGCGAAGCAGCCACCACCTTGTTTGCCGATGCCCAGGAACTGCTGAAAAAACTGATCGACGAGAAGCTGATCAAGGCCCGCGCGGTGCTGGGCTTCTGGCCTGCCAATCAGGTGCGTGACGACGATATCGAGGTTTACGGCGACAACGGCGAACAGCTCGCCACCCTGCACCACTTGCGCCAGCAGACCATCAAGCCGGACGGCAAGCCGAACCTGTCCCTAGCCGACTTCGTTGCGCCGAAAAGCAGCGGCGTGACGGACTACGTGGGCGGCTTTATCACCACCGCTGGCATCGGCGCCGAGGAAGTAGCCAAGGCCTACGAGGCAAAGGGCGACGACTACAACGCAATCATGGTCAAGGCCCTGGCCGACCGTCTGGCCGAAGCCTGCGCCGAATGGCTGCACGAACAGGTGCGTAAAGAGCACTGGGGCTATCAGCCGGACGAGCACCTGAGTAACGAGGAGCTGATCAAGGAAGCCTACAAGGGCATCCGCCCTGCGCCTGGCTACCCGGCCTGCCCGGACCACACCGAGAAAGGCACGCTGTTCAAGCTGCTCGATCCCGAGGCGGACTACAACAAGGCCGGCCGTAGCGGCGTGTTCCTCACCGAGCACTACGCCATGTTCCCAGCAGCAGCGGTCAGCGGCTGGTACTTCGCCCACCCTGAGGCGCAGTACTTCGCTGTCGGCAAGGTCGACAAGGACCAGATCGAAAGCTATAGCGAGCGTAAGGCGCAGGACATCAGTGTCAGCGAACGCTGGTTGATGCCCAACCTGGGCTACGACGACTGACGCAAAAGAGCCCGCAATCGCGGGCTCTTTTCATTCATACGGCAGCGAACGCGAGTCGACTCGCGCCGATTGTCAAAAAACACGAACTCCCAAGCCCGATCAATGCTCCAAGACTTACCGAGCAACTTTGGCTCGTTCGACGGAGCGATGACATGTACAAGCACAGCCTTGCAGTACTGGCAGTGGCAGCCGTGATGAGCGGTTGCTCGACTATCGAGAACCCAGCCGATTACGTGACCTTTCGTAATGAGCCACTGGTCAAGCAGGTCGACCATGGCATGACTCAGGAGCAGGTACTCACTCTCGGCGGGCCACCCTCTTCGGACGTGCGCAATAGCGTCACAGGCGGCACCTGCAACAACTATGTGCTGAATGTCGACGGCCTGGAGCAGCCCTATTACGTGGACTTCGACGTCAACGGCCGGGTCGACAGCAAGGGCTTCATGACCTGCGAACAGCACCAGGGCAACCTGCGCAAGCGGCTCTGAATACGATCAGCCCCGCTGCGCGCAGCGGGGCTGACAACTGCCTAGAAGATCAGTGAGAGCAATCCCACCACACGATCAGGCCGATGATGAAAATGATACCGACGGTGCCTCCGAGAAACTTCAGCATGCTGACTCTCCTTCTTGTCGGTTCATCAGCTCTGACCTCTTCCGGCTTGGCCGCGTTTAGTCTTTTTCTTCAGCGTCTCGCCTGACATGAGGTGCGCATCGGAATCAGGCGCCCGGGCGACGGACAATCTTGATGCTGTATTCCATCTGCGGCTTGCGCGTCACGCTCACCGCACGACGGCTGACGGTATCCAGCGTGATGTTCCAGAAACCACCGGAGGGTACGCGGATTTTCGCTGGGAACTTGATAAAGGCGCCGCCGTGATAACTGTGACGGCCACGGTTTCTGAACGCGCGGAAGTTGGTATCGTTCATCAGGCGGATGTTGCAGGGTTGCGAACACTGGATGACCACCAGATCGCCCTCTTCCAGATGCTCACGTTGATGGATGAATTTCATCGTTTTCGGACTCGGTGGTGAAACGGGGGCGCAATAGTGCCGCAAGCGGCCCGGCACCGCCAGCGCAGCTGACGACTCGCTTGCAGCCAAGGCTCGGGCTACCTAGGATGCGCGCCCAACACAGCCATTTGCTACTGCCATGAAAGTCGTACTTGACCGCATCCCCATGCTGATCGCCCTGCTGCGCCGTTACCCAGGCCTGGTCGCCCTGTTCGGCTTCTGCTCGGGCGTGGCCAGTTTTCTTCTGGTGGACCGCCAGGCGCATCTGGCCAAGGTGCTCGGTGTGGTATTGCTGGTCAGTTGGGTCTGGCTGATTCTCGAGAACCTGCTGCGCGAACGCATTGCCCGGCGCTTCGGCTTCGAGCTACCGTTGCCGCTGCTGCGCTACGGCACGCAGATGATCCACCAGGAAAGTCTGTTCTTCGTCTTGCCGTTCTTCTTCATCACCACCACCTGGAACAGCGGGCAGTTGCTGTTCAGCGGACTGCTGGCGGTCGCCGCACTGGCCTCGATCACCGACCCGATCTATTACCGCTGGCTGGCGCCGCGGCGCTGGCTGCTGCTGATCCTTCACAGCCTGGCGCTGTTCGCGGTGCTGCTTACCGCGCTGCCGATCATCTTTCACCTCAGCACACCGCAGAGCTACCGGATCGCCCTGGCGGTTGCCACGGTACTGGCACTACCAAGTTTGCCCGGCTTGATCGGGTTCGCTGGTTGGCGACGCATTGTGTTGCTGGCTGCCCTGCCTCTGGCGATGGCCAGCGCCGGCTGGATGGCGCGAGTCTGGGTGCCGCCGGCAACGCTGTGGCTGACCGAGGTAGCGATCAGCGATCACTTCGATGGCGCGCAGCGCACGCCAGGCGAAAGCCTGCGGCAGATCAGCCCTGAGCAATTGCTCAATGATGGGCTCTACGCCTACACCTCGATCAATGCTCCACGTGGCCTCAACGAGCGCATCTACCACGTCTGGCAGCACAACGGTCAGGAAGTCGACCGCATTGCGTTGGATATCAACGGCGGGCGCAAGGAGGGCTATCGCGCCTGGACGCACAAACTCAACTTCCCCGCTTCGCCGGAAGGCCGCTGGCAGGTGCGGGTCGTCACCGAAGCCGGGCAGATGATCGGCACGCTGCGCTTCGACGTGGTCGCCCTCACGGCCAAGTGATAGCATGCGCGCCCCATGCAGCTCACCGAACTCAACCAACGCCTCGCCGACCTTGGCGCCAAACCCCAGCATATCGGGCGGATTATCCGTGCCTGGCTGCAGGGCAAGCCGTTGGACACCGGCACCAAGCATCAGAAGACCGAAAACTTCCTGCCGCTGACGGTGCGTGAAGGGCTGCCAGCTATCGCCAGCGAACTGGACGCACTGGCCCGCCTGCGTTCCGAACACCCTGGCACCGACGGCTCGGCCCGCTTGCTGGTGGAGCTGGCGGATAAACAGATGGTGGAAAGCGTACTGCTGCCGCGCGATGGCCTGTGCATCTCCAGCCAGGTCGGCTGCGCCGTGGCCTGTGTGTTCTGCATGACGGGCAAGAGCGGCCTGCTGCGCCAGCTCAGCAGCGCCGAGATGGTCGCTCAGGTCGCCCTGGGTCGACGCTTTCGTCCAGTGAAGAAAGTGGTGTTCATGGGCATGGGCGAGCCGGCGCACAACCTCGACAACGTGCTTGAGGCCATCGATCTGCTCGGCACCGAGGGCGGTATCGGTCAGCGCAACCTGGTGTTTTCCACCGTAGGCGACCCGCGGGTATTCGAGCGCCTGCCCAAGCAACGCGTGCGCCCTGCCCTGGCGCTGTCGCTACACACCACTGATGCCGAACTGCGCCAGCGCCTGCTGCCCAAGGCGCCGCGCATCGATCCTGAAGAGCTGGTAGAGCTGGGCGAGGCCTATGCCCGCACCATCGACTACCCGATTCAGTATCAGTGGACGCTGCTCAAAGGCATCAACGACAGCCAGGAAGAAATGGATAACATCCTGCGCCTGTTCAAGGGCAAGTTCGCCGTGCTCAACCTGATCCCCTACAACAGCCTGGAAGCCGACGACTACCAGCGCCCCGACGGCGAGCGCATCGTCGAGATGGTGCGCTACCTGCACAGCCGTGGCGTGCTGACCAAAGTGCGCAACTCGGCTGGCCAGGATGTCGACGGTGGCTGCGGCCAACTGCGCGCTCGCGCGGTGGATGTGATCAACACCAGCCGCCTGCACAGAAAGCTTCAGAACGGCACCTGAGCGCCGATACAAAAACGTACAGAGAGACCACGCGTCCCGCTGGCGAAAAGCCGGCACTGTATTTGCTCGTAGACAACTGCCTTGCATGGATGCAGCCCCGTCGTCTGGGTGCCTAGCAGCCCATTCATGAAAATCGCCCACAAGGTCGGTATCGCGGCCGCTATCGTGCTGTTCCTTACCACCAGCCTGCTGTCGCTATCCCAGGTCAGCCAGGTTCGCGACACCTTGCGCAATCAGATTCAGTCTGGTGGTGCTGGGTCTGCTGATGAACAGCCTGCTCAAGCCGCTGAGCCTGCTGAGCACCTCGCTGCGTGAGATCAACAGCGGCGAAGGTAACCTGACGCGCCGCCTGACGATCACCAGCGATGACGAGATCGGCGAGCTATCGCAGGAATTCAACCGCTTCCTGCAAACCCTGCAGGAACGGCTGGCATTCACTCAGCCCATCAGGCTTTCCATACGCGCCGCAACCGCTTGCGCCAGACGCCGGCGCCAGGCCGGGCTGCGCGGGTTGGCGAGGACTTCGTCCTCATGCACGAAGCTGCGGATGATCGCGTTGTAACCGAGCCAGCGGCAGGGTTCGGGCTCCCAGCGCCTCAGGCTGGAAATCGGGCTGTCGCTCAATACCCAGGGCTGGCGCAGCAATTCGCTGTCACGCCCGAGAATCAGGTCGGCCAGGGTGCGCCCGCCGAGGTTGGTGGCACCCACGCCCTCGCCGCCATAACCGCCAGACAGCGCGATGCGGCTGCGCGTGTCGCGCAACATGTGCGGCTGGAAACGCCGCGCCATGCCCAGATTGCCGCCCCAGGAATGGGTAAAACGCACATTGCGCAACTGCGGGAAGATTTCCCCCATCAGGTAGCGACGCAGACCCAGTTCGTCGTCGGTAAGGTTGAAATCGCTGCGCAGGCGCCCGCCAAAGCGGTAGCCACCGCGCGCACCGAAGATCAGACGGTCATCGAGGCTGCGCTGGCCGTAGGTGACCTGGCGGCTGAATTCGCTGAAGGCCTGTCCTCGCTCCAGTCCGATACTGGCCCAGACATCCGCCGGCAGTGGCTCGGTGGCAACGATCAGGCTCTGCACCGGCAACTGGTGAGTGCCCAACGGCGGCAAAGTGGCGGCGTAGCCCTCGATGGCCGGCACCACCCAATCAGCCGTGACCCGGCCTTGAACCGTACGCACCAGGCCGGGCTGCCAGTCGATCACCGGGCTGCGCTCGTAGAGTTCGACGCCCAGACCCTCGACGCAACGTGCCAGGCCCCGCACCAGCTTGGCCGGCTGGATCGTCGCGCAATGCGGGCTATACAGCGCGCCGTAGGCATTGGCCAGGCGCAGCTGCGTAGCCAGTTCGCTCGGCGGCAGCCAGCGGTAGTCGTCCTCGTTCAGGCCCAGTGCACGCAGTTCCTTGAGATAGTCCCGTAGGCGCAACTCCTGCTCCGGATAACGCGCTGCGCAATACAGCACCCCACCCTTGCGCAGGTCGCAATCGATCCCCTCACGGGCGACGACCTCAGCCACTTCATCGGGAATGGCGTGCAGCAGTTCGAACGAGGCCTTGCGGACGGTCGCCGGCAAGCCGGCCAGCAACCGGTCTTCGCCAAGCAGGTTGCCCATCAGCCAGCCACCATTGCGACCGGAGGCACCGAAGCCGGCGGTCTCGGCCTCCACGATCACCACCCGCAGCTGCGGCGCCTGGCGCTTGAGGTAATAGGCCGTCCACAAGCCGGTATAGCCGGCGCCGATGATGGCCACGTCCGCCTGAATATCGTGCTGCAGGCTGGGCCGCGCCTGCAGCGGATCATCGAGCTGATCCATCCACAGACTGATGTTGCGCCAGTGATTCATCCACGCCTCCGTCATCAATCGATGGCCCAAGGCTAGTCGTGGCGATCAGTGATTGTCTTGTGTGCGTGCCCGCGCGGAAATCTGCTTGAGGTAGGCCGTTGGCGACAGCCCGGTGTGGCGTTTGAAGCAGCTATAGAACGCCGACAAGGAATTGAAACCCGAGGCAAAGGCCAACTCGTCGATGCGCTTCAGGTCACTGCCGGCCTGCATGCCGTCGAGCAGGTACTGCAGACGCGCGCGATTGACGTAGCGATAGAAGCTTTCGCCAAGCACCTGGTTGAGCAGGTGGGAAATCTGGTTGCGACTGTAACCGGTCGCCGCGGCCACCTGCTGCAGGTCCAGCTCCGGGTCCAGAAAAGGCTGGCTGCGCTGGAAATAATCCTGAAGATCCTGCGCCAACTGCCCGAGCTGACGCGTCGACAACCCCAGGCGACTGATCGCCGGGCGTGAAGTGGCGGTTGCGCCAGCTCCACGAATCTCGTGCACCAAGGTGGCGTACTCGTTGATGCGCCAGATCAGCCCGTCACGCACGGTGATGGCCTCGCCGGTGCGAAACGACACCAGCCCTTCCCCGCCCTGCAGGCTGGTGCGGTACTGGATGAAGGCGGTATGACCATCGATGCGAATACGATCGACGTGCTCCAGCAACTCGCCTGGGCGGCGCGGCAGGTTGGCCTCGACATACTCACGCAACTCGGCCAGGCCCATGCAACGTTGCTGATAGAAATCGTTGTATTCGATATCGGGGTGATACAGCGCCAGCACCGCTTCGAGGTCGCCATACTTCCAACTCAGGTGGTAGCGCAAGATGGTTTCGCGAGTGCGCTCGGTCTGCGCGGCATCGTCGGCAAAAAGGTCGTCAGGCATGGCTAGCATCGTTGGTCAGGCACGGGCAGATTGCCTGATTCGCCGAAGCCGGCCTAGCCCCTCGTGCCGCCTCGCCGGTTGCGGACTATGCTTGCAGGACCGAAGGAGAGACCGACCATGACTGATCAGGACAAAGACCCCCAGGCCCCTCTGACGCTGCGCGAGATGCTACAGAGCGTGCTGGCGGCGGCGCTGGGGGTACAGAGCGGCAAGAACCGCAGTCGCGACTTCAGCCGCGGCAAGCCCACTCACTTTATTCTGCTCGGGGTACTGTTCACTGCCCTGTTCGTGGTCGTATTGCTGGGCGCGGTGAAACTGATCCTGCACTTGGCGGCCGGCTGAATCAGTCCAGCAGCGATGCGATCGAGCAGTCGTAGCCTTGCCGTTGTGGCTGCGAGACAGCGCTGAACCGGCGGAAGTCCATTTCCAGATCCGCCTGACCAAGACGCCTGAGCAACTGTTGCGATTGGCGGCCATCGACCGTACGCAACAATCGCGCAATCTGGTCCTTGCCGCCTCGCTCGATGAAGTCCAGGCCGCGTGCGTGATCACCAAGCATCACCATCGCGCAGGCCCCCAGGAGAAAATGCCCGCTCACCAGGACCTCGATCTGCCCGTCCATTCGCGCTTGCAGCACACGGGCCGAGTTGTTCACGGCGGAATAGTGCAACTTTCGATTCTGTTCGGCCGCCACCTGCATGACACCGAACGCCATGGCGTCGTTGGCGGACCAGACCAGGCTGACCTCCGGGTAGCGCGGCAACAGACTAACGGCCTGCTCATAGGCGCGTTGTTCCAGCCATTCACCATGCACCGCCTGCACCAGGCGCACGTGCGGCGCCTCGTTCAGCGCGCGTTGCAGGCCGGCCAGGCGTAATACTGAAGAAGGTGTTTGCTTGACTCCGGCGAACGCCAGCAAGTCGGCCGGCTTGCCGTGGCTGAGCGCGATAAGCTCGCGGCCCATCAGGTAGCCGGCCTCTTCGTCATTGGGTACCAGGCTGCCCAGCCAATTGCGATACCGTTCACGGCTGCCTCCGATCAGGGCCTGCTGCTCCTCGGTGAGCGTGCTGTGCAGGGCGAAAAGACCAACCTGAGTGCCTTCGAACAAACGCAGCAGCACCGGCCCCTGGAACTGCTCGTTGGTGAAGATCAGGTAATCGGGATGTTCGCCTTCCAGAACCTGCCGGGCATTGCTCAACATACGCGTCAGGTCACGCTCGCCATAGAGCACCGTCAGCTCGATACCGAGATCGCCTGCGGCGTCCTGCATGTAGCGGTAGTAGTCGATCCAGAACGGTTCGTCGGAAAAACCGGGATTGAGAAACACCACCGAAGGCGCACGCGATTGCGCTGCCGCCAGCGCGCAGCACATCAGTATCCCGACGCCCAACACCCACCTGATCACGACGCCCCTCCCCGATTGACGGGGCGCAGTATAGGGTGCAAACGGAAAAAGGCCGACCGCTAATGCGCGTCGACCCTTGCGTTCACTGCCCGCTGACCCAGAAAACCGCCGTGCCCACTGCAATCAGGATCAGGCAGAAGATCGCCCAGGCGTCGATAACGCTGTCGGAATTGTCCATATCGGTGTGTTCGCTCATGGCTCCCCCTCTTCTTGTGATTGTGGGTGACGCACACTGTATTTAAGACCAGCCTCGGCATTGGCTCAAACCATCTGGTTATGCTTTAGAGCGGTCTTATTCCTTAAAGCTAGGTTTATATATTCAAACATCACTTTTACGCATAAACCTGAGCTGGTATCGTGCCCCGGCTCCTCGGGGAGTGCGCGGCCGTGCGCGCTGATTGGCAGTAAGTAGCCTGAAAACAGGACCCTTCATGTACGTATATGACCAGTACGATAAACAGATCGTCGAGGATCGCGTCAAGCAGTTCCGCGATCAAACCCGCCGCTATCTCGCCGGAGAGCTGAGCGGCGAGGAATTCCGTCCGCTGCGCCTGCAGAACGGTCTGTATATCCAGCGCTACGCGCCCATGCTGCGCGTCGCCGTGCCTTATGGCCTGCTGTCGTCCACCCAGGTGCGCATGCTGGCGAAGATCGCCCGCGACTACGACAAGGGTTACGCGCACATCAGTACCCGGCAGAACGTGCAGTTCAACTGGCCGGACCTGGAAGACGTGCCGGAGATCCTTGCCGAGCTGGCCACCGTGCAGATGCACGCCATCCAGACCAGCGGCAACTGCATCCGCAACACCACCACCGACCAGTTCGCCGGCGTGGCCAAGGACGAGATCGTCGATCCGCGCCCCTGGTGCGAGATCATCCGCCAGTGGTCGACCTTCCACCCCGAATTTTCGCACCTGCCGCGCAAGTTCAAGATCGCCGTCAACGGCGCCGTGAGCGATCGCGCCGCCATCGAAGTGCATGACATCGGCCTGGAAGCGGTGAAGACAGCCGGCGAGCTGGGCTTCCGCGTTTCCGTCGGCGGCGGCCTGGGCCGTACCCCGATCGTCGGCAGCTTCATCAACGAATTCCTGCCCTGGCAGCACCTGATCAGCTACCTCGACGCCATCCTGCGTGTGTACAACCGCTATGGCCGTCGCGACAACAAGTACAAGGCGCGCATCAAGATCCTGGTCAAGGCGCTGACCCCTGAGGTATTCGCCGAGCGCGTCAACGCCGAGTGGGCGCACCTCAAGGATGGGCCAACCACCCTCACCGAAGCCGAAGTCGCCCGCGTTGCCGCACATTTCGTCGACCCGGCCTATCTGGCCCTGGAGGACGAAGACGCCCTGCTCGCCCAGCAGGACGCCGAGCACCCGGGCTTTGCCCGCTGGCGCCAGCGCAACACCTTCGCCCACAAGAAGCCTGGCTACGTCGCCGTGACCCTGTCGCTCAAGCCGACTGGCGTAGCGCCGGGGGACGTCACCGACAAGCAGCTCGATGCCATCGCCGACCTGGCTGATCGCTACGCCTTCGGTGAAGTGCGCAACAGCCACAATCAGAACATCATCCTCGCCGACGTCGAACAGCGTCAGCTGCTGACCCTGTGGGGCGAGCTGCGTGAGCAAGGCTTCGCCACGCCGAACGTGGGCCTGCTGACCGACATCATCTGCTGCCCGGGCGGTGATTTCTGCTCGCTGGCCAATGCCAAGTCGATTCCGGTGGCCGAAGCCATCCAGCGTCGTTTCGACGATCTCGACTACCTGTTCGACATCGGCGACATCGACCTGAACATTTCCGGCTGCATGAACGCCTGCGGTCACCATCACGTCGGCCATATCGGCATCCTCGGCGTCGACAAGAAGGGCCAGGAGTTCTATCAGGTCTCGCTGGGCGGCAGCGCCGGTCGCGAAGCCAGCCTGGCGCAGATTCTCGGCCCGTCCTTCGCTCAGGACGACATGCCGGACGTGATCGACAAGATCATCAACGTCTACGTCGAACAACGCACCGAAGAAGAAAGCTTCCTCGATACCTACCGCCGCATCGGTATCGACCCGTTCAAGGAGCGCGTCTATGCAGCGAATCATTAAGAACGGTCAGGTGGTCGACGAAACCTGGCACCTGCTGGCCAAGGACGTGACCCTGGACGTCATTCCCAACTGCGATGACATCATCGTGCCGCTGGCCCTGTGGCGCGAGCATGCTCATGCCCTCAAGGCCCGCGATGGCGGCCTCGGCGTGTGGCTGGAAGCCGGCGACGAGATCGAGGAAATCGCCGATGACCTGGCGCATTTCCAGGTCATCGCCCTGGAGTTTCCTGCCTTCACCGACGGCCGCCACTCTTCCACCGCCTACCTGCTGCGTACCCGCTACGGCTACAAAGGTGAAGTCCGCGCCATCGGCGACGTCCTGCGCGACCAGCTGTTCGCCCTGCGCCGCGTCGGCTTCGACGCCTTCGCCGTGCGTGCCGACAAGGACCCGTACGATGCGCTGAAGGCCTTCGAGGACTACAGCGAGGTTTACCAGGCTTCGGCCGACCAGCCGCAACCGCTGTTCCGTCGCCGCGCCTGATCACCGCAACTGAAACACCCAAAACGCCCCGACTGCTTCGGGGCGTTTTGCTTTGTGCATCTGCGCTCGATCAATTCAGGTCGAACCGCGGCCCGTCTCTGGAGTCGGACCCTATAAGTCCATCGCATAGGGAGAGACAGCCATGAAGCATGATTGGGACCTGATCGAACGCCTGCTGCATGAGGCGCAAAATTCCGCTGGCAAGCCATTCGCCCCGCGTCGCTACGCCGAAGACCTGGCTGCGGAACAAGAGAATGCGGGCGACCCCGTGCAGGACCTCGATCACCTGCGCGCGGAGGCCGCTCGCTACGAAGCACGGCTGCTGGAAAACGGCTTTATCGAGCCGCGCCCAGAAGATAAAGGCGGCAACGGCGAAAACTTCGTGCTGACCGCGCGAGGCGCGCAACTGCTGAGCATGCTCGATAGCAGCATCCCCGGTAGCGAGCACCCGCGTGAAGTGCTCGACGAAGCCGGCGAAGCGGCGTTGACGCCCGAGGTTTTCGAGCGCCTGGCGGCCAAGGCAAATCTTAGTGAAACCAGCTAACCAGTCATCGCGCAAATAAAAACGCCGCACCCTGTAAAGGGCGCGGCGTT
This sequence comes from Pseudomonas sediminis, assembly GCF_039555755.1. Classification (NCBI taxonomy): domain Bacteria; kingdom Pseudomonadati; phylum Pseudomonadota; class Gammaproteobacteria; order Pseudomonadales; family Pseudomonadaceae; genus Pseudomonas; species Pseudomonas sediminis. The sequence continues at coordinate 4,123,496 of NZ_CP154631.1, forward strand.
TTGCTGATCCTGTGACAAGGCATCAAGCCTGGCGGATCAATCCTCGCGGTAGCGACGCAGTTTCAGCGCCTTGCCAGCAACGCGGGTGTCTTTCAGCTTGCCCAGCAGACGGTCCAGACCGTCTTCCGGCAGCTCGACCAGGCTGAAGGTTTCGCGGATCTGGATACGACCGATCGCTTCGCGAGCCAAGCCACCTTCGTTGAGGATGGCGCCGAGCAGGTTCTTCGCAGCGATACCGTCGCGAGTACCCAGCGCAGTACGGCAACGCACGCGACCTTCGGTCAGCGGTACCGGCGCACGGCGCTCGCGGTATTCGCCGCGCTCACCACCACGCTCGCCGTCACGCTCACGACGCTCACGCGGAGCACCACCAACGCCCGGCACGAGCGGCTGCTCGCGCTCGACGGTAGCCAGATCCAGAGCCTGACCATTGGTGGCCTTCTTCAGCAGCGCAGCGGCCAAAGCGCGCGGGCTGCAACCGATGTCGGCAGTCAGACGGTCGAGCAGATCACCATGACTGGCTTCGGCATCGGCCACCAGCGGCGCCAGGCTGCTGGTCAGTTTCTTGATACGGGCATCGAGCACTTGCTGGGCGTTCGGCAGCTTGACCTCACCGACCTTCTGCCCGGTGACACGCTCGATCACCTGCAGCATGCGACGCTCACGCGGGGTGACCAGCAGCAGCGCACGACCATCGCGACCGGCGCGGCCGGTACGGCCGATACGGTGCACGTAGGATTCCGGGTCGTACGGCATGTCGACGTTGAACACGTGGGTGATGCGCGGCACGTCGATACCACGAGCAGCAACGTCAGTCGCGACGACGATGTCCAGACGGCCATCCTTGAGCGACTCGATCACGCGCTCACGCTGGTTCTGGGCGATGTCGCCGTTCAGCGCAGCGGCCTTGAAGCCTTTGGCTTCCAGGGCAGCAGCCAGATCCAGAGTGGCCTGCTTGGTGCGTACGAAAGCGATCAGTGCGTCAAAGTCTTCGACTTCCAGCAGGCGCAACACGGCGTTGGTCTTCTGATCGGCGTGGATCATCAGGTGCGCCTGCTCGATACGCGAGACGGTCTGGGTCTTGGCAGCGATCTTGACGTGTTGCGGCTCGCGCAGGTGCTTTTCGGCGATGGCACGGATCGAGTGCGGCAGCGTGGCGGAGAACAGCACGCTCTGGCGGCTTTCCGGCATGGCTTCGAAGATCACTTCGAGGTCATCCATGAAGCCCAGCTTGAGCATTTCGTCAGCTTCGTCGAGTACCAGATGCTGAATGGTGGACAGCACTTTCTCGTCACGACGCAGGTGGTCGACCAGACGACCAGGCGTGGCAACGATTACCTGCGCGCCCTGGCGAATGGCCTTGAGCTGCGGGCCCATGGGCGCGCCGCCGTATACGGCAACGACGTTCAGGCCAGGCATCTGTTTGGAGTAGGTTTCGAAGGCGGTGGCAACCTGCAGGGCCAGCTCACGAGTCGGCGCCAGAATCAGCACCTGCGGCTCGCGCTTGGCCGGGTCGATCTTCGACAGCAGCGGCAGCGCGAAGGCTGCGGTTTTACCGGTACCGGTCTGCGCCTGACCGATCATGTCGTGGCCGGCGAGAATCACCGGAATGGCCTGCGACTGGATCGGAGACGGCTCTTCGTAACCAACGGCGGTCAGAGCGGCGAGAATATTGGGGTGAAGTCCGAGCGCGGCGAAGCCGCCGATTTCCTGGGTCATGGGTCTGCCTCAAGTGCATCCGCAAAGACCCATGTTCCAAAGCTGCGCATGCCGTGTAAGACCTTTTGGGTCACCCTGGCAGCCTGGTCGGCGGGGATTTGCGAAAACGTGATGAAAGTGAATCGTCAAGGATAGTCCGCTGGGGACTGGCTGCCGGGTTTAATTTCCCGGGCGAGTTGCGCTACCTGAACGTGGCCAGAAAATTGGCCGGCGCGCATCATACCGGAAATTCCTGACCAAGGTGCTGTTTTTTATCCTTACATGTCACCCGGCAGGGGCTTTTCTAGAGCTTTGCGCAGTTTTTACGCCGGGCGGCGCATCAGGTAGCCGGGCGCAAGGCCGTGATCAGCGGCTGCAGCGAATAACCCAGACGCGGTGCCAGCTCGCCGGCACGCATCTGCAGGCGTCCCAGGTCGAGCCTCTGCTCGAGGTCGGCCGGGATCAGCAGCACCACGTTGCCCTCCTTCACCGGGCACTCCCAATAGTGGCGATGGTAGAGACCGCGCAGCAGCGCCGCGCCAAGCGGCTTGCCGTCGTTGCCTGCCCATTGGTTGATGATCAGCCAGCCACCCGGGTTGAGTTTTTCGCGGCAGCGCTCGAGAAAGCGCCAGGCCAGATGCCCGGCGCCCGGCCCCTGGTCGGTGTACAGGTCGAGAAAGATCAGGTCGGCGGTTTCTACGCTGTCGAGCAGCTCGGTAGCATCGCCGATGCGAATGGTCAGCCGTGGGTCGTCGTCGAGCCCGAGAAACTCCATGGCCAGGCGCGGCACGTCCGGTCGTAGCTCGATGGCCTCGACATCCTCCAGCGGCAGGAACTTCAGGCAGGCCTGGGTCAGGTTGCCGGCACCCAGCCCCAGGAACAGCGCGGTTTCCGGCTCATCGTGGCACAGCGCGCCCAGCAGCATGGCGCGGGTGTAGTCGTACTCCAGCCAACTGGGATCGCCCTGGAACACGCAGCTCTGCTCGATGGCATCGCCGAACTCGAGAAAGCGATAGGCGCCAATCTGCACCACACGGATCACCCCGAAGGCATCACGCACTTCGGCCAGCAGAACCTCGTCCTGCAGTTGCAACTCGTCGTCCGGCGGCAACCCTGGCATCGAAATCTCCCCACAGTGACATCCCGTACCACAACAACCGGGCTAAAGGCGCCGATTGTCATTGAAGCAACCGCCCCCGGTCACGCAATAATTCCAACACTTGCGCTGCACTCATAACAATAACGAGGTTCGCCATGTACGCCATCATAGGTGCCGGCCCCATGGGCCTGTGCACGGCACGGCAATTGAAGAAGTACGGCATCGATTTCGTCGGCTTCGGGCTGCACAGCGACGTTGGCGGGCTGTGACCCGCAAAGCAGCATGTACCAATCGGCGTACCTGATCTCCTCCAAGGGCACCACCGAATTTCGTGAATTCCCCATGCGCGCCGAGGTGGCGCCCTACCCGCACCACAGCAAAATGCGCCGCTACTTTCGCGACTACGCCAGACAGTTTCGTCTCTACGAGCATTACCAGTTCGACACCCGTGTGCTGCAGGTGCAGCGCGAGCGGCATGGCTGGAAGCTGATCAGCGAGCGCAACGGCGAGCAGGGCGAATGGCAGCAGATCAACCGCCACCTGCTGCTTGGCACCCTGTTGCCCGGCATGCTCATCGGCACGTTACTCGGCTATTGGCTGCTGCCTTATCTGGACACCCAGGCGCTGAAGGTCGGCTTCGGTGCGCTGATCATCTGGTTCGCCGGTCGCGAACTATGGCGCCTGCGCCGGGCGAGCGCACTGCCGCAACGCCCGAGCAGGCTGACGCGCGTCATTACCATCGCCGCCAGCCTCAGTCATGGCCTGTTCGCCTCGGGTGGTCCGCTGCTGGTGTACGGCCTGGCTGGCACTCAACTGGACAAGACGCGGCTGCGCGCCACCTTGGTCACTGTGTGGTTCACCCTCAACAGCCTGCTTACCCTCGCCTTTCTGCTCGACGGCCGCCTGCTGCCGGCGCTGCCTCAGGCGCTCACCTACGCCCCGCTTCTACTGCTCGGCGTGTGGCTGGGCGAACGCCTGCACCGACGCTTCGACGAGCGTCATTTCCGCCTCGCCATCTACATCCTGCTGTTGGTCACCGGCATCCTGCTGCTGGCGCCCTGGAGGCTGCCATGAGCTACGACATCATCATCAACAGCGGCCTGTACTTTGATGGCACCGGCGCGCCGGGCGCAATCCGCCATATCGGTATCCGTGAGGGCAAGGTCGAGGCACTCAGCCTCAGCCCACTGGACGAGGCCAGTTGCCCTGAGGTGATCGATGCCAAGGGCCAGTGGCTTACCTCCGGCTTCCTGGAGATCCACTCGCACTACGATGCCGAGGTGATCGCCGCCCCCGGCACTGAAGGAGTCGGTGCGCCACGGCGTCACCAGCGTGACCATCGGCTCCTGCTCCATAAGCATGGTGCTGGCCGACGCCGAGGACTGCTCCGACCTGTTCACCCGCGTCGAAGCGGTGCCGCGCGAGTACGTGCTGCCGATCCTCAAGGAAAAGAAAACCTGGCGCGACGCCGCCGGTTATCGCGCCTTCTACGACCAGTTGCCGCTGGGGCCGAACGTCAATTCCTTCCTCGGCCATTCCGAACTGCGTGTGGCGGTGATGGGCCTGGAGCGCGCCGCCAACCGGGTGACTCCGAGCGACGCCGAACTTACGCGCATGGAGCAACTGCTCGAAGAAGCGCTGGACGCTGGCTGTATCGGCCTGTCGGTGATGACCACGCGGCTGGACAAGATGGACGGCGACCGCGCCTGGTCCAGCCCGTTGCCGTCGACCTTCGCCAGTTGGAGGGAGTTCTCTCGCCTGTTCTGCTGCGGCGGCGCGGCGCGGTGCTACAGGGCGCGCCAAACGCGGTGACCAAGGTCAACGGCCGCATCTACTACCGACGCGGCCAGGAATACCCGGATGACCTGGGCAAGGCGCAGCGCTACGGACGCTTCCTGCCAGCGCGTGATGTATCGCCGCGCACGCTACCTGAGCGGACATTCGAACCGGCACCGGCGTCATGAGCCAATACACGTAGGGGCCGCGGGGCTTATCGGTTACCATGCGCCTCCGCCTGATCAACCGCTAGAGACGCAGCATGTCCAACGCCTGGAGCCCCGAAAGCTGGAGGGCCAAGCCCATCCAGCAGCAGCCTGAATACCCTGATGCCGCGCACCTGACCCGCGTCGAGCAAACCCTGGCTGGCTACCCGCCGCTGGTATTCGCTGGCGAGGCGCGCGAGCTGCGCCGCCAGTTCGCCGAGGTCACCCAAGGCCGCGCATTCCTGCTGCAGGGCGGCGACTGCGCCGAGAGCTTCGCCGAATTTTCCGCCGCGAAAATCCGCGACACCTTCAAGGTGCTGCTGCAGATGGCTATCGTCATGACCTTCGCCGCGGGCTGTCCGGTGGTCAAGGTCGGGCGCATGGCCGGCCAGTTCGCCAAGCCGCGCTCGTCTGGCAGCGAAACGATCGATGGCGTCACCCTGCCCGCTTACCGTGGCGACATCGTCAACGGCATCGGTTTCGACGTCGCCAGTCGCGTACCCGATCCGGAACGCCTGATGCAGGCCTACCACCAGGCCACCGCCAGCCTCAACCTGCTGCGCGCCTTCGCCCAGGGCGGCTTCGCCGATCTGCACCAGGTGCACCAGTGGAACCTCGACTTCATCGCCAACTCGGCGCTGGCCGAGAAATACCACCAGCTCGCCGGTCGCATCGACGAAACCCTGGCCTTCATGCGCGCCGTGGGCATGGACAGCGCCCCGCAACTGCGCGAAACCAGCTTCTTCACCGCCCACGAAGCGTTGCTGCTGAACTACGAAGAAGCCTTCGTCCGTCGCGACAGTCTCACCGGCCGCTGGTACGACTGCTCCGCGCACATGCTGTGGATCGGCGACCGTACCCGTCAGTTGGACGGCGCCCACGTCGAGTTCATGCGCGGCATCGAGAACCCCATCGGCGTCAAGGTCGGCCCGAGCATGGACCCGGACGACCTTATCCGCCTGATCGACACCCTCAACCCGGACAACGATCCGGGTCGCCTCAACCTGATCGTGCGCATGGGCGCGGACAAGGTCGAAGCACACTTCCCGCGCCTGCTACGCAAGGTCAAGGAAGAGGGTCGCCAGGTGCTATGGAGCTCCGACCCGATGCACGGCAACACCATCAAGGCCAGCAGTGGCTACAAAACCCGCGATTTCGCGCAGATTCTCAGCGAAGTGCGGCAGTTTTTCGCCGTGCACCAGGCCGAAGGCACCTACGCCGGCGGCATCCATATCGAGATGACCGGGCAGAACGTCACCGAGTGCATCGGCGGCTCACGCCCGATAACCGAGGACGGCCTGTCCGACCGTTACCACACGCACTGTGACCCGCGCATGAATGCCGACCAGTCCCTGGAACTGGCCTTCATGATCGCCGAAACGCTGAAGCAGGTACGCCGCTGACCCTCAGCGCCCTGGCCACTGGCCAGGGCGCTAACCGGCTCGCACATCTTCTGTGCGCTATCCGGCATAATGCCGCCCCAACGCGAGCACCGTGCAGGTGCCAAAGATGCTACCCAGCCGGAAAGGACTCGCGGCCAACACCCCCCAACAAGGACGATGAACCATACAACTGCGCACCACCCTCTCCGCTCTCGCCCTGTCCAGCGCCGCTCTGCTGACTGGCTGCCAGAACATGTCTCCCGACGCCATGCTGCAATCGGGCCTGATGGCCGTACAGGCCGCGACTCTCAGTGACGCCGAAGTACGCAGCATGTCCGACCAGGGCTGCGCCGAAATGGATGCCGAAGCCACTATCGCTGGCCCGAACAGCCCATACAGCAAGCGTCTGGACAAGATCGCCAACAACCTCGGCCATCAGATCAACGGCACGCCGATCACCTACAAGGTGTACCAGGCCGACGAGGTCAACGCCTGGGCCATGGCCAACGGTTGCGTACGTGTCTACAGCGGCCTGATGGACCTGATGACCGACAACGAAGTGGAAGGCGTGCTCGGCCGCGAGATTGGCCGCGTCGCCCTTGGCCACAGCAAGAAGGCCATGCAGAACGCCTACGCCACCACCGCCGCACGCAATGCTGCAGCCGCTTCGGGCAATGCCTCCGTCGCCGCCCTGTCCGCCTCGCAGCTCGGCGCCCTGGGTGAGCAGCTGGTTAACGCGCAGTTCTCGCAAAGCCAGGAAAACGCCGCCGACAACTTTTCCTTCGACCTGCTGACCCAGCGCAACATCCCGCACGACGGCCTGGTCACCGCGTTCGAGAAGCTGGCCAAGCTGGGCGGCGGCGAAAGCAGCATGTTCTCCTCGCACCCGGGCTTCAGCGACCGCGCCGCCAACATGCGCACCCGCTTGGCGGCCAAGTAAAGATCAGGTTCAGGGGCTGCAGTGCAGCCCCTGTCTCATTGGAAGATTGCCATGTCGATACTGCGTAAAGGCCTCCTGCCGCTTACTCTGCTGCTGCCGCTCGGCGCCTGGGGTGATTACGACAAGCAGTACCAGGCCTGCCTGGACGCCAGCGGAATGATCAACAACGCCAGCGTCGCCGGCTGCGCCGAAGGTGTATCGGAAACGGTGAAGAAGGAAATGAACCGCGTCTACCAGCAGCTGTTCCTCAAGCTGCAGGAAAGCCAGCCAGCGGACGCCGAACAATTGGAAACGGCGCAGAAGGCCTGGCTGGTCTACCGCAACGGCCAGTGCGATCTGCAGGGCAAGCACATTGGCTCGCCGATGTACTACACCTGCCCGATGGAGCTGAATATCCAGCGCGTCGGAGAACTGAAGTTCCTGCTGGAAAACGGGGGCTAATCGAGCAAGTTCCGCAGATTGACGCTCGGCGCCAGCCACACCTCTTCCAGGCCCAGCCAATGCGCCAGCGCGCGCAGCGAATCGGCCAGCGCCAGACGCGCCTCCTCACTCAACACTGCTTCCTCCAGGTGCACAGCATGCACTGCCAGGCGCCCGGAAGCGCGCTCGCTGCGCAGATCCACCCGCGCCAGCAGGCGTTCGTGGTGCAGAAACGGCAGCACGTAGTAGCCATACACGCGCTTGGCTTGCGGAGTGTAGATCTCCAGCCGATAGCGAAAGCCGAACAGCCGCTCGGTGCGCTCGCGTTCCCAGATCAGAGAATGGAACGGCGACAGCAACGCACTATGGCGAATACGCCGGGGAATGCGCGGGTCGCCCCGGCAATAGGCCGCCTGCCGCCACTCCAGCACCGTGACGGGCAACAGCTCGCCCGCCTCCACCAGTTCAGCGATACGTCGCTTGCTGTCACTGACGTCCAACCGGTAGTAGTCGCGCAAATCGCGCTCGGTCGCCACGCCCAGTGCATCGGCCGAACGCAGCAACAGGCGGCGCTGCGCTTCGGCCTCATCCAGGTCCGGGTGGTTCAGCACCTCCACAGGAATGACCCGCTCCGACAGGTCGTACAACCGCTCGAAGCCACGCCGCCCAGCCACAGTCACCTCACCTGCGGCGAACAGCCACTCCAGCGCCGTCTTCTCCGCGCTCCAATCCCACCAGGGGCCGGCCTTCTCGGTACGCGAGGACAGGCTGCCGGCGCCCAATGCACCGCGCTCGCGCACGGCCTGAAGCACGCTATCTAAAACGTCGCGCCGCTCGACACCGAACTTCGCCAACTCGCGATAGATGCCCTGCCCATCCGCGGCTCGGCGCATACGCCAGCGCAGCAGCGGGTAAAGCTCAAGCGGCAACAATGACGCCTCATGCCCCCAGTACTCGAACAAACGCCGGCGCCGCGCGCGGCCCCAGGACAGTTCATCGAGGTGCTCGGCTGGTAATGGCCGAGGCGGGAAAAAGCCGGCAAGTAGTGGGAGCGCACCAGGGCATTGACCGAATCGATCTGCAACACGCCCAAACGCTCGACCTGCGCCTGCAGGTGCTTGTGGCCAACGGCGCCGCGTGGCGTACGGCCGAAACCCTGGGCAGTCAGGGCCAGACGGCGCGCTTCAGCGAGAGAAAGAGAAAGGGTCATGGCGACTCAGCCTATCAGGCTGGCGCCGCGAACGCATGACGGAAGGTAAAGGCCTGCGCCGTCGCGCCATGCTCGCGCAGATGAGCCAGGCGTTCGGCAGCCTCGGTCACGCTTGGTCGATGCCCCGCCGGCACCCACCACAGCACCTGATGCGCCTGCTCGACGCGCTCGAACCATTCGCGACGGCGCTTGAGCATCTCGGTATGCGCCGATTTGTAGACGTAGTCACTGAGCGACTGCACATCCTGCCAAAGCGACATGTTCACCAACACCTCGTCACCGAACGGACGAATCGCCGTGGCATCGCCCGCCTCGTCCTGCAAACGCCAGACATAGCCGGGCGAACCCTCTGCCAGCGCATTGATACGCTCCAGATTGGCGACGAAGTCAGCCATATCCGGAGACTCCAGCGGCGCCTTCATCCAGGCGATGTTCAGTTGAGCCAAGTGATAAGCGGGCAATTTCAGCCTCCTTGCGTCAGGGTTGTTGCGGCAGGCCACGCCAACCGGCCAGGCGACGGCGCAACCAGGCCTCGCTACTGACCAGGGTGATGCCCGACAGCACCAGCGCCGCGCCGATGATGAAGTTCAGAGTCAGCGGTTCGTCCAGCACCAGCACGCCGAAGGTGACGCCAAACAGCGGGGTCATGAAGGAGAACACTGCCATGTTCGAAGCCAGGTAGCGGCGCAGCAGCCAGAACCAGGTCAGGTAGGTGAAGAACGACACCACCACGCCCTGCAGCAGAATGCTGGCGATGGCCACAGGCGTCCAACGCAGCTGGGACAGGTCCACCACCATCAGTGCATAGGCCAGCAGCAACACGAACGCCACTGCCAACTGATAGAACAGGGTCAACCCGGCCGGCGCTTCGGACAGGCGCGAACCCCGCACGACGACCGTGGTCGCGCCCCAGGCCATGCCAGCGCACAGCCCCAACGCATCACCCAGTAACATACCGGCATCGACCTCAGCCCAATTGCCACCGACACCAAATGCCATCACTACCCCGCCGAAACACAAGGTGATACCCAGCCACTGCAGGCGTCGCAAGCGCTCGCTGGGCAACAGAAAGTGCAGCCCAAGCGCCGAGAAGATCGGTGCGGTATAAAGAAATACCGCCATATGCGAAGCCGTGGTGTAGCGCAGGCCAAGGGCGATGAAGAAGAACTCCAGTGCGAACAACACGCCTGCCAGCAGTCCAGCCAGCCACGTCGAGCTGACCCATTCGCGCCATCCGCGCAGCCACAGCAAGAGCAAGCCGACCAGCACGGCGGCGATGCCGGAGCGCAAGGCCACCTGCAGCATGGGCGCGATATCGTCCGCGGCCAGCTTGATCGCCACCTGCTGACTGCCCCAGATGGCGCATAACAACATCATCAGCTGGAACAGGAAAAAATCAGAACCCTTGCGCACCGCGGTCATTCAACAACTCCTGTCATGTACTACTCACTTTTTCAGCGGGTCATCCCAGAACGGCCGCTCGGCCTCCTGCAACACATCAGCTCGGGACAGTCCCAGGTCCTTCAATGCAGCATCATTCAGTTGCGCCAGCTGTGCCCGCTCGCGAGCCAATTGACGCCAGCGCCGCAGCACATGCCATACACCGCCAAGCGACGGCAACCGTTCGAAGTGGATGGCCTGAGCCAACGCATAACCTTTCTGACCTTTCATCTTTTCGCCCTCCCTGTGGGGTTGGCGTCAGTGTCGGGCTCAGCTTAAGATCAATCCAACGAATGTTTCTTATGGCATCCATCTCGAGGATTGATGAATGGCCTTCCACCCCAGTATTGATACCGAATTGCTGCGCAGCTTCGTTGCCATCGCCGACACCGGCGGTTTCACCCGCGCCGCAGAAACGGTCAATCGCACCCAGTCAGCCGTGAGCATGCAGATGAAACGGCTGGAGGAAGACGTGGTGCAACGCCCGTTGTTCGAACGCGATGGCCGCCAGGTGCGGCTGACGCCCGAGGGCCAGGTGCTGCTGGGTTATGCGCGGCGCATTCTCAAGCTGCATGGCGAGGTACTCAACACCCTGCGCGAACCGCATATGGTGGGTGCCGTGCGCATCGGTACGCCGGACGACTACGTGATGCGCTTTCTGCCGGAGATTCTCTCGCGCTTCGCTCAGGCCTATCCGCTGGTGCAAGTAGAGGTGCATTGCGAGCCGTCGGGACAACTGCTGCTGCGCCAGGATCTGGACCTGACCATCGTCACCCGTCAACCCGGTAAGGAGATCGGCCAACTGCTGCGCCAGGAGCGCTTTGCCTGGGCCGTGGCCCAGGGCTTCTGCCCGCACGAGCAGAATCCCATGCCGCTAGCCATGTTCAATGCCGACTGCTTCTGCCGCGAATGGGCCTGCAACGCGCTGGACACGATGGGGCGCCCCTATCGCATCGCCTACACCAGCCCCAGCCTGTCGGCGATCTTCGCCGTGGTGCGCGCTGGCCTGGCCGTTACCGCGCAGCTTCAAAGCCTGATCACCCCCGACCTGCGCATGCTCGGCGAAGCCGAAAGCCTGCCGCTGCTGCCACTGACCAGCATCGTGCTGCTGCGCAACGAAAGTAGCCAGTCACCCGTGACCGAGTGCCTGGCCGATCACATCGTCGAAGGTTTTCGCTTATAGGCTGCCGCTCGACTCCAGCGCCAACATCAGCGCACAGAGCAGCAGGAAGCCGCAGAACAGGGTGCGCAGCAGGCGCTCCGGCAGCGAATGCGCCAGGCGCACGCCCCAACTGATGCTGAGCAGGCCACCGACGGCCAGCGGCACGCCCATCCACCAGTTGACTTGGTGGTGCGCGGCGTAGGTGAGTAGGGTCACCCCAGTACTGGGTAGTGCCAACGACAGCGAAAGTCCCTGCGCCACTACCTGCGTGGTGCCGAACACACTGGTCAACACCGGTGTCGCCACCACGGCGCCACCCACCCCGAACAGACCGCCCATGGCACCGGACACGCCGCCCAGCACACCCAGCCATCCCCAGGGATAACGTAGCTCAGCCCTGGCTGGCACCTGAGCCATCAGCATACGCAGCAGGTTGTAGGCCGCCAAAGCCAATAGAAAACCGACGAAGGCCCAGCGCATGGTGCGCGAATCCACCTCCACCGCATACAGTGAGGCCAGCCAGGCGCAGAAGAAACTGGTAACGCCGAGCAGCAGGGCATAGCGCAGATCGATGCGATTGCGTTGATGGTAACGCCAGATCGCCAGCATCACGTTCGGCACTACCATGACCAGCGCAGTCCCTTGAGCAAGCTGCTGATCCAGCCCAAAGACAATGCCCAGCACCGGAATGGCGATCAACCCACCGCCGATGCCGAACAAGCCGCCCAATGTTCCCAGGCCCAGACCCAGCAATAGATTCAGCAACAGGTCGAACAGATTCATGACACCTCCAGATAGAGGACGCATGTTAGCCAGTCACGGCTAGCGCGGAAACGCACAGCAACGCACAATGGCTTTGCTTAATACGCACAAGCAGGCTGCCATGAACCCCGATACCCTGACCGACCAACTGGAACTCTTTCTCGACGTGCTGGAGACCGGTAGCTTCTCCGCAGCCGCCAGACGTCACCCTCTCACACCCTCGGCGGTGGCACGGCGCATCGACGCCCTGGAGCGCGCCATGGGCAGCAACCTGTTCAATCGCAACACCCATGCAGTGCGCGTCACACCGGCGGGTCTGGCGTTCGCCGAACGTGCCCGGCGCATCCTCGCCGAGCTACACCTTGCGCGCGCCGAAGCGGTCTCCTTGAGCAGCGCACCCGAAGGCATGATCCGTATCGATGCCCCCTCGCCTTTCGGCAGACGCCACCTGGCCCCGGCGATTGCCGAGTTCCTACGCGCCAACCCCGGCCTGGACGTGCAACTGCGGCTGATCGACAGCTTCATCGACCTGCAGGGCGAGCACCTGGGCGAGGTGGATATCGTCGTGCGCATCGGCCCGCTACCGGACAGCCGACTGGTCGCCACGCCCCTGGCATCGATGACCCGCATCGTTTGCGCCAGCCCGGACTACCTGCGTCGACGCGGCATCCCACGCAGCCCGCTGGAGCTGGAGCAACACGACGGCCTCGACTGGGACAGCCTCGCCCCACCCTACGCCTGGCGCTTCGAAGTCGACGGCAAATTGCAGCTGTGCAAACCCAAGCGTTTGCGTCAGACCAGCAACAATGCTGAGACCTTGCTGTTCAGCGCCCTCGCTGGCCTTGGCGTGGCACACCTGCCCACCTGGATGAGCAGCGATCATCTACAGCGCGGCGAGCTGATCCCGCTGTTCTGCGAACAGGGCTTGCCGCCCGTCGAGCCGGTTAGCATTTACGCCCTGCGCCTGGAACGCGAAGCCAGCCCACGGACGCGGCTGCTGCTGAGCTTTCTGAAGCAGCGCTTCGGCTTTCCACCGCCCTGGGATCAGGCGCTGCAAGCCAGCCTGGCCATGCCGCAGCAGTAAGGCTTGTGTGGGAACGGCTTCAGCCGCGATAGCGCCCTGAAAATCAGGCACAAAAAACCCGGCACCTGGGCCGGGTTTCTCGTGCAGCTTACGCTCAGGCCGGAGCCTGGGTGCGGCCCTTGTAGGAGCCGTCACGGGTATCGATCTCGATCCAGTCGTCGATGTCGACGAACTCGGCAACCTTGATCTCGGTACCGTTGCGCAGCTTGGCAGGCTTCATCACCTTACCGGAGGTGTCGCCACGAGCAGCGTTCTCGGTGTAGACAACCTGACGCACGATGGTGGTCGGCAGGTCAACGGAGATCACTTTGCCTTCGAAGAACACGGCTTCGCAGACGTCGCTCATGCCTTCTTCGATGAACGGCAGAACGCTTTCCAGATCTTCGGAACGCAGCTCGTAAGAGTTGTATTCCGGATCCATGAACACGTAGTCCTCACCGCTGATGTAGGACAGGTTCACTTCCTTGCGCTCGAGAATCACCGGCTCCATCTTGTCGTCGGCTTTGTAGACGGTCTCGGTCTTGGAACCGTTGAGCAGGTTCTTCAGCTTCATCTTGACGATGGCGCTGTTACGACCGGACTTGGTGAACTCGGCCTTCTGGATCAGCCACGGCTGGCCATCGATCAGGGCCACGCTGTTGACTCTCATTTCTTGTGCAGTTTTCATGCGGATATCCGAAATATGCGGGAGGTACAGAAATCTAGGCCGCGTATGATAGCCAATTTAAGTAAAACTGTTCCAGCGCCGTGGCAAGATCCGACCGAGCGGCCTGCTGATCGCACCACTGCTCGGCGTGTCGCTGCAGTGTCGGCAATACCGCGAGAAGCGCAGGCCAGGCCGCTTCCATCCCCTCGCCGGCGTTCCACGCACGCCAGAATCCAGCCTGAGCGGCGGCAGCTTCCGGCATCAGATCGGCGCTGTATATCGCCAGAAACGCCTCAAGTTTGTCCCAGTGCGCCCTCTCCTCTTGCGGGTAAATGTGCCAGAGCAGCGGCCGACCGGCCCATTGCGCACGAATGAAGGAGTCCTCGCCGCGCACCGCATTCAAATCGCAGCACCACAATAGGCGGTCGTAGTCGTCCTGGGCCACGAAAGGCAGTACATGAATCAGCAGATTACCGCGCCTGCTGTGATCGCCTGGCGTCAACGGCGCTTCACCTAGCCAGGTCTGCAAATCGGCAAGAATCTTGCCCTGCGGCACCAGCAAATGCGTCGGCTGCGGATCGGCTGCCAGTGCATCCAGCCATCCTGCCAGGCCTGCGTTCTCATAGGCGAATAGGGAAATCAGCCGCACCCCGGGCTCACGCACCACGCCGAGTGACAGCAGGAACGCCTGCTGCGCCTGCGCATCAGCCTGAAAGGCACGCCGCCGCGCCAGCAAATCGGCTTCGCGCAGCAAACCGCCCGTGCCCTCCACGAATCCAGGGAAGAAAAAGAACTTCTGCAAGCCTCCAGGCTGCGGCGATGGCAGGCCATGGCAGCCCGCGACCCAGTCCTCGGCGCTGAGATACTCAAGATTCAGCCACAAACGGCGCGTGCCGCTGACAGCAATCGCCTCGATATAAGACGCAGGCAACTGGCAGGCGAAGGCCTCGATCACCACTTGCGCGGGCTCAACCACTGGGAACGGCTCCGCCCACTGGCGCACCTCGACACCACTCCAATGCTGACATTGAGCATCAAGGCTGGCCTCGGGGCACAAGCGCACGAACGCCCCCAACTCGTCGACCCACAGACGCACCGCATGCCCCTGCTCGGCCGCCAGTTGCCGAGCCAGCCGCCAAGTCACGCCGATATCACCGTAGTTGTCGACCACGCTGCAGAAGATGTCCCACCTGGCCACACTGCGCCCCTTCGGAAAATGATCGCCATTCTAACCGGCGAACAAGAAAAAGCCCGCCAGAGGCGGGCCAAGGGGAGCGCTGGAGCGCGCGCGGGGTAAAACAGTGAATCAGGCCAGCAGCGAATCGCCCTCACGACGAATAGCGCTGCTGAGCATCCAGACCGCCTGGCAAGCCAACGCAGCCTCGCGAGAAGCGAAGGGACCGGCTTTGGGCTGGCCGTCCACCATCACCAGCCAGCACGCCATATGACCGTCGGAGCGGAGCTCAGCCGGCACGGCACTACCAACCAGGGAAACCACATCGATACGGGACATCATGACCTCCAATCCAACTCAAGCTCTGTTGGGCTCAACATTAGGCCTATGTCTCGTCAGACAGAAATCAGTGCTCTCGATAGTCACCATGGATATTGCCAATGGCAGCAGCGCAGGCGCCGACACAAGCTGCGCCATGCACCTGACAGGCAAGAGTGGCTACGCAAAGAACGAAGCCCTCAAGGCCGAAACCTTGAGGGCTCAGAAGCACGTCTAGATGCATGCGGGAACATACGGGCACAAAAAAACCGGCTAAAGAGGCCGGTTTAATTGGGTTTCAGGTCCACTAGGGAATATCTGAAATCATGTCAATGGCGCCGAAGCCGGACTAGAACACAGCACTTGCAAGCACCGTAAACACTGAAAACAGAACAATAAGAAAGCGATTCGTACCCCTAAACGTACCCCTAAACCCGAAAGTACCCCCTAAAACCGGCCTTGGCCTTCGTGTTTTCAAAACCGTTATTTTGGGGAAACAGAAAAGCGGCTCCCCCGTCGTTCGGGCGCCTCATGCGTCTGGACTTTTGGCCACCCCTCCCCCTACTCCTTGTTGGTGTATCAAGGCTCGGCAAGCCTTCTCATGCTTGCGTTCGGCTCGAATGACGAAACAACAACCAACCACGGGAAAACGCTCACACATAGCAAACGGGCGGGGTTCGAATTACCCGCGACGGTGCCGGGGCGGGGGGAGAACCTAACGGGGGTGGGGTAGCGCCGTCCGTGGCGCCATCGATCAAACCACGCGCAGCACGGGCGGCAGCTTCGGCCCGAAAGGTGCGCCGGGTGCGAACGGATCGGGTAGTGCTCCCTCTGGTGCGTTGCGGATAAAGTCAGCCATAGCCAGCAGGCAGGCTTGATACAAAGGCCCGCCATTGTCCCAGGCTGCGCCGTGCCCCGTTGCGCTGTCCTCCAGGCAGGCAATAAAGACCAGCGCCGTAATGTTGGTGTCGCCGTCGCGGATCGCTTGTGCTCGATGCGCTGGGTTCACGCTAAGCAGATCGCACAGCCGATCAAATCCAAGTGCCGCCGTGGTACTGGTGCTTTGCAGGATGACGGCCCGGCCTATCCCGATCAGCGCCCGGTTCATTCCCTCCAGCGATTCGGCTTCGTGCTCCCTGGCTTGCTGCTCCAGGTCGGCAACGGCTGCGGCAGTGAATGGCAGAAAGGCTTTCAGCTTGGCGGCTTTGCGTCGCAATGTGCGGCGCTCTTGGTGGATCGTTGCGCGCTCATGACAAAAAAGGCGACATATACGGCGCGTGGCGATTAGTTGCGTGTTAACGCTGGCGCCTGGCTTGTCGGCTATGTTGGCGAGCGCTCGAATCTGGCTGGCTTTCATGGGTTCGGCTCCTTTGGTGCGCCGTCTAGTTCGGCATCAGCCCAGCGCCAGCGAGCGGCGGCCAGGGCTTCGGAATAGGTCATTGGCTGGCCGACCATGTAGCCAATCGGCTGGCCTGCTCGGGTGATCCTCCAGGCGGCGCGCTTCGGATCGCTGGTGGCCTCTGGCGTCCGTAGCGGCTCCGGCGCGGCCCGCGCGTCATTGGCCGCGTTAAGTTCGGCCAGCAGCTCGGCACGGTGGTCGCGCACGAAATGGCGCACGGCATCGGTGATGCGATCAGCGGGACGCAGGCGCAAGCGGTCGCCGTTGGCTTCGACGGCCAAGCCAGCCCGGCGCAGGTAGTCCAGGGCGGCCACGGTCAAACGTCCTCCCAGTCGTCTTCCCCGGCCTGTACCCCTTTTTGATCCGCTACAACGCTACAAGCCCCGTGGCTGCTGGGTTTCAGCCTGTTTTGATCCGCAACAGCGGCGGCCTGTGTAGCGTTCAAAAAATCGCTGTAAGCCCCGTGGTTGTTGGGCTGTAGCGATGTAGCGCATCTGTCGGGGGTGCCAGCGGGAAGGTAGCGTTTCCACGCCTCGTCAAAGTCGCCACGCTCGAAGCCCTTTTTCACGCCAAGCCCGATACGCACGTCTTTGGACTTGATACCGAACCCCTCTAGCCTGGCGGTTAGCTGGCGCCGGGTCATGGGGCGGCCACGGTTCCAGGTTGCCCACGGCGCTTCCTCGTCAGCCAGCAGGGCGGCTAGAAGGTCCTCGCCAAAAAGTTTGCTTGCGTGCTTGTCGGTGAAGGCCGTTCGAATGTCGGCCAGCAGCTCAGCATCCGCGCTCGGGGATTCTTCCTCCAAGCCGTGAAGGGTCGCGGCAGCGATGCGGGCAAGACGCGGCCAGTTCCCGCCAGCTACTTCCGCAACAGCTAGCAGCGGCTCCCAGCAGTCATTGGCGCGATCATTCAGCCCTTCCACCTCGGCAGGTCTGGCCGTGCGGATGGCTTCCCGGTTGTCGATAGCGAAGCGCGCCAGCTTGCCTACCAGCTCGGCAAAGGCGGCGGGGTCGGCGTGGCGAATCTTTGTCGTGCGCTCTCCCGCCAGCTTGCGGCGCAGCCGTAGGGGGATACTGCGGTCGGCCAGGGTGTCGGCAATCTTGCCGATACCGCACAGCGCCTTGGCACCCCATACGTTGAACCGGGTGGGCATGTGGTCATCGCCCACGCAGCGAATCACGAAAGCCGTATCACGGGTGAAGCCCGCATTCAGGATGCCGCGTGCTTCGTCGTGCTCGGCCAGGAAGGCGTCCACCTCGTCAATCAACAGGGTCGGCGTCCACAGCTCCAGGGCACGGAACAGCGCAGCCGGGGCGATGTTGGAGACGGCCAGCGGACGGCAGGCCAGACGCGCCAGCACGCCCAGCATTACCGTTTTCCCGCAACGCTTCTCCGGGGCGGTGATGTTGGCAATGGGCGCCACGTTCACCACGTCCACAAACCATGTGAAGGCAGCCCACAGGGCGGCAGCGTGAACGGTCGCCGGGTCGGCTATCACATGGCGGCGGATGATGCCGGCCAGGTCTTCCAGCAGGTCGGCCCCATCCACAGGGTCAGGCCATAGCACCACTTCGGGGAATAGCTCATCGGTGCCGGCTGCGGCCTCGCTGGCGCTACTGGTCAGCTTGTCCAGATCGGCCAGGCTTACCGTCTTCGCTTCCTTGATGCCATGGCGAATGCGTGCCCAACGGGCCGGGTCGGTTTCCCGTACTTGGCGCAGCAGCGCCAGCGCCTCGGGTTCGAAGATGGCGCCGGGGTCTTCCTTGATCTTTGCGAGTGCGTCCGCGATGGGGTCGGGCGCCGGTATTGCCTCGGGGATCAACTCGGCAAGGTTGCTCATTGGTTCGCCTCCCGCCATTGGCGCAGGTCGTTGAAGTCGGAAAGCTCGATAGGTGCGCCAGCGGGGAAGGGCGGCAGCACCAGCCCACAGCCCAGGGCAGCGGCTGCCTTGATGGCGCTGGTGCGGCCTGGGTTGCCCTCGGTCTGGCGGTCATCGTCGCCGGCCACGATCAGCGGGTTTTCCGGGTAGGCGCGGCGCAGGTAGTCGCCGGCTTCCAGCAGGTTGCCGGCATTCATGGCGCAGGCCACGGCAGCGCCCTTGGCTTCGTGGATGGTGGCGCCGGTTGCCCAGCCCTCGCAGACGTAGAGCGGTTGCCCAGGCTCCAGGCGGCCAATGGGCGAATAGCATCCCTTTACCCTCCCGCCCGGCATGAATCGCTTGGTGCTGTCTGGGTAGATTCGTTGCAGGTTCACCAACTGGCGCCCTAGGTACAGCGGGATCAGCAGCACGCCACCCAACTGGCGCAGGCCGTGCGGCTGGCAGCCCTTGGCGATCAGGTAGGGGGGACGCGGATCAGCCGGCGCGCTGGCGTCCCACTGCCGTTGCGCCTCGATGGCGGCGGCTTGCTGGCGCTGGTGCTGCTCGGCTTCCCGCTGGCGCCGGGCCTGCTCGATGCGCTGGCGCACCTGCTCGGCCTCCAGCGGGTTGGCCGGCTCCCGGCTGCTCCAGGTGTGCGAGCCGCCAGCCTTCCAGCTCCCGAAGGCACCAGACGCGATGCCGTCCAGGTGTAGGACATACCAGCCATTGAGCGTACCGGCCTTGTCGCCTGGGACGTGGAAGCGGCGAATGGTGCCGTCTGCTACTGGCAGCCAATCCAGCGGGCCATAGCTGGCTTGCAGGGCGTCACGAAAGGCGCTTACGCAGTCCATAGCAGCACCTCCAGTCCGGTCAGTAGCACCAGGTCGGCGCCAGCCGGTTGCAGCGCCAGCAGCAGGGCGCGGGCTTTTTTCAGGCAAGCCGAACCCATCGGCGCATGGGCGCCGTTTTTCGTATGCATGGTGGTTACTCCTGCTTGGCGGTTGGCCAGAAGCCGGTGGCGGCCAGGAAAGCGTGGCCGGGATGCTCGGCTTCGCGCGCCTCGATCACCTGGCGCTTGATGGCGTGCGTTTGCTGCTCGGCCTGCTCGAGATCAGTCGGGCGCAGACCGACACGAACTATGCAGACCAGGGCGTCGGGCAGTGCGTCGCGGATCATGCCGGCCAGCTCAAGCGCCAGACCCCCGATTGTCAGCGGGGGCAGTTCGCGGCGTCGCCCGGTACCGGAATGGCAGACGGTGACCACATGGCCCAGGGTGGTGCTGTTTGGCATGGTGCTCATGTCCATTGCTCCCGGTCTAACGCGGCATAGCCCCACGCCTCGTTGGCAGTGGCGAAGATCATGGCGCCCATCGCTGCGACCGCATGAGCAAGGCCCATCTGGTCATCGGCGGTCAGGTGATGCTCTGAGGCGTCAGCGCCCATCAGGTTGCCGATGGCTTCCAGCCCCTTGCCGGCGTTGGCCAGTATCTCGACACGCTGCTGGATCAGATCGAATGCTTGGCGATCAGTTAGATGGCTCATTGGGCACCCCCTGCTGCTTCTTGTCCGCTTGGCGTGCGGACAGATTGCGGACGCTCAGCTACCTCCTGGGCGTAATCGAGCTGGGCGGCCAGCTCGCTGGCTTGCTCGGCCAGGTATTCGCGCCAGTCGGTCGCAGCGCCTATCCCGAGGTAGGACAAGTGCCGGGTATCCATCAGGCCGGTGCGAATGCTGTCGCTCAGCTCAGCGAATGCAGCCGGGTATGCGGCGTTAATGGCGCGCAGGGTGGCGGCGAGCATGTCCATCTGCTCGCAGGTGGCCGTCAGCAGATCGATGGCATCCTGTGCCACGTTGGCGGCGGTTGGGGCTTGGCTCATTGCACACCCCCTACGGCTTCCAGGGCAGCCAGGCTCTGGCAGGCAGCGCGGTAGCTGGCAGCGAAGGCCAGCACGGCGTCACCTTGGCAAACGCGCCACATGCCGCCAGCAGGGCGAATCTGCAAGGCGTCGGCATTAGCACGGGCCTCGATTTCACGGGCACGGGCCATCGCTGCGTTGTAGCGAGCCAGGCGAACGGACAGGGAACAGTCGGCGCGCAGGGCGGCCAGGGCGCGGGCCTTCCAGGCGGCGGCATGGGTGGACGGATTGCGGGTAGGTTGCATGGGTGGTGCTCCGTGTGTGTTGTCGGAGCCATCACCGCCAGCGGCCAAGCTGGGAATGGTGACGGCTGTACGCGGGTTGGCCGACCGGGACACACGGAACCCGGCACACCCGAAGGTGTCCCACGCACAGCCGCCATGACGCAGCATTGCGGGCACAAAAAAAGCGCCTGCAATGGTCATCGGGGCGCTTGTGCGCCGTGTGGTGTTCGACCGGCCAAGGTCGGCCACGGGATTGACCGTGACGGGCGAACGATAGCGCCAGGGCTGGTGCTGTGCAAGGGCGATCATGCTGCCACCTTCCCCACCGGATCGGCGCTCAGGTAGTAGGTGGCCACGTTCGGATGGGCGCGGCCTTGGTCATCCGCCAGCGTGGCCAGGTGGGTGCGGATGTCGTGGCCCTGGGCGCGCAATTCAGCGATGCGGGCACCAGGGCGCAAGATATTCAGCAGACGGATAGCCTCGAAGGTGTTTATCGAACCATGCTGGCGCAGGTAGGCCAGCAGGCGGGCACGCTGGGCATTGCCGCTGGTATCATCAAGGCGCGAACCATTCCCGAGCCTGCCCTTAGCGGTGGGCTTCTTTTTGTCCATGATTAAGCGGCCTCCACGCGGGCGGCCAGCTTGCCAGCCAAATAGGCTTCCACTTCCTGGCGCACGAAATAGACCCGGCTGCGGCGGTTGTCGCCATCCTTGAGCGGCTTCGGGAAGCTCGGGTCGCGGGCGCACAGCTTGTCCAGGCCGGAAGGGGTGCGCTTCATGTAGCTGGCGGTTTCAGCTTTCGTCCACAGATCGGAGAGGCTGACAGCAGCAGTGTTATACGGGATTACTTGGGGCATGACGTGTTCTCCTGGGTTGGTATGGAAAACACGGTAAAACGGGGGGGTGGGATGACAGCTAGGGGTGACATAGTGTCAGCGCATACTGTCATACCGCACTGTCAGGCGTCTGGAAGGGTGTCCGGCTTGATGGCTGACGCCAGGACAATAGCTTTGCGCGCTGGGTCGCCGTTGCCTTGTCGCGGTAGCCCAAGCAGCTCTCCCAAGGTAAAGGCAACAGCCTTTTGCGTCGGCTGGCGCTTGTCTAGGGTGTAGCCTTCCCAGTGCTCAGCAATAGCTGCGCGCATGGCCTCCAACTCTTTGGTCGCATAGGGAAAGGTGAGGCCGGCGACTACGGTTTCAGTGTTAGCGGCGGGCTTCTGGCCTGAAAGCTCGCGCAGCTGCCTAGCCATTTCCATGGATAGTTTGTCGGAAACTCGTTTTTCCTCAGCCAAATGAGTCAACTGTTGATCCAGTGCAGCCAGTAACCGTTCAGCATTTTCCGCACGCTCTTGCATAGCTGCGAACTCTTTTGGCGTATGCGACAGCATTTGGCGCATATTCTCTAGACCATCACTCCCATCCTTTGCGCGTCGCTCGCGTAACTCAGACTCAATAACCTTCCGTGCGTCCCTTTCGCATTTCAACTCCTGGCGCAGTCCCTCTATTTCTGTAGCCCGTGCATCCTCTCCGTTCATCTTGGCTGCCAACGCCTCAACTTCTAACGGCTTGAAGAAGGGTACTCGCCTCCCCTTGAGATTGAATCGCTTTGCAATATGAAGGTCAGGGCCGCTGTCCTGTGAGCTGTACACCCCCCAAGCGTCGCACTCTACAGTCGCAGTATGTACATATGGCTGGCCAAATTCAGATACCCCCCAATCAGCTCGCCCAGTAACTCGGGCATCAGTGGAGCAAAGTTCAAGGTCAATCCCTCTCTCTGGGTCGGTTATGTTCGTCCCTGTTACGTCAAGGTAAACAAAGCAGTGTCCCGCGTTGCACAACCCCATGAGCCCATCAAAATCTAGGCCGGCTCCTGTCAGTTGCGTCAGCCACTCAATGGCTTGCTCGGGGCTTAAGCGATCCAATAGCCGGTAAACCTTATCCATCCTCACGCCCTCCCAGGCGCTCCCACGACTTGAATAGGTCGGCCAGCCAGGCAGGTGGGAAATCTGCTTTTCGCCCCGTCGGGCTAGGCTGGCCGTTGCTCTGCGGGGAAAGGTTCCCCCGGTTCCCCTTGGTTCCCTCAGTGGGGGAACCGCTCAAAGCCCCGTGGCTCTAAGCGGTTCCCCCGGTTCCCTCGGTTCCCCCTGAAAAATACAAAATCCAGAATCAGTGTAGAAAAAGCCCGCATTTGCTGGTGCTGTCCAGGTAGGGTCGCCCGCGACTTACACTTTCGAGCGTTTTGGGGGAACCGAGGGAACTGGTCATGCCTTGCGATTGATGGCCACCACGTTGGCGCTCTCGTGTCCCTCAGGGTGGGCAAATTCGTAGGGCGTAACGTGCCGCTCCCGGTTGGCGTCCAGGTAGTCGGCCCACCACTGCACCATTAGCCGGCGTTCCTCGATGTGCTCGGCCTTGTGAATATAGGCAGCCCGCACGCTGTTACGCTCTTGGTGGCTCATCTGACGCTCTACTGCCTCCCTGCTCCACAGCCCCGACTCAACCAAGGCAGAACAGGCCATTGCCCGAAAGCCGTGGCCACAAACCTCCGACTTGGTGTCATACCCCATGCGGCGAAGGGCAGCGTTAACCGTGTTCTCGCTCATGGGCTTGTAGTGGTAGTGGTCGCCAGGAAATACCAGATCGTAACGACCGGACAGCATATGCAACTGCCCCAGCAGCCCCAGCGCCTGGCGACTCAGGGGGACAAGGTGCGGGGTGCGCATCTTGGCCCCGCGCTCGGAGTGCTTCACGTCCTCGATTGCCTCACGCTCGCCGGGGATCGTCCAGAGGCTGCGCGGCATATCAATCTCGCCCCAGCGGGCAAAACGCAGCTCACTGGAGCGGATGAACACATACAGGGTCAGCTCAACCGCTAGACGGGTCAGGGTGCGGCCCTTGTATGCGCCAAGGCGCTGCATCAACTCGGGCAATTGCTCCAGGGGCAGCGCCGGCCTGTGCTGCGCCTTACGCGTTGCCGTAGCCCCGGCCAGGTCGCGGGCTGGGTTGCTCTCGATGTAGCCATGCTGCACGGCGTAGCGCATGACCCCGGTGGTGTACTGACGCAGGCGGCTGGCCAGCTCCAAGGTATCGCGCTGCTCTGCCGCCTTGAGTGGGGCCAGCAGGTCACGGACTTTGAGCTTATCAACCGGGCGATGACCAAGCGGCGGGAACAGGTATAACTCCATGCGGCGCATTACCTTGGCGGCATGGTCTGGCGTCCAGTTCTTGGTTTTGCCGGTCGCGGCGTGCCAATCCAATGCAATGGCTTGGAAGGTGTTACGGGCTGCCGCCTTAGCCGCCTCCTGCTGGTGCCGCTCATGCTCGATTGGGTCGATACCCTCGGCCAGCAGTTCCAGGGCAGCGGCCTTCTTATCCCGCGCTGATTTCAGCCCCAGCGCCGGATAGTTGCCAAACGTGGCCAGCCCTTCCCTGCCATCGGGGCGGGTGAACTTGAAGCGCCAGGTTTTAACGCCAGAGGATTTAACCAGCAGGAACAGCCCTTGGCCGTCAAAAAGCTTGTAATCCTTGTCACGGGCCTTGGCGGCTTCGCATTTGGGGTCTGTCAGCGGGGTAACGGTACGCGCCATTGGGGTACGCCCTCCAAAATTGGCAAAACGTACCCCTAAACGTACCCCTAAACGGCGGGGTTATCCAGGTTAAAACGGGGGAACACAGGGGAAGCAGAACAAGAAAAACCGGCTCAGAGGCCGGTCTTTACTGGGCTAACGGGTTAATGCGGGGTAACTCGTTAGCATACTAATGGTGCCCGAAGCCGGACTCGAACCGGCACGCCATTACTGGCGAGAGATTTTAAGTCTCCTGCGTCTACCGATTTCGCCATTCGGGCGGTAGCGCTGTGCGAAGGACCGGACTATATACAGCCCTCCCTGTCCTCGCAAGGTATGCCAAAGCACATCAGGGATAATGAAAAAGGCCTCGTAAATCATGGATCTACGAGGCCTTTTAAATTGGAGGCTGAGGTCGGAATCGAACCGGCGTTCACGGATTTGCAATCCGGTGCATAACCACTCTGCAACTCAGCCATGAAACAAACGAGCCGCCTTGGCGACTCGTGTAAAACTGGAGCGGGAAACGAGACTCGAACTCGCGACCCCGACCTTGGCAAGGTCGTGCTCTACCAACTGAGCTATTCCCGCTTGTCTTGTCGACGGGCGCCATTCTATAGAATCGAATCGCGCCGTCAACCCTTTGATTCAAAAATACTTATTTCTTATCAGAGGTGGTGCTGAGGTGCGGCCAGGCGGCCAACAGGTACTGCAGCATCGACCACAATGTCAGCACGGCTGCGACCACCAGAAGGATGTATCCGAGTACAACCCAGAAGGTGAAGACCGGCGGATTGCCCAGCAGAATGACCAACGCCAGCATCTGCGCTGCGGTTTTCCATTTGGCGAGATTGGATACAGCGACGTGTGCACGAGCACCGAGTTCGGCCATCCACTCACGCAGTGCAGACACGACGATCTCGCGGCCGATGATGGTTGCCGCGGCCAGTGTCAGCCAGAGATTGGCGTGCTCGGCAACCAGCAGCACCAATGCCACCGCCACCATCAATTTATCCGCTACCGGATCGAGGAAAGCACCGAAGGGCGTGCCCTGCTCCCAGCGACGGGCCAGATAACCATCAAGCCAGTCGGTCACGGCAGCAATCGCAAACACGCCGCTGGCAGCCCAATAGCTCCAGGAGAACGGTAGATAGAACAACAGGATGAAGACCGGGATCAGCGCGACCCGGAGCACGGTAAGCAAGTTGGGGATGTTCATCGGCACAACTAGGCTGCGAGGTGAGCGGGCATTCTACTCGCTGTGCAGAGTGTCATAAATCAACTCGGCGAGCTTTTTACTGATTCCGGGCGCTTTTGCAATTTCTTCGGCGCTGGCGCGGGACAATTCCTGCAGCCCGCCAAAGTGATTGAGCAGTTCACGCCGCCGCTTGGGGCCGATCCCTGCTACTTCCTCCAGCGTCGAGGTGCGTCGTGCTTTGCCACGGCGCGCACGGTGCCCGGTAATTGCGAAGCGGTGCGACTCGTCACGGATCTGCTGGATCAGGTGCAGCACCGGCGAATTGCCAGGCAAGGTGAACTCATGCTCGGCGTCGTTCAGGTAGAGCACTTCCAAGCCTGGTTTGCGCGTCGTGCCCTTGGCCACGCCAAGCAGGATCAGATCCGGTACGGCCAGTTCCTGCAGCACCTCGCGCGCCATGGCCAACTGCCCCTTGCCACCGTCGACCAACAGCACATCGGGCAACTTGCCTTCGCCATCCTTAATCTTGCTGAAGCGCCGAGTCAGCGCCTGGCGCATCGCAGCGTAGTCGTCGCCTGCAGTGACGCCCTCGATATTGAAGCGGCGATAGTCAGATTTCAGCGGGCCTTCGGGGCCGAATACCACGCAGGAGGCGACTGTCGCCTCACCACTGGAATGGCTGATATCGAAGCATTCCATGCGCTGCGGCGATTCGTCCATTTCCAGCACGGTAGCCAGCGCCTCGAAACGCTCGGCCAAATGCTGTCGGTTGGCCAGGCGGGCGGCCAGCGCCTGTTCGGCGTTGGTCACGGCGAGTTGCTGCCAGCGGGCTCGCGTGCCGCGCACGCGCAAACTGATGCTGAGGCTGCGACCGCGCAGTGACTCGATGGCTTCGATCAGCGTGGCGAAATCCTCGTGCTGCACGTTAACGATCAGCTCGCTGGGCAGGTCGCGCTCGGCATTACCCAGGTAGTACTGGGCGAGGAAGGCCATCAGCACGTCACCGCCCTCCTCTTCGATCGCCACCTGCGGGAAGAAATTCTTGCTGCCCAGTACGCGACCGCCACGCACGCTGATCAGGTGCACACAAGCGCCCCCGGGGGTGAGCATCACAGCGACCACGTCGACGTCGCCAGTACCGCCCTCCATGCTTTGCTGGTCCTGCACGCGGCGCAGCATGGAAATCTGGTCACGCAGCTCGGCGGCGCGCTCGAACTCCAGGGCCATTGAAGCCTTTTCCATGCTGGCAGAGAGTTCTTCGCTCAGCGCATTGCTACGGCCATCGAGAAACATCACTGAGTGGCGCACATCCTCGGCGTACTCCTCCGGGCTGACCAAGCCGACACAGGGGCCTTTGCAACGCTTGATCTGGTACTGCAGACAGGGGCGCGTGCGGTTTCTGTAGTAACTGTCCTCGCACTGGCGAACCAGGAAGGTCTTCTGCAGCAGGCTCAGGCTCTCGCGAATGGCCAATGCGCTGGGATAAGGGCCGAAATAGCGCCCCTTGGCCTTCTTCGCGCCCCGGTGAATGCCAAGGCGCGGAAAATCGCCGTCGGAGAGAAATACGTAGGGATAGGATTTATCGTCGCGCAGCAGAATGTTGTAAGGCGGCCGCCATTCCTTGATCAGAGTCTGCTCCAGCAGCAGAGCCTCGGTCTCGTTGGCAGTTATGGTGGTTTCGATCTGCGCGATACGCGCCACCAGAGCGGCGGTCTTGGGCGCCTGGCCGGTCTTGCGGAAATAACTGGAGAGACGCTTCTTGAGGTTCTTCGCCTTGCCGACGTAAAGCAGGCGGGCCTCGCTATCGAACATGCGATAGACGCCTGGGCGCCCACTGCAGGTCGCCAGGAAGGCACTCGAATCGAACGGAACGGACATTATCAGCTGACGGCGTCGACCATGCCGTGGCGAACCGCGAGCAGAGCCAGCTCGACATCGCTGGTGATGGAGAGCTTTTCGAAGATGCGGTAACGGTAGGTGTTGACCGTCTTCGGCGACAGGCACAGCTTGTCCGAGATGTTCTGCACCTTGTGGCAGTTGGCGATCATCAGGGCGATCTGGATCTCGCGCTCGGACAGCAGATCGAATGGCGAGCCACTGTTTTGCGGCTGGAAGGACTTCAGCGCCAGTTGCTGGGCGATTTGCGGATCGATATAACGCTGGCCGGCGAATACCAGGCGAATGGCCTGCACCATCTCATCCAGCGCGGCACCCTTGGTCAGGTATCCGGCAGCGCCGGCCTGCAGCAAACGTGTCGGGAACGGATCTTCCTCGCACACGGTAACGGCGACCACCTTGATATCAGGGTGACTGCGCATCAGCTTGCGAGTGGCTTCCAGGCCGCCGATGCCAGGCATCTTGACGTCCATCAGGACAACATCGGGCTTGAGTTCGCGAACCTTTAGCAGGGCTTCTTCGCCAGTGCAGGCTTGCCCTACCACTTGCAGTCCGTCGATATCGGCCAGCATACGGGTGATGCCCGTGCGAACCAGATCGTGATCGTCGACAACCAGGACCCTAATCAATCGCCACCTCGTTGCACCTTGTCAGCCACCGCGCAACGACGGTGAGATTGAACTTGCAGGTCACCTTAACAAAAAGCCAGGGCCTGACCTAGCTTGGCGCACGGGAGTCAAAAAGCAAGCGCCAAATTAGGATCAGCAATTGCGTCGTAGCAATCTGGAGATTTGGCGGAAGCGGTGAGATTCGAACTCACGGATAGTTGCCCATCGACGGTTTTCAAGACCGTTGCCTTAAACCGCTCGGCCACGCTTCCGGATACTGAGTGCAGAGGCCAAGACTTTCGCCTCCGCAGTAGTGCGGGCGGCAATCTTACCGGAACGCAACACACTGTCAAACTCTAAGTCTTGGCAGGCAACCCTGCTCTGTTATGATCCAGAGCATTCGTATTTGAAAGCCTCGTACTACAGGAGCGTCGCCATGCAAGAGCGAGATTACGCACTCAACCATTCTCAGGTTGAGCAACAGGAAGTCAGCAGCGTTCTGCGCAACACCTATGGTCTACTGGCTATCACTCTGGCCTTCAGCGGCCTGGTTGCCTTCATCTCGCAGCGCGCAAACGTTCCTTATCCGAACATTTTCGTCGTGCTGATTGGCTTCTACGGCCTGTTCTTCCTCACCGCCAAACTGCGCAACTCTTCATGGGGCCTGCTTTCCACCCTCGCGCTGACCGGTTTCATGGGTTACACCCTGGGCCCTATCCTGAACCGCTACCTCGGCACGGCGAACGGCGCTGAAATCATCAGTTCTGCCTTTACCATGACTGCGCTGGTGTTCTTCGGTCTGTCTGCCTACGTGCTGACCACTCGCAAGGACATGAGCTTCCTCAGCGGCTTCATCACCGCCGGTTTCTTCGTTCTGCTGGGCGCCATTGTTGCCAGCTTCTTCTTCCAGATCAGCGGCCTGCAACTGGCGATCAGCGCTGGCTTCGTGCTGTTCTCCTCGGTGTGTATCCTGTTCCAGACCAGCGCCATCATCCATGGCGGTGAGCGTAACTACATCATGGCCACCATCAGCCTGTACGTCTCGATCTACAACCTGTTCATCAGCCTGCTGCAGATCTTCGGCATCATGGGCGGCGACGACTGATAGCATTACGTCTCCCCGAAAGCCCGCTTCGGCGGGCTTTTTCTTGCGTGTCTGTTTCGTGATTCTTTGTTTGCCAGGCACCCTGGCCTTATCATTGGCCCAGTTTTGCCTCGCCGGACGCCCCATGAAGTTTGCCATCGCCCTGTTCGCCGCCCCCCACCAGCCCGCGTCGCGTCGCGCATTGCGCTTCGCCCAGGCGACATTGGCCGGCGGCCACGAAATCGTTCGCCTGTTCTTCTATCAGGACGGCGTGCACAGCGCCGCCAGCAATGTGGTCAGCCCACAGGACGAGCTGGATCTGCCTAGAGAATGGCGCGAGTTCGTTACCGCCAACAGGCTCGACGCGGTGGTCTGCATCGCCGCTGCCCTGCGCCGTGGTGTACTCAACGCCGAAGAAGCGCAGCGCTACGCCAGGCCGGCTGCCAACCTGGAGGGACCATGGGAGCTGTCCGGCCTGGGCCAGCTGCATGAGGCCGCGCAACAGGCCGACCGCCTGGTCTGCTTCGGAGGTCAGTGAATGAGCAAGTCGCTGTTGATCATAAGCCGCCAGGCACCCTGGAGCGGCCCTGGTGCGCGTGAGGCGCTGGATATCGCCCTGGCCGGCGGCGCCTTCGATCTGCCCATCGGCATGCTGTTTCTCGATGACGGCGTGTTTCAGCTCAGCGCTGGACAGCAACCCGGCCAGCTGCAACAGAAAGACCTCGGCGCCAACCTGCAGGCGCTACCGATGTTCGGTGTCGAGGCGCTGTACGCCAGCCAGCGCAGCCTGAGCGAGCGCGGCCTTGGCGACAGCGAACTGAATCTGGCAGTACAGCGACTCGACGACAGCGCGCTGACTGCCCTTCTCGACCGCTACGATCAGGTGATCACCCTCTGATGGCCACCCTGCACATTCTTTCCCATTCGCCATTCACCGATAGCCGCCTGGCCAGTTGCCTGCGCTTGCTGGGCGCAGGCGATGCCCTGCTGCTCACTGGCGACGCGGTCTATGCATTGCAGCCCGGCACGACCAATCTGCAAGCGTTGCAGCTGATGCCTGCCAGTGTCTCGCTCTACGCCCTGGACGAAGACCTGGCCGCCCGCGCGCTACAGGCGCCCGAACGCGCTCAGGCCGTCGACTATCCAGAATTCGTCGAGCTGTGCACCCGCTACACCAAGGTCAACAGCTGGCTATGAGCACGCTTAACGTCGGCGGACGTGACATCGCCCTGGACAAGGACGGCTACCTGATCGACCTGCAGGATTGGTCACGCCCCGTAGCCGAGGCGCTAGCCGCAGCGGAAGAGTTGCAGCTGAGTGACGATCACTGGGAAATTCTCGACCTGCTGCGCGCCTTCTACGCGGAGTTTCAGCTGTCGCCGGCCAACCGTCCGCTGATCAAATATGCCGCTCTGAAGCTCGGTACGGACAAAGGCAACAGCCTGCACCTAAATCGCCTGTTCAAGGGCACTCCCGCCAAACTCGCCGCCAAGCTCGCTGGCCTGCCGAAACCGACCAATTGCCTATGAACCTGATCACCCCCGCCGAACATCCCTTCGCCCAGTTCGTGCGTATTCTCGGCAAGGGCAAGCGCGGCGCCCGCGGCCTGACGCGCGAGGAGGCCCGCGAAGCCATGGGCCTGCTGCTCGATGGCAAGGTCGAGGACACCCAGCTCGGCGCCTTCCTGATGCTGCTGCGGCACAAGGAAGAAAGCGCCGAAGAGCTCGCCGGCTTCGTCGAAGCCATTCGCCCACGGCTCGCCGCCCCGAACATCCAGGTCGACCTGGACTGGCCCAGCTATGCCGGCAAGAAACGTCACCTGCCGTGGTACCTGCTTGCAGCCAAGGCGCTGGCTGCCAGTGGCGTACGCATCTTCATGCATGGCGGTGGTGCGCATACCGCAGGGCGCATGTATACCGAACAATTGCTGGAACAACTGGACATCCCCTGCTGCCAAGACTGGCAAGCAGTGGAGGCGGCGCTCGACCAACACAACTTGGCCTACAGCTACCTGGGCGACTGGATGCCGGCGCTCCAGCGCATGATCGATCTGCGCAACACCCTGGGCCTGCGCTCGCCTATCCATTCCCTGGCCCGCGTGATCAACCCGCTCGCTGCCCGCTGCGGGCTGCAGAGTATCTTCCATCCCGGTTACCAGGCTGTGCATCGCGAAGCCAGTCGGCTGCTGGGTGATCACGCCATCGTGATCAAGGGCGAAGGCGGTGAGATCGAGGTCAACCCGGACGGCACCTGCCACCTGCATGGCACGCTCGATGGCGAAGATTGGGACGAAGAATGGCCGGCGCTGTCAGCGCAGCGCCATGTCAAACCCGAGCGACTCGACCCGGCCGTGCTAGACGCCTTCTGGCGCGGCGAGCACGATGATGCTTACGGTCGCCTGGCGGTCATCGCCACCATGGCCGTCGCACTGCGCGGGCTGGGCCTGGATCGTGAAGCAGCATTCCTGCAGGCCCAGCAGTGCTGGGATACACGGTTTCAATCTAATCAGTCGATTACTTAAGCCAGATTTTTCCACCTTTCAATCGAGTTCATCACGTTAGACTCCAGATTCATTCAAAACGGAGGCACACGTTATGGGCTTGTTGATCGACGGCCGCTGGCATGACCAATGGTACGACACCGGCGACAGTGGCCGCTTCCAGCGCGAAAGCGCACAACGCCGTAACTGGGTAACCGCCGACGGTAGCGCAGGGCCGAGCGGCAGCGGCGGTTTCAAGGCCGAGGCCGGGCGTTATCACCTCTATGTATCGCTGGCCTGCCCCTGGGCTCATCGCACCCTGATCCTGCGCAAGCTCAAAGGCCTCGAATCGCTGATCGATGTCTCCGTGGTGAGCTGGCTGATGCGCGAACAGGGCTGGACCTTCGACCGCGAGTTCGGCTCCAGCGGCGACCGCCTCGACAACCTGAGCTACATGCATCAGCGCTACACCGCCGATGACAGCCATTACACCGGCCGCGTTACCGTACCCGTGCTGTGGGACAAACAGACCGGTGGCATCGTCAGTAACGAGTCGGCTGAAATCATCCGCATGTTCAACAGCGCGTTCGACGGCCTGACCGGCAACGGCCTGGACTTCTACCCCGAACCGCTACGTGAGCGCATCGACCAGCTCAACGAGCGCATCTACCCGGCCGTGAACAACGGCGTTTACCGGGCAGGCTTCGCCACCACACAGGAAGCCTACGAAGAGGCCTTCGACGAACTGTTCGCCATGCTTGACGAGCTGGAAGCACTGCTGGACGAGAAGCGTTACCTGGCCGGTGAATACCTGACCGAGGCGGACATTCGCCTGTTCACCACGCTGATTCGCTTCGATGCGGTCTATCACGGGCATTTCAAGTGCAACCTGCGACGCATCGAGGACTACCCGAACCTGTCCAACTGGCTACGCGAGCTGTACCAGTGGCCAGGTATCGCCGAGACGGTGGACTTCACCCACATCAAGTCGCACTACTACGCCAGCCACGCCACCATCAACCCGACTGGCGTGATACCCAAAGGGCCGCAGCAAGATTTCACGCGCGCACATGATCGCCAGCTCCTGCCGGGCAGAGGTGTGTTCCAGCGTTAGAAACGCGATGACTGGTGACGGAAGCCTCGACAACGAGGCTTCCGTCGCTGGGCGTCAGATGCTGTTCTGAGCGCCTTCGAACCAGGCCAGCTTGTCACGCAGGGTGACCACTTCCCCAACTATCACCAGCGTGGGGGCGTGTACTTCGTGTTCGGCGACTAGCTCCGGCAGGGTTTCCAGCGTGCCAGTGAAGACTCGCTGATTCCGCGTGGTGCCCTGCTGCACCAATGCCGCAGGCGTGGCGCCCGAACGGCCGTGTGCGATCAGTTGCTCGCAGATACCCGGCAAGCCGACCAAGCCCATGTAGAACACCAGGGTTTGCCCCGGCGCGACCAGGTCCTGCCACGGCAAGTTGCTGCTGCCATCCTTGAGATGCCCAGTGACGAAACGCACCGACTGCGCATGGTCACGATGGGTCAGCGGGATGCCGGCATAGGCCGCGCAGCCCGAAGCCGCGGTGATGCCCGGGACGACCTGGAAGGGAATGTCCTCGGCAGCCAGTTGCTCGATCTCCTCACCACCACGACCGAAGATGAACGGATCGCCGCCTTTCAGACGCAGCACGCGCTTGCCTTGACGAGCCAGGTCGATCAGCAACTGGTTGATCTGCTCCTGCGGCACCGCGTGATCGGCGCGACGCTTGCCGACATAGATGCGCTCGGCATCACGCCGGCACAGCTCGATGATGGCGGGCGCCACCAGGCGGTCATACAGCACGACGTCGGCTTGCTGCATCAGGCGCAGGGCGCGGAAGGTCAGGAGATCGGGATCGCCCGGCCCGGCGCCGACCAGATACACCTCGCCCAGGGCGCGCGGCGCTGCACCGGCCACGCGTGCCTCGAGCAGACGCTCGGCCTCCTCCGGCTTGCCGGCAAACACGCTCTCGGCGATCTGCCCTTGAAACACGTCCTCCCAGAACACGCGGCGCTGCTGCACGTCGGGGAACAGCTGTTTGACCCGCTCACGGAAACGCTTGCCCAGGTTAGCCAACTGGCCGTAGGTGGCCGGAATCCAGGTCTCGATCTTGGCGCGGATCAGCCGCGCCAGCACCGGTGCATCGCCGCCACTGCTGACCGCAACGATCAGCGGCGAGCGATCGACGATGGCGGGAAAGATCACGCTGCACAGCGCCGGCGCATCCACCACGTTGACGGGAATACCCAACGCCTGAGCATCGGCTGAAATCTGCGCATTCAGCGGCACGTCATCGGTGGCGGCGATGACCAGGGCAACACCCTGCAGATCACTGCTCGCATAGCCGCGCAGGAAGATGCCGTCTGCGCCGGCCAGCGTCTGCAACTCGCTACGAATCTCCGGGGCGACCACACGCAGGCGAGCGCCGGCGTCGCTCAACAGGCGCGCCTTGCGCAGCGCAACCTCACCACCGCCGATCACCAGTACCGGGCGATCCTGCAGCTTGTGGAACAGCGGAAGGAATTGCATCAGATCAGCCTCATCAGAGGTCGGTCGTAGGGTGCGCTGCGCGCACCAAACTACGGTGTAAGGCTCTGGTGCGCATGGCGCACCTTACCTCCATTGAAACGGGGCAGTTGCTAACGCCCCGTTTTTTTGCGTTGTGATGGCCTATCAGCTGATCACTTCGATGCCGCCCATATAGGGCTTCAGCACCTCGGGAACACGAATGCTGCCGTCGGCCTGCTGGTAATTCTCCAGCACTGCCACCAGGGTGCGACCGACCGCCAGGCCAGAGCCATTGAGCGTGTGCAGCAGCTCCGGTTTGTTGGTTTCCGGGTTGCGGTAGCGTGCTTGCATGCGGCGCGCCTGGAAGTCGCCGCAGTTGGAGCAGGAAGAAATCTCGCGGTACTTGTCCTGGCTCGGCACCCATACTTCCAGGTCATAGGTCTTCACCGCAGAGAAGCCCATGTCGCCGGTACACAGGGCCAGCTTGCGATACGGCAGCTCCAGCAGTTGCAGCACACGCTCGGCGTTGGCAGTCATGCCTTCAAGCGCTTCGAAGGACTTGGACGGTTCGACGATTTGCACCATCTCAACCTTATCGAACTGATGCTGGCGAATCATCCCGCGCGTATCACGCCCGGATGCGCCCGCCTCGCTGCGGAAGCACGGTGTGTGGGCGACGAACTTCAGCGGCAACTGTTTGGCATCGAGAATTTCGCCCGCGACGATATTGGTCAGCGACACTTCGGCAGTCGGGATCAGGTACAGATCAGCCTGGTCTTCACGGGCGATCTTGAACAGGTCTTCCTCGAACTTCGGCAGTTGACCTGTGCCCTGCAGCGCCGGGGCTTGCACCAGGTAAGGCGTGTAAGCCTCTTCATAACCGTGCTCGCCGGTATGCAGGTTGATCATGAACTGCGCCAGGGCGCGATGCAGGCGCGCGATGGGACCGCGCAGCAAGGCGAAACGCGCGCCGGAGAGCTTGGCAGCGGCCTCGAAGTCCAGCCAGCCGTGCTGCTCGCCGAGGGCAACGTGATCCTTGATCTCGAAATCGAAGCTACGCGGCGTACCCCAGCGTGCCACCTCGACGTTGCCGTCTTCATCGGCGCCCACCGGCACGGACTCGTGCGGCAGATTGGGGATGTTCAGCAGCAGGTTGTCCAGCTCGTTCTGGATAGCGTCCAGCTCACGCTTGCCGGCTTCCAGGTCGCTGCCCATCTGGTCGACTTCCGCCAGCAGCGGCGCAATATCTTCGCCACGGGCCTTGGCCTGGCCGATGGACTTGGAACGGCTGTTGCGCTCGGCCTGCAGTTGCTCGGTGCGCACCTGCACCGACTTGCGCTGACTCTCCAGGGCCTCGAAACGGGCGACGTCGAGGGCGAAGCCACGAGTGGCGAGGCGCTCGGCGATTTCGGTGAGTTGCGTGCGGACAAGTTTGGAATCGAGCATGTTCAGGTCTCAATACATCGACGAAAAAAGGTTGCGGCCACCAGCGTGACGCGGGTTGCCGAGTGTAAAGCTTTAACGGGTCAGGATGCCAATCGAGCCAGGCTCAGACCGGCCCAGGCGGCCAGCAGACCGCCAATGATACTGAATGCCAGGTAACCGAAGGCCTCGGGCGCGCGACCGCCCTCCATCAGTTTCATGATTTCCAGGCTGAAAGACGAAAAAGTGGTGAAGCCACCCAGAACGCCAGTAATCAGTCCGGTACGCAGCTCCAGCGGCAGATCGGTACGGGTCAGGAACAAGCCTGACAGCAAACCAATCAGCAGACAGCCGACGACGTTTACCGCAAAGGTGCCCAGGTAGAAATGCCGGGGCCAGTTGCCCGCTACCCAACTGGCAACCAGAAAGCGCATGACCGACCCAGCCGCGCCCCCAACAGCGACGGCAAGTGCTACACGAATCATCATTTTCTCCTCTGCCTCGGACTATTGGCGTCCTGACTGCGCAGATGTTGCAGCTTGTCGCGAATCTTCAACTCCAGGCCGCGTGGCACCGGGTCGTAATACTGGCGCGGCTGCAGATTTTCGGGGAAGTAATCCTCGCCCGCCGCATAGGCATCGGGCTCGTCATGGGCATAGCGGTACTCATCGCCGTAGCCGAGTTGCTTCATCAGCTTGGTAGGCGCATTGCGCAGGTGCAGCGGCACCTCCTGCGAACCCTGCTCGGCGGCATCACGCATGGCCGCTTTGAAAGCCGTATAGACCGCATTACTCTTGGGCGCACAGGCCAGATAAACGATGGCCTGGGCCACGGCCAGCTCGCCTTCCGGGCTGCCCAGGCGCTCCTGCACGTCCCAGGCATTGAGGCACAGAGTCAGCGCGCGCGGGTCGGCGTTGCCGATATCCTCACTGGCCATGCGCACCACGCGACGGGCGATGTACAGCGGGTCGCAGCCGCCGTCGAGCATACGCGCGTACCAGTACAGCGCACCGTCCGGGCTGGAGCCACGCACTGACTTGTGCAGCGCTGAAATCTGGTCGTAGAAGGCTTCGCCGCCCTTGTCGAAACGGCGCCGGCTGTCGCCCAGCAGGTTCTGCAGCAGTTCGACGCCGATCTCGCCGTCGTCTTCCGCCAGATCGGCAGCATTCTCGAGAAAGTTGAGCAGGCGGCGACCATCGCCATCGGCAGCGGCCAGAAGAATCTGAAAGGCCTCGTCCGGCAGGCTGAGATGGCGATCACCGAGGCCTTTTGGATCGCTCAACGCACGGTTGACCAGCTTGCGCATCGCCGCCTCGTCGAGGCTCTTGAGCACATAGACGCGTGCACGCGACAGCAGCGCATTGTTCAGCTCGAACGAGGGGTTCTCGGTGGTGGCACCGATGAAGATCAGCGTGCCATCTTCCACATAGGGCAGGAACGCATCCTGCTGGCTCTTGTTGAAGCGGTGCACTTCATCGACGAAGAGGATGGTACGACGGCCGTACTGCGCAGCGTGCTGTTGAGCCACCTCGACGGCCTGGCGGATCTCCTTGACCCCGGACAGCACCGCGGAGATGGTCTCGAAATGGGCGTCGGTAACCTTGGCGAGCAGGCGCGCCAGGGTGGTTTTGCCCACCCCTGGCGGCCCCCAGAAGATCATCGAGTGCAAAGCGCCCTGCTCCAGCGCCTCACGCAGCGGCTTGCCCGGCGCCAGCACATGCTCCTGCCCGACATATTCGTCCAGGCTGGTTGCACGCAAACGCGCAGCCAAGGGCTGCGCGACGGGTTGGCGGCCGAACAGATCCACGCCTTACTCCTGGATGACGTCCACGCCTTGCGGAATGTCGAAGGTGAACTGGGCGTTATCGACCGGCTCGTTCATCTTCACATTGAGGAACAGGATGTTGGTGCGCTGGCCGATGCTGTCGATCAACTGCATGTCGTTGAGCACACGATTACGGAACGACAGGCGCAGGCTGTCGAACAGGCTGTCCTTGGCCTTGGGCTTAAGAATGAAGTCGACCACGCTACCGCCTTCCTTGTAGTCGATCTCGAAGTTCTCGCGAATCTGCGACACATCACCGGACAGCAGCAATGCCGGGGTGTGAGTCAGGCGCTGATCGAGGGTCTGAATGGTGACCTGCTCAAGATCCGGGTCATACAGCCAGACTTTTTCACCGTTGGACACCAGCAGTTGCTCCATCGGCTGGTCGGTGTGCCAGCGGAACATACCCGGACGTTTGAGCAGCATTTCCCCGGCGGTTTCCTGCAACTGGGTGCCGCTGGCGTCGAGGGTCAGCTGAGAAAAGCGTGCACTGATGGTCTGCGCCTGGCTGAGCAGGTCGCTCAGGCGCTTGGTGGCGGCCTCTTCATCAGCCTGGGCAGTCAGCAGGGTAAAGCTCAGAGCAGCCAGCATCAGCAGGCGAATAACACGCATATAAACCCCTTGAGTCCGTATGAGAATGGCGAGGCGACTCCGCACCTCGCATTGCTCGGCAGCGCTTGGCTGCCGTGAAGTCTTGTAGACCGCTAATTCAGTGGTTTGTCCGCGAGACGCAACACTCAGTCACGAGATGAACCGGGCGCGAGCACCTCGCGTGATCCGTTGGTATTCATCGAGCTGACCACGCCGGCCATCTCCATCGCCTCGATCATTCGCGCGGCGCGGTTGTAGCCGATCTTCAGCTTGCGCTGCACCGCGGAAATCGACGCGCGGCGGCTTTCCAGAACGAAGTTGACGGCTTCGTCGTACAGCGGATCTTCCTCGCTGCCCTCGCCACCTTCACCACCGCTGCTGCCCTCGAAGCCGCTGCCACCCTCTTCGGCACCGGCGAGGATGTCTTCGTTGTAATCCGGCGCGCCACGCAGCTTCCAGGCCTCGACCACGCGATGCACTTCATCGTCAGAGACGAAGGCACCGTGAACACGAATAGGCAAGCTGGTGCCAGGCGGCATGTAGAGCATGTCACCGTGACCCAACAGCTGCTCGGCGCCACCCTGGTCGATGATGGTGCGCGAATCGATCTTGCTGGAGACCTGGAACGCCATACGGGTCGGGATGTTGGCTTTGATCAGGCCGGTGATCACGTCCACCGAGGGGCGCTGGGTGGCGAGAATCAGGTGAATACCGGCCGCACGTGCCTTCTGAGCGATACGCGCAATCAGCTCTTCGACCTTCTTGCCGACGATCATCATCATGTCGGCGAATTCGTCGACCACCACCACGATGGTCGGCAGGGGTTTGAGCAGCGGTGCCTCGTCTTCCATGCTTTCGCGACGGAACAGTGGGTCAGCCAATGGCTCGCCAGCCTCGATGGCATCCTTGACCTTGCGGTTGAAGCCCGCCAGGTTGCGCACACCCATCTTCGACATCAGCTTGTAGCGGCGCTCCATCTCGGCAACGCTCCAACGCAGGGCGTTGGCCGCCTCCTTCATGTCGGTGACCACCGGGCAAAGCAGGTGCGGAATACCCTCGTAGATCGACAACTCGAGCATTTTCGGGTCGATCATGATCAGTTTGGCGTCTTCCGGGCTCGACTTGAACAAAATCGACAGGATCATCGCGTTCACGCCCACCGACTTACCGGAACCAGTGGTACCGGCCACCAGCAGGTGCGGCATCTTGGCCAGATCGGTGATCACCGGCTTACCGCCGATGTCATGCCCCAGCGCCAGAGTGACCGGCGACTTGGCATCATCGTATTCGGGCGTCGACAGCACTTCGGAGAAACGCACGATCTGACGATTCTCGTTGGGAATCTCGATACCGACGGTGGTCTTGCCGGGAATGACTTCCACCACCCGCACGCTGGTCACGGCCAGCGAACGCGCCAGGTCCTTGGCCAGGTTGGCGATGCGACTGACCTTGACCCCGGCAGCCGGCTGGATTTCGTAGCGGGTGATCACCGGGCCTGGATGGATCGAATCCACCGCGACTTCGACACCGAACTCCTTGAGCTTGATTTCCAGCAGATGGCCGACGCCCTTGAGCGATTCCGGCGAGTACTCGACCTTCTTGGCTTCCGCCGGATCGAGTAGAGAAATCGGCGGCAAGGTGCCTTCCACCGCGCTGTCGACGAACAGCGGAGCCTGCTTTTCCTTCTGCACGCGCTTGCTCGGTTCTGGCGCCTTGGCCACGGGCGGAGGCGCGATCACCGGCGCAGGGCGCTTCTCGCGCTCGCTCATGTGTTTGCTCAGCGACTCCTCGCGCTCGAGCAGGCGCTCCTTGACCTTGGCTTGCTCACGACGGTCCGACACCACTGGCGCAGCCACCTCGGTGACCCGCTCGTCCAGCTCGCGCAGTTGAATCTTCATCTGCTTGCGCTCGCTACGGGCGTTCCACCAGCCGGTGATGACGCCGTGAATCAGCTCGATCAGGTCGAGGGTGATCTTGCCGGTAAGGTCCATTACGCGGAACCAGGACAGATCGGTGAACACGGTCAAACCGAACAGGAACAACGCCAGAAATACCAGCGTGCTGCCCTGCACGTTCAGCGCATGCACGGACAGATCACCCAGGCTGGCGCCGAGCATGCCGCCACCCGAGCCCTGCATGCCAGCGGCCGCTGCGAAATGAATGTCACCCAGCGCCGCGCCGGAAAGAATCAGGAAGACCAGGCCAATGCTGTGCCAGGAAAATAGCCAGCCGTTCCAGTGCCAGGGCTGATTACGCGTGCGGAACACCTGCCAGGTCTTGGCTGCCAGCAGGAGTGGGAAGATATAGGCAAAGTAGCCCAGTGCGCCGAACAGTGCACTGGAGAGCCAGGCGCCAATGCTGCCGCCGGCGTTGATGATGCGCTCGACCTGCACACTGTTGTCCCACGCCGGATCGGCGGCGTTATAGGTCAACAGTGCCATCAGCAGGTACAGGCACATCGCGCCCAGGGCGATCAATGCGCCTTCCTTCAGTCGATACTGAAGCTTCTGACGCCAGTCGATAATCTGGGTGGTGGAATTCTTCAAAACAGCCATTTCCTGCGCCCTTGGCGCGTCCATCTGATGGTTAACCGCAGAAGCGGCCTATTGTAGGGCCAGCCTGACGCCGAGGCCAATTGCCAAGCTCCCGCACCCACCCCGCTTCGGTGTAGCATAGCCGCCAGCAGCTTCCATGCGGCTCAATTGGAGCACGCATTCTCTTTTGTGACAAAGGCTTATGGGGTTTTTTTATGAGCGAAGTCAAGCATTCCCGCCTGATCATCCTGGGTTCCGGCCCTGCCGGTTACAGCGCCGCCGTTTATGCCGCGCGCGCCAACCTCAAGCCCGTGGTCATCACCGGCATCCAGCCTGGCGGTCAGCTCACCACCACCACCGAAGTGGACAACTGGCCGGGTGACGTCGAAGGCCTCACCGGCCCGGCGCTGATGGAACGCATGCAAAAGCACGCCGAGCGTTTCGACACCGAGATCGTTTACGACCACATCCACACCGCCGAGTTGCAGAGCCGCCCCTTCGTGCTCAAGGGTGACAGCGGCACCTATAGCTGCGATGCCCTGATCATCGCCACCGGCGCCAGCGCCCAGTACCTTGGCCTGCCGTCGGAAGAAGCATTCGCCGGCAAGGGCGTTTCCGCCTGCGCGACCTGCGACGGTTTCTTCTACCGCAATCAGGTAGTTGCTGTGATCGGCGGCGGCAACACCGCCGTGGAAGAAGCGCTTTACCTGTCCAACATCGCCAAGGAAGTGCACCTGGTGCACCGCCGCGACAAACTGCGCTCGGAGAAGATCCTGCAGGACAAGCTGTTCGACAAGGTCGAGAACGGCAATATGCGCCTGCACTGGAACCACACCCTGGACGAAGTACTGGGCGACCAGACCGGCGTGACCGGCGTACGCCTGAAAAGCACCGCCGATGGCAGCAGCAAAGAGCTGGCACTGGCCGGCGTGTTCATCGCCATCGGCCACAAGCCCAATACCGAGCTGTTTGTCGGCCAGCTGGACATGCATGACGGCTACCTGAAGATCAAAGGCGGCAGCGAAGGCAATGCCACCGCCACCAGCATCGAGGGTGTATTCGCCGCTGGCGACGTGGCCGATCACGTCTACCGCCAGGCCATCACCTCGGCCGGCGCAGGCTGCATGGCAGCACTGGATGTCGAGAAATTCCTCGACGGCAACTGATGGCACAAGGGCGAGCACCATCGCTCGCCCTCCCCTCCTCCGCTGGACAAGCGCACATGCTGACCTGGCTGCAACGTGACTCACTGCAGTTCCCGCCACTGGCAAAAGCCATGCGCGAACCCAATGGCCTGCTCGCCGCTGGCGGCGACCTGAGTGCCGACCGACTGATCAGCGCCTACCGCCACGGCTGCTTCCCCTGGTTCGACGATGGCCAGCCGATCCTCTGGTGGTCACCTGATCCGCGCACGGTGCTGTTCCCCGAAGAGCTGCACGTTTCTCGCAGCCTGGCCAAGCTGCTGAGACAAAATCGC
Source organism: Pseudomonas sediminis (assembly GCF_039555755.1). Taxonomy (NCBI): domain Bacteria; kingdom Pseudomonadati; phylum Pseudomonadota; class Gammaproteobacteria; order Pseudomonadales; family Pseudomonadaceae; genus Pseudomonas; species Pseudomonas sediminis. The sequence goes on from NZ_CP154631.1 coordinate 4,165,420, forward strand.
TACCGCGTCACCTTCGACCAGGATTTTGCGGCCGTGATAAAAGCTTGCGCCGAGCCACGCGCCTACGCCGATGGCACCTGGATCACTCGCGGCATGCAGGACGCCTACCTGCAACTGCATCAGCGCGGCATTGCCCACTCCGTGGAAGTCTGGAGCAAGGGTGAGCTGGTTGGCGGGCTCTACGGCCTGGCCATGGGCCAGCTGTTCTTCGGCGAATCCATGTTCAGCCGCGCAGACAACGCCTCCAAGATCGGTTTCGCCACCCTCGTCGGCAAGCTGCGCGCATGGGGCTTCGTACTCATCGACTGCCAGATGCCCACGCAGCACCTGCACAGCTTCGGCGCAAGAGCCATACCTCGCGCGACATTCGCCGAGTACCTGCAGCACCACATCGATCTGCCAGCTACAGCGGACTGGCTCGCCTAGTCGAGCGGCCAAGCCTGGCATACACTCTTAGTCAGGCTTTTGCGAGACGACGCCATGACCGAGCTGGCCCGCCTGAAGTTCTATGCCACTCAACCTCATCCATGCAGCTATCTGCCGGAAGAACAGGCCACCACCCTGTTTCTCGACCCCAGCCAGCCCATGGACGTGCAGGTCTATGCCGAGCTGTCGGAACTGGGTTTTCGCCGCAGCGGCGACCACCTCTATCGCCCCCACTGCCAGCAGTGCACAGCCTGCATCCCGGCACGCATCCCGGCCGCGCGCTTTACGGCAAATCGCCAGCAGCGGCGCATCATCAAGCGCAATCAAGACATCGTCGTTCGTTGTGTGCGCCCGGTATTCACCGAAGAGTATTACGCGCTCTATGTGCGCTACATCGAGCAGCGCCACGCCGATGGCGACATGTACCCGCCGAGCCGCGAGCAGTTCTCGACCTTTCTGATTCGCGATCTGCCCTTTTCACGCTTCTATGAGTTCCGCCTGCAAGACAAGCTGCTCGCCATTGCTGTCACCGACGTTCTGCCGAATGGCCTGTCGGCCGTCTACACCTTCTACGATCCGGCTGAAGAGCGCCGCAGCCTTGGCCGATTCGCCATCCTCTGGCAAATCGGCGAAACCTCGCGCCTGGGGCTGGAGGCCGTCTATCTCGGCTACTGGATCAAGAACTGCCGTAAGATGAACTACAAGACCCAGTACCGCCCCATCGAACTTTTCGTCAATCAGCGCTGGACGCTGCTTACCTAGCCGCTTTACCACCCACCCAGACGCTCGACAATCCAAGCCACTTGGCGCAGCCCCCTGTTTTCGGGCACAATGCACGCCGCTTTTGCCTGGCGCCAGTTGCACCGGGCCATTTCCTGGATACCGAGGGCTTTACTGCATGTCGAAAGAAGACAGCTTCGAAATGGAAGGCACTGTCGTCGACACCCTGCCCAACACCATGTTCCGCGTGGAGTTGGAAAACGGGCACGTCGTTACCGCGCACATCTCCGGCAAGATGCGCAAGAACTACATCCGCATTCTCACTGGTGACAAGGTGCGTGTTGAGCTGACACCTTATGACTTGAGCAAAGGCCGCATCACCTACCGCGCCCGTTAAGCCAAGCACCAAACGAAAACGCCCGGCTTATGCCGGGCGTTTTCGTTGGCTCAGCGAAAGCCGCCAGGGCTTTCGCTGAGCGTGAGGCCATTCGATCAGGCGACCTCTGCCGCCGTCTCGAACTCGAAGCTTGGCTCGCCATCCTTTATGTCGACGTGTACCACGCCGCCATGCTCGGCCAGCTCGCCGAAGAGGATTTCCTCTGCCAGCGGACGCTTGATCTTGTCCTGGATCAAACGCGCCATCGGCCGCGCGCCCATCATCACATCGTAACCGCGCTCGGCCAGCCAGCTGCGCGCCGCATCGCTGACTTCCAGCGTGACACGCTTGTCTTCCAGCTGCGCCTGCAGTTCGGTGAGGAACTTGTCGACGATGCTCTTGATGGTCTCGTGGCTCAGGCGACCGAACTGGATGATGGTATCCAGGCGGTTCCTGAACTCCGGCGTGAAGCTCTTCTTGATGACTTCCATGGCATCGGTGGAGTGATCCTGCTGGGTGAAACCGATCGAGGCACGCGAGGCGGTTTCCGCACCGGCGTTGGTGGTCATGATCAGGATCACGTTGCGGAAATCCGCCTTGCGCCCGTTGTTGTCGGTCAGCGTGCCGTGATCCATCACCTGCAGCAGCAGGTTGAAGACTTCCGGATGCGCCTTCTCGATCTCATCGAGCAACAGCACGCAGTGCGGCTGCTTGGTGATCGCCTCGGTGAGCAGGCCACCTTGGTCGAAACCGACATAACCGGGCGGCGCACCGATCAAACGCGACACGGTGTGGCGCTCCATGTACTCGGACATGTCGAAACGCACCAGCTCGATGCCCATGGCCTTGGCCAGTTGCCGCGCTGCTTCGGTCTTGCCCACGCCAGTGGGGCCGGCGAACAGGAAGGAGCCGACCGGCTTGTCCGGCGCCTTGAGGCCGGCACGCGACAGCTTGATGGCGGTCGAGAGCGAATCGATGGCGGCGTCCTGACCGAAAACGGTCAGCTTCAGATCGCGCTCCAGATTACGCAGCAGCTCCTTGTCGGAGCTCGATACATGTTTTGGCGGAATCCGCGCGATCTTGGCGACGATGTCTTCGACCTGGGCGACCTCGATACGCGACACCCGCTTGTCTTCCGGCTGCAGACGCTGGTAGGCACCCGCCTCGTCGATCACGTCGATGGCCTTGTCCGGCATATGCCGGTCATTGATGTAGCGCGCAGCCAGCTCGGCCGCTGCGCGCAGGGCCTCGTCGCTGTACTCGATGTGGTGATGCTGCTCGAAGCGCGCCTTGAGCCCCTTGAGAATACCTACGGTGTCCTCTACCGAAGGCTCGACCACGTCGACCTTCTGGAAGCGTCGCGCCAGCGCGCGGTCCTTCTCGAAGATGCCGCGAAATTCCTGGAAGGTGGTGGAGCCGATGCAGCGAATCTCACCCGACGACAGCACTGGTTTGAGCAGGTTGGACGCATCCATGACCCCACCCGACGCCGCGCCCGCACCGATGATGGTGTGGATCTCGTCGATGAAAAGGATAGCATGTGGACGCTTGCGCAGCTCATTGAGTAGCGCCTTGAAGCGCTTCTCGAAGTCGCCGCGATACTTGGTGCCGGCCAGCAACGCACCGAGATCCAGCGAATACACCACGCTGTCGGCCAGCAGATCAGGCACCTGCTCGTCAACGATACGCTTGGCCAGACCTTCGGCGATGGCGGTCTTGCCGACACCGGCCTCGCCCACCAGCAGCGGGTTGTTCTTGCGCCGACGCGCGAGAATCTGCGCAACGCGCTCGACTTCATGCTCACGCCCGACCAACGGGTCGATACGCCCCTGGCGAGCCAGCTCATTGAGATTGCTGGCGTAGGCATCCAGTGGATTGCTGGAGGTAGAGGACTCGCCGCCCTCCTCATCCTGCATCTCCTGATCGTTCTCGTGGTGGTCGCCGTGCCCCGGCACCTTGGAGATGCCATGGGCGATGTAGTTGACCACATCGATGCGGGCCACACTCTGCTGCTTGAGCAGGAACACGGCCTGGCTTTCCTGCTCGCTGAAGATCGCGACCAGCACGTTGGCGCCGGTCACTTCACGCTTGCCGGAACTCTGCACGTGGAAGACCGCGCGCTGCAGAACACGCTGGAAACCTAGCGTTGGCTGGGTTTCGCGGTCTTCATCGTGCTGAGGAATCAATGGCGTAGTGGAGTCAATGAACTCCTGCAAATCGTGGCGTAGCTTGTCGAGGTTGGCCCCACAGGCCCGCAACACACTGGCGGCTGCCTCGTTGTCCAGCAAGGCGAGCAGCAGATGCTCGACCGTCATGAACTCATGACGCTTGGCACGGGCCTCCTTGAAAGCCAGATTGAGGGTGACTTCGAGCTCTCGATTCAACATAGCTTCACCTCATACCCAAGTGGCCGGCGTTAACCGTCCTTCTCTATTTCACAGAGTAGCGGATGCTGGCTCTCTCGCGCGTACTGGTTGACCTGCATTGCTTTGGTCTCCGCAATATCGCGGGTGTACACACCACATACCGCACGCCCTTCTGTATGGACGGCGAGCATGATCTTGGTTGCCAGCTCCCGGTTCATGCCGAAAAACGTTTCGAGCACTTCGACGACAAAATCCATCGGGGTGTAGTCGTCATTGAATAAGACCACCTTGTACATCGGTGGTGCCTGCAATGCTGGCTTGGATTCCTGAACAGCAATGCCAGAGGAGTCATCCTCATGCTCTGCCGGGTGATCCTGATTGAATGTTAGTCGAATCTGGCTACTTGCATGCATGCTGAAATCAGAGGTTCAGGGCTGGGCGAACGGGGATGCTAGAGGGAGTTTGACTGAGTTCTCAGCCATCCGCCGTATAGCCTTGACTAACGGCAAAAGGGTGTTACAACAAATGAATACCCACTGGTGGGTATCAGGGATTCCACGCCTTCGCCCAGCCTGGTCGGTTATCGCGCGGAATGAAGTGGATGATACTCCAGAGATGGAGTCCTTTGCAGAGGGATATCAGCATGCTCAGCGGTAAGGTCAAGTGGTTCAACAACGCCAAAGGCTATGGATTCATCCTGGCCGACGGCCGAGATGAGGACCTGTTCGCCCACTACTCGGCCATCCAGATGGACGGTTACAAGACACTCAAGGCCGGTCAGCCGGTCCGCTTCGAGATCGTGCAAGGCCCCAAAGGACTGCATGCGGTCAATATCAGCGCAGCCAGCGCCACTCAGGATGCCCCCGTGGCAGCCACCCAGACGCAGAGTATCGCGAGTACTGCCGAAGCCTGAGCATCCTGACCCACAGCTTCATCGAATACGAAGCACATGGATGTGCTGAACACGAAAAGGCCGGTCATTGGACCGGCCTTTTTTCACACCTTAATCAGCCTACATATGGCTGATCATCGCATCGCCGAACTCGGAGCACGACATCAGCTTCGCACCCTCCATCAGACGTTCGAAGTCATAGGTCACGGTCTTCGCAGCGATGGCGCCGTTGGTGCCCCTGATGATCAGATCGGCCGCCTCGGCCCAACCCATGTGACGCAACATCATCTCTGCAGAGAGAATCACCGAGCCAGGGTTGACCTTGTCCTGGCCGGCGTATTTCGGCGCCGTGCCGTGAGTCGCCTCGAACATCGCCACGGAGTCGGACAGGTTGGCACCCGGCGCGATACCGATGCCACCGACTTCGGCCGCCAGGGCGTCGGACAGATAGTCGCCATTGAGGTTGAGCGTGGCGATCACGTCATATTCGGCCGGACGCAGCAGGATCTGCTGCAGCATGGCGTCGGCAATCACGTCCTTGACCACGATATTCTTGCCGGTACGCGGGTTCTTGAACTGCATCCAAGGGCCGCCATCGAGCAGCTCGGCACCGAATTCGTCACATGCGATTTCGTAACCCCACTCTTTGAAGGCACCTTCGGTGAACTTCATGATGTTGCCTTTGTGCACCAGGGTTACCGAACTGCGATCGTTGTCCACGGCGTACTGCAGCGCCTTGCGCACAAGGCGCTTGGTGCCAGCTTCGGAAACCGGCTTGATGCCGATGCCGCACATGTCGGTGAAGCGGATCTTCTTGACGCCCATTTCCTCGGTGAGGAACTTGATGACCTTCTCCGCTTCGGGGCTGCCAGCCTTCCACTCGACACCGGCGTAGATGTCCTCGGAGTTCTCGCGGAAGATCACCATATCCACGTCACCTGGTTTCTTGACCGGACTGGGCACGCCCTCGAACCAGCGTACCGGGCGCAGGCAGACATAAAGGTCGAGTTCCTGGCGCAGGGCCACGTTGAGCGAACGAATGCCACCACCAACGGGCGTGGTCAGCGGGCCTTTGATCGAGACCACGTAATCACGCACGGCCTCGAGGGTTTCTTTCGGCAGCCAGGTGTCCTGATCGTAAACCTGAGTGGCTTTCTCGCCGGCATAAACCTCCATCCAGGAGATCTTGCGGGCGCCGCCGTAGGCCTTCGCCACCGCAGCGTCGACCACCTTGATCATCACCGGGGAAATATCGACACCAATACCATCACCCTCGATGAACGGGATGACCGGATTGTCTGGAACATTCAGCGACATATCGGCGTTGACGGTGATTTTGTCACCGCTGGCTGGCACCTGGATCTTTTGGTATCCCATGCTGGACTCCATCTTGTGGTTAGACAGTGTGCACTCCCGAGAGTAGCGCAAACCACGAACCACAGACACATGTGCAAAGGTCTTATTCAACTGGGCATTCTGCGGCGAGGTGCCGCAGTGGTATACTGCTTAGGTGACTAACGAGTCATAAGGGGTGACCTGCCTGGAACCAGGCAGCAACCTCTTGAAACCGGTAAACGGCAACCACTGTCTGCCGGCTCGAACTGCTCGACACTCTACGGGTGCATCCAACATCACCGCGGCGAGTCCTCGACCCGGCCCCGCCACCATGGGGCCCAGGCGCCTACCAGTGCAGGTCGAGTTTCTATGCGCGCTCAGCAAAGAAGAGAGTTAACCCTAAATGTCCACCCCTTCGAAGATCATCTACACCTTCACCGACGAAGCCCCGGCCCTTGCTACCTATTCGCTTCTGCCCATTGTAGAAGCCTTTGCCGCATCGGCTGACATCTCCGTTGAAACCCGCGACATCTCTCTTGCTGGACGGATCCTGGCAAGCTTTGCCGACCGCCTGGACGCCGACAAACGCATCGATGACGACCTGGCCAAACTGGCCGAACTGACTCTGCAAGCCGATGCCAACATCATCAAGCTGCCGAACATCAGCGCCTCCGTACCTCAGCTCAAGGCCGCCATCGCCGAGCTGCAGGCTCAGGGCTACGGCATTCCCGATTTCCCGGAAGACCCGCAAAGCGAAGAAGACAAGGAAGTTCGCGCTCGCTACGCCAAGATCCTGGGTAGCGCCGTCAACCCGGTTCTGCGCGAAGGCAACTCCGACCGCCGTGCTCCAGCCGCGGTAAAAGCCTATGCCCGCAAGCACCCGCACAGCATGGGCAAGTGGAGCATGGCCTCGCAGTCCCACGCCGACTACATGCGCGGCGGCGACTTCTTCTCCAGCGAGCAGTCGATCACCATGGCCAAGGCCGGTGATGTGCGCATCGAATTTGTCGGTAAGGACGGCAAGGTCGAAGTGAAGAAACAGCTCGCCCTGCAAGAAGGCGAAGTGTTCGACAGCATGTTCATGAGCTGCCGCAAGCTGCGTGACTTCTTCGAGAAGACTCTGCAGGACTGCAAGGAAACCGGCGTGATGTGGTCCCTGCACGTCAAGGCGACCATGATGAAGGTCTCCCACCCGATCGTCTTCGGCCACGCCGTCAGCGTTTACTACAAGGACGTGTTCGACAAGTACGGCGACCTGTTCAAGGAACTGGGCGTCAACCCGAACAACGGTATCAGCAGCGTCTACGACAAGATCAAGTCGCTGCCAGCCTCGCAGCAGGAAGAAATCCTGCATGACATCCACGAAGTCTACGCTCATCGCCCTGAAATGGCCATGGTCGATTCGGTCAAGGGCATTACCAACCTGCACATCCCGAGCGACGTCATCGTCGACGCCTCTATGCCTGCGATGATCCGCAACTCCGGCCAGATGTGGGGCAAGGATGGTAAGCAGAAAGACACCAAGGCTGTCATGCCTGAGAGCACCTACGCTCGCATCTATCAGGAAATGATCAACTTCTGCAAAACCAACGGTGCGTTCGACCCGACCACCATGGGCAGCGTGCCGAACGTTGGCCTGATGGCGCAGAAAGCCGAAGAATACGGCTCCCACGACAAGACCTTCGAAATGACCGCCGACGGCACCATGCGCGTCGTAGCTGCCGATGGCACCGTGCTGATGCAGCACGAAGTCGAAGCGGGCGATATCTGGCGCGCCTGCCAGACCAAGGACGCCCCGATCCGCGACTGGGTCAAGCTGGCCGTTACCCGTGCCCGTCAATCCGATACCCCGGCCATCTTCTGGCTGGACCCGGAGCGCGCCCATGATCGCGAGCTGCAGAAGAAAGTCGAGCTGTACCTCAAGGACCACGACCTGACTGGTCTGGACATCCGCATGATGGGCTACAACGAGGCCATCCGCGTCTCCATGGAGCGCATGATCCGCGGCCAGGACACCATCTCGGTGACTGGTAACGTGCTGCGTGACTACCTGACCGACCTGTTCCCGATCATGGAACTGGGCACCTCGGCCAAGATGCTGTCCATCGTTCCGCTGATGGCCGGCGGCGGCATGTACGAAACCGGCGCTGGCGGCTCGGCTCCCAAGCACGTACAACAGCTGGTCGAAGAGAACTACCTGCGCTGGGATTCCCTGGGCGAGTTCCTGGCCCTGGCCGTATCGCTGGAAGAAACCGGTATCAAGACCAACAACGCCAAGGCCAAGGTACTGGGCAAGACCCTGGACCAGGCTACCGGCAAGCTGCTGGACAACAACAAGTCCCCGGCGCGCAAGGTCGGCGAGATCGACAACCGTGGCAGCCACTTCTACCTGGCGCTGTACTGGGCTCAAGCCCTGGCCGAGCAGAACGACGATGCCGAGCTGAAGGCTCACTTCGCGCCGCTGGCCAAGCAATTGACCGAGCAGGAAGCGACCATCGTTGCCGAACTGGCTGCCGTGCAAGGCAAACCGGCTGAGATCGGTGGCTACTACCGTTCCAACCCCAAGCTGACAAGCAAGGTGATGCGCCCCAGCGCTACCTTCAACGCCGCTCTGGCTGCACTGAATGCCTGATAAGGTTTGAGTGCAAAAAGAACCCCGGCCTGGTGCCGGGGTTCTTTATTTATAGATCTGGAAAATCTTTGTAGGAGCGAGCTCTGCTCGCGAAGCCGTTTTTCGCGAGCAGAGCTCGCTCCCACAGAATCCTGCACGCTGATCGTTTTTTGGAGCACCGAAAATGGACTGGCAACCCCATATCACCGTGGCCACGGTGATCGAAGATGATGGCCGTTTCCTCTTCGTCGAAGAATTCAAAGCCGGCCGCATGGTGCTGAACCAGCCAGCCGGACACCTGGAGGCCAACGAGTCGCTGCGTGAAGCCGCAGTGCGGGAAACACTCGAGGAGACCGGATGGAACGTGGAGCTGACCGCCCTGCTCGGCATCTATCTCTACACCGCACCGAGCAACGGCGTGACCTATCAACGCGTGTGCTTCAGCGCCCGCCCCGTAAGCCATGACCCCGAGCGCGAGCTGGATAGCGACATCAGCAGCATCACCTGGCTGACCCGTGACGAGCTGGCCGCACAACCCGAGCGCTGGCGCAGTGAGCTGGTTTTGCAGTGTGTTGACGATTATTTGGCCGGTATCAGCGGGCCACTGGAACTGGTGCGCAACTAAAGTCTGGCCCGGATGAAATCCGGGGTTGTCGTGCTCGCCGCGTCCAGATAATGAAGAGCGGAACGCTGGCCGCTCGTAGCCAAGCGGACAGTCCATCGCTGTAAAGCGCCACAAACACCCTACGGCATACTGCTTCGCGACGACTGCATGGATGCAGGAGGTAGAGCGACGCAGGAAGCCAAAGCCGAGTACGCCCTACGGGCGGCAGGCTTTCTGGTAGACTCGACAGTTTTTCAGGCTTCACTCGCAGACTCCCATGCAAGCACCTAGCACCCAACGCGTGATCGTCGGCATGTCCGGCGGCGTCGACTCGTCCGTTTCCGCCCTGCTGCTGATGGAGCAGGGTTACCAGGTCGAAGGCCTGTTCATGAAGAACTGGGACGAAGACGACGGCACCGAATACTGCACCGCCATGGATGACCTGGCCGACGCCCAGGCCGTATGCGACCGCATCGGCATCAAGCTGCACACCGCCAACTTCGCCGCAGAATACTGGGACAACGTGTTCGAGCACTTCCTGGCCGAATACAAGGCCGGCCGTACGCCGAACCCGGACATCCTGTGCAACCGTGAAATCAAGTTTAAAGCCTTCCTCGACTATGCCCTGTCGCTCGGTGCCGACCTGATCGCCACCGGTCACTACGTGCGTCGCCGCGATATCGATGGCCGCACCGAGCTGCTCAAGGGCCTGGACCCAAACAAGGACCAGAGCTATTTCCTGCACGCCGTCGGCGGCGAGCAGATCGCCAAGACCCTGTTCCCGGTTGGCGAGCTGGAAAAGCCGCAGGTACGCGCCATCGCCGAGAAGTACGAGCTGGCCACGGCGAAGAAGAAGGACTCCACCGGCATCTGCTTCATCGGTGAGCGTCGCTTCAGTGATTTTCTCAAGCAGTACCTGCCGGCTCAGCCAGGTGACATCGAGACCACCGAGGGCCAGATCATCGGTCGTCATCATGGCCTGATGTACCACACCATCGGCCAGCGCCAGGGTCTTGGCATCGGCGGTCTAAAGGACGCCAGCGATGATCCCTGGTACGTGCTGCGCAAGGACCTGGCGCGTAACGTACTGATCGTCGGCCAGGGCAACGAACACCCCTGGCTGTTCTCACGCGCCCTGCTCGCCTCCGATATCTACTGGGTCAACCCAGTGGACCTGAGCGCTCCGCGCCGCCTGACTGCCAAGGTGCGCTATCGCCAGAGTGACCAGCACTGCACCCTGGAGAAGACCGAGACCGGCTATCGCGCCGTGTTCGACGAACCGCAACGCGCCGTCACTCCGGGTCAGTCCGTGGTGTTCTATGACGGCGAGGTGTGCCTGGGTGGTGGCGTGATCGAAACCGCAGAAGCCTGGTACGAGGACGCCCAATGAGTCCGCTGCAGGAGCAACTGGTCGCCCTCGGCGCCGTATTCGAGGCAGCAGTGCTGGCCGACAAGATCGCCCGCACCGGCCAGGTCAGCGAAGCCTCGATGGGCTGCATGCTCGGCAGCCTGCTGGTACGCGATCCGAAAAGCACGCTGGACGTCTACGGCGGCGACGACCTCAATCTGCGCGACGGTTATCGCGCACTGATCAGCTCGCTGGAGCGCAATCCATCCGCCCTGCAGCGCGAGCCGCTGCGCTATGCACTGGCGATGGTCGGTCTGGAGCGCCAGCTGGACAAGCGTGGCGACATGCTGCAGGTGATGGGCAGTCGCCTCGACCAGATCCAGCAACAGGTCGAGCATTTCGGCCTAGTCCATGACAACGTCATCGCAGCGTGCGGCGGCCTGTACCAGGACACCATCAGCACCTTCCGTCAGCGTATCCAGGTGCATGGCGACATGCGCTTCCTGCAGCAACCGAACAACGCCGCAAAGATCCGTGCCTTGCTGCTGGCCGGCATTCGCTCGGCGCGCCTCTGGCGCCAGCTCGGCGGCCACCGCTGGCAGTTGGTGTTCAGCCGCAGCAAACTGCTCAAAGAACTCTACGACATGACGCGAAACTGACCATGGAGCCCGCCAGCCGCAGCGTCAAACCCCTTCAGGGTGCCCTGCTGCTGGCGCTCTCGGCGCTGCTGTTCGCTTTTACCGGCGTCGGCATCCGCGAGATATCCAGCAGCGTCAACAACGAGTCGGTGGTGTTCTTCCGCAACCTGGTCGGCGTGTTGTTCTTCCTGCCTTTGCTGCTGGTGCGTGGCGTTCGCCCGCTACGCACGACACGCCTGAAATCCCATCTGTGGCGCACCACCTACGGCCTGGCGGCGATGTACTGCTTCTTCTACGCCATCGCCCACCTGCCATTGGCCGACGCCATGCTGTTCACCTACTCGGCGCCGGTGTTCACCCCGCTGATCGCGCATATATGGCTGAAGGAGCCGCTGACTCGACGCATGCTGGTCAGCAGCCTGATCGGTTTGTGCGGCGTGCTGCTGGTGGCCAAACCCAGCACCGCCCTGTTCGAGGGGCCGGCCCTGTTTGGCCTGGCCGCCAGCCTGCTGGCGGCCTTCGCCTTCGTCTCCATCCGTGAAATGAGCGATAGCGAACCAGCAACGCGCATCGTTTTCTATTTCTCGCTGTTCAGCGCGCTGTTCTCCGCCATCCCCCTGACCTGGAGCTGGCAACCACTGGATACCACCCAACTGAGCTGGCTGCTGGGCATCGGCCTGCTGGCCACCGCCAGCCAGGTGATCATGTCGCGCGCCTACGGCCTCGCGCCGCCGGGGCTGATCGGCCCGGTCGCCTACCTGGCCATCGTCTTCGCCGGCATCATCGCCTGGCTGCTCTGGGGCGAGACGCCAGACACCCTGTCACTGCTCGGCGCAGCGCTGATCTTTGCCGCCAGTCTGTTATCGGTCGCACGACGCAGGACATAGGCGGTCACGCGCCGGTTTTCATGTATGATATGCGCCCTTTTCGCCAGAGGTCGTCCAGGCACCTGAGCTAGCGCCCGCTTCACTGAAGCTGGCACGACGCGCAGCGACCCCGGATGGCTTTTCAGCCCGACAGCTCGAGAACGCCTACATGCAGCTTTCCTCGCTCACCGCGGTTTCCCCCGTCGACGGCCGCTACGCCGGCAAAACCAGCGCCCTGCGCCCTATCTTCAGCGAATACGGTCTGATCCGTAGCCGCGTACTGGTCGAAGTGCGCTGGCTGCAGCGCCTGGCCGCCCACGAGGGCATCCCGGAAGTCGCACCTTTCTCCGCAGAAGCCAACGCCCTGCTCAACGAGCTGGCCGAGAACTTCGCCGTCGAGCACGCCGAGCGCGTCAAGGAAATCGAGCGTACCACCAACCACGACGTCAAGGCCGTGGAGTACCTGCTCAAGGAACAGGCTGCCAAGCTGCCAGAGCTGGACAAGGTCAGCGAGTTCATCCACTTCGCCTGCACCAGCGAGGACATCAACAACCTGTCCCACGCCCTGATGCTGCGTGAAGGCCGTGACAGCGTGCTGCTGCCGCTGATGAAGCAACTGGCAGGCGCCATTCGTGAACTGGCAGTGAAGTTCGCTGACGTGCCGATGCTCTCGCGCACCCACGGCCAGCCGGCTTCGCCGACCACCCTGGGCAAGGAACTGGCCAACGTCGTCCACCGTCTGGAGCGCCAGATCGCTCAGGTGGCGGCCGTGCCGCTGCTGGGCAAGATCAACGGCGCCGTGGGCAACTACAACGCCCACCTGTCGGCCTACCCGAGCATCGACTGGGAAGCCAACGCGCGTCAGTTCATCGAAGGTGACCTGGGCCTGACCTGGAACCCCTACACCACCCAGATCGAGCCGCACGACTACATCGCCGAGCTGTTCGACGCCATCGCTCGCTTCAACACCATCCTGATCGACTTCGACCGCGACGTCTGGGGCTACATCTCCCTCGGTTACTTCAAGCAGAAGACCGTGGCCGGCGAGATCGGCTCCTCGACCATGCCGCACAAGGTCAACCCGATCGACTTCGAAAACTCCGAAGGCAACCTGGGCATCGCCAACGCAATCTTCCAGCACCTGGCCAGCAAGCTGCCGATCTCCCGCTGGCAGCGTGACCTGACCGACTCCACTGTGCTGCGTAATCTGGGTGTCGGCTTCGCTCACAGCGTCATCGCTTACGAAGCCAGTCTCAAGGGAATCAGTAAGTTGGAGCTCAATGCTCAGAAAATTGCTGAAGACTTGGACGCGTGCTGGGAGGTGCTCGCCGAGCCGATCCAGACCGTCATGCGTCGCTACGCCATCGAGAACCCGTACGAGAAGCTCAAGGAGCTGACCCGCGGCAAGGGCATCAGCCCCGAGGCCCTGCTGGCCTTCATCGACGGCCTGGACATGCCGACCGCCGCCAAGGAAGAGCTCAAGCAACTGACTCCGGCGCGCTACATCGGTAACGCCGTGGCCCAGGCCAAGCGGATCTAAGCGCGATCAGCCTCGAGGACGCCCGGCTGAGCCGGGCGTTTTTGTTTTAAGGTTTTTATCTATTTCAAGGGCTTACTGATGAATCCTGATACTCCGCTGCAATTGCTGGGTGGCCTCACAGCCCGTGAATTCCTGCGTGACTACTGGCAGAAGAAGCCGCTGCTGGTGCGTCAGGCGATCCCGGACTTCGAAAGCCCGATCAGCCCCGACGAACTGGCCGGCCTGGCGCTGGAAGAAGAAGTCGAGTCACGCCTGGTGATCGAGCACGGCGAGCGCCCCTGGGAGCTGCAGCGCGGCCCGTTCAATGAGGACACCTTCCAGGACCTCCCCGAGCGCGACTGGACGCTGCTGGTGCAGGCCGTCGACCAGTTCGTGCCGGAAGTGGCCGAGCTGCTGGAAGACTTCAAATTCCTGCCCAAGTGGCGCATCGACGATCTGATGATCAGCTTCGCTGCTCCCGGCGGCGGCGTCGGCCCGCATTTCGACAACTACGACGTATTCCTGCTGCAGGCGCACGGTCATCGCCGCTGGCAAGTTGGCCAGATGTGCGACTCCGACAGCCCGCTGCTCCCCCACGCCGATCTGAAGATCCTGGCTCAATTCGAACCAACCGATGAATGGGTGCTGGCACCCGGCGACATGCTCTACCTGCCGCCACGCCTCGCCCACTGTGGCACCGCTGAGGATGATTGCATGACCTATTCCGTGGGCTTCCGCGCGCCGAGCGCCGCTGAAGTACTGACCCATTTCACTGATTTCCTCGGCCAGTTCCTGCCCGACGAAGAGCGTTACAGCGATGCCGACATCCAGCCGAGCGAGGATCCCAACCAGATCCAGCGCGACGCCCTGGAACGCCTCAAGGCGCTGCTCAACGAGCACATGAGTGACGAACGCCTGCTGATGACCTGGTTCGGCCAGTTCATGACCGAGCCCAAGTATCCCGAGCTGGTCGCCGGCATCGAGATCGAGGAAGAAGACTTCCTCGGCGCCCTGGAAGATGGCGCGATTCTGATCCGCAATCCCAGCGCACGCATGGCCTGGTCGGAAGTCGGTGAAGACCTGGTGCTGTTCGCCAGCGGCCAGAGCCGCCTGGTTTCGGCCCGCCTGCGTGAGCTGCTGAAGCTGATCTGCAGCGCCGATGCGTTACATGTGGAAAACCTCGGCGCCTGGCTGGCCGACGACGAGGGGCGTACTCTGCTCTGGGAACTGGTCAAACAAGGCAGCCTGGGATTTGCCGATGAGTGAGATCACTGTCCGTGTCGCGGACTGGCATAGGGACAATGCCGAGCTTCGTCGTATCCGCGACAGCGTTTTCGTCGCCGAGCAATCGGTGCCGCCGGAACTGGAGTGGGACGCCGAAGATACCGACGCCGTGCATTTTCTCGCCGAGGAAGGCGATTACCCGGTTGGCACCGCACGTCTGCTGCCCGATGGCCATATCGGTCGCGTGTCGGTGCTCAAGGACTGGCGCGGCCTCAAGGTCGGCGAGAAACTGATGCAGGCAGTGATCGCCGAAGCGGAAAAACGCGGCCTGCATCAGCAAATGCTCACCGCTCAGGTGCACGCGACGCCGTTCTATGAAAGGCTAGGCTTCAGGATTGTCAGCGACGAGTACCTCGACGCCGGCATTCCGCACGTGGATATGGTGCGCACCAGCCAGTAGAGGCCGAAATGAACGACAAAGACGCCCCGGTCGAACTGATCGATACGCCAGACTCCACTGAACTGGCGGCCATCGAATTCGAGTCGCCGGGGCGTTTTGCCGTGCATAACCCCGACCCCATCACGCCAGATGCGGCACAGTGGGAGCCGGCCCCGTTCATGCTCGGTCAGCACGAGCGCCTGGAGCGCTTCAGCCAGCCGCAGCAGGCTCGCGCCCACATCCTGGCGTTGATCCAACAGGCCCAGCGCAGCCTGTGCCTGTACAGCGACGACCTGGAGCCCTGGCTCTATCACCACAGCAGTGTGCAGCAGGCCTGCACGCGGTTCTTGCTGAGCAGCCCACGAGCGCGTCTGCGTATCCTGCTACGCGACCCGACTCGCGCCGTGAAGGAAGGCCATCGCCTGCTCGCTCTGTCACGCCGACTGTCGTCCAACCTGCATATCCGCAAGCTTCATCCGGACTACGCCAACGAGGAGCTGGCCTACCTGATTGCCGATGACAGAGGCATGTTCCTGCGGCCTGAACTCGATCAACAATCCGGCTACGCCCTGTACAACGACCCGGCGCGCGTGCGCCAACGCCAGGCCCAGTTCGACCAGGCCTGGGACACCAGCATCACCGACCCTGACCTGCGGAGCTTTCTGCTATGACCCTGCGCTCGCTGTTCGCCGCCCTGCTTCTCGGCCTGTGCCTGCCACTGCAAGCGGCCACCGAGGTAATCCCGCTGAATTACCGCACCGCCGACGACGTACTCGGCGTGGTGCAATCGATGCTCGGCAACGAGGGCAAGGTCAGCGCTTATGGCAACCAACTGATCATCAATGCATCACCGGTCAAGATCGGCGAGGTGCGCGTGCTGCTGCAGCAACTCGACACCCGCCCGCGGCGCCTGCTGATCACCGTCGAAAGCGCTGACAGCAATTACCAGAACGACCGCGGCTATCGCGTCGACGGCACCCTCAGCGCCGGCAATGCCGAGGTTCAGGTCGGCCGCGGCGAAGTCAACGGTCGCGACCAGGTGCGCATCATCCGCCGCAGCACCGACAGCCGTGGTGGCGGCACCCAGCAGGTACAGGCAACCGAAGGCTATCCGGCACTGATTCAGGTCGGCCAGAGTGTGCCGCTGACCACCACCAGTACCGGCCCGTACGGCCAGGTTTACCAGGACACCCAGTATCGCGACGTGACGCGGGGTTTCTACGTGACAGCCAGCCTCTCTGGCGAACTCGTCCACGTTGCCATCAGCAGCCAGCGCGATCGCGTCAGCAACAGCCGCCCCGGCGTGATCGACGTGCAAAGCACCGACACGCGCGTCAGCGGTCGTCTCGGCGAGTGGATTATCCTGGGCGGCGTCAGCGAGGAAACCAGTTCCAGCGGCCGTGACGTGTTGCGTCGACACGCCACCCAGGGCCGCGAGGATATGTCGCTGCGCCTGAAGGTCGAAGCGATCGACTGACACCCCCGACCAAAGTCGCATCCCTTTCCCTCGCAAGAACCATGGACAACTCACGCAACCCGCGAGATGCCTGAAACGCCCACCTTATGGGCCGCACAGCGTGACCAGGAAGTCGCCGACTGAATATGTAGTAGTTTTAAAAAACCACTACAAAACGTTTGACGAAGCATTTTCCCAGAGGCATGATGGCCTCGCTCCCGCTAGCCAGGGGTCCTGAAAAGGATCTCCAGACCGCCCGCGAAGTACTTCGCGACGGTCCGTGTCCCAACAGCCCACAAGGCCGTACGACGAGGTTGCGACTGGAACGAAGTTGTCCTGAGGGACGGGGAAGCGTTTAGCGTCAGACAGATCGAAAACCCAGCAGGTGCCCAAGGTTTCCACGAGCCAACCGGCGAACGCGACGTTCTCGAAATGCTCGCCACATCCCCCTCCTCGCGGTCAATCCTCGCCCCAGCCGTATTCTCGCCGTCAAAGTGGAAGCCTCCCGCAGCCGCTGCATCCGTGCACGCATTGCGTGGGTAGTCGGTGCTCAACCAACACATTTTTTGAAGGATTGACCATGTCCGCATATCAAAACGACATCAAGGCTGTAGCCGCTCTGAAAGAGAAGTTCGGCAGCAGCTGGAGCGCTATCAACCCCGAGTCCGTAGCCCGTATGCGCGCTCAGAACCGCTTCAAGACCGGTCTGGAAATCGCTCAGTACACTGCTGACATCATGCGCAAGGACATGGAAGAGTACGACGCCGACTCCTCCGTCTACACCCAGTCCCTGGGCTGCTGGCACGGCTTCATCGGTCAGCAGAAGCTGATCTCGATCAAGAAGCATCTGAAGACCACCAACAAGCGCTACCTCTACCTGTCCGGCTGGATGGTTGCGGCTCTGCGCTCTGACTTCGGCCCGCTGCCGGATCAGTCTATGCACGAGAAGACTGCCGTCTCCGACCTGATCGAAGAGCTGTACACCTTCCTGCGTCAGGCCGACAGCCGCGAACTGGACCTGCTGTTCACCGCACTGGACGCCGCTCGTGATGCTGGCGACCACGCCAAGGCTGCCGAGATCCAGAACCAGATCGACAACTACGAAACGCACATTGTCCCGATCATCGCCGACATCGATGCCGGTTTCGGTAACCCGGAAGCCACCTACCTGCTGGCCAAGCGCATGATCGAAGCCGGTGCCTGCTGCATCCAGATCGAGAACCAGGTTTCCGACGAGAAGCAGTGCGGCCACCAGGACGGTAAAGTGACCGTCCCTCATGCCGACTTCCTCGCCAAGATCGCTGCCGTTCGCTACGCCTTCCTCGAACTGGGCATCGACAATGGCGTGATCGTCGCTCGTACCGACTCCCTGGGTGCCGGCCTGACCAAGCAGATCGCCGTGACCAAAGAGCCGGGCGACCTGGGCGACCTGTACAACAGCTTCCTCGATTGCGAAGAAGTGTCCGCTGCCGACCTGGGCAATGGCGATGTCGTGATCAACCGCGGCGGCAAGCTGCTGCGTCCGAAGCGTCTGCCGTCTAACCTGTTCCAGTTCCGTGCTGGCACCGGCGAAGCGCGCTGCGTACTGGACTGCATCACCAGCCTGCAGAACGGTGCCGACCTGCTGTGGATCGAAACCGAGAAGCCGCACGTTGGCCAGATCGCGGCCATGGTCAACGAAATCCGTAAGACCATCCCGAATGCCAAGCTGGTTTACAACAACAGCCCGTCCTTCAACTGGACCCTGAACTTCCGTCAGCAGGTGTTCGATGCCATGGTCGCCGAAGGTAAGGACGTTTCCGCCTACGACCGCGCCAAACTGATGAGCGTCGAGTACGACGAAACTGAACTGGCCCAGATTGCCGACGAGAAGATCCGTACCTTCCAGCGCGACGGTTCGGCTCAGGCTGGCATCTTCCACCACCTGATCACCCTGCCGACCTACCACACCGCAGCTCTGTCGACTGACAACCTGGCTAAAGGCTACTTCGCCGACCAGGGCATGCTGGCCTACGTGAAAGGTGTCCAGCGTCAGGAACTGCGTCAGGGTATCGCCTGCGTCAAACACCAGAACATGGCTGGCTCCGACATCGGCGACAACCACAAAGAGTACTTCGCTGGCGAAGCTGCTCTGAAGGCGAGCGGTAAAGACAACACCATGAACCAGTTCCACTAAGTACGGTTCACCTACTGCGGACCACGCATCCGCAGCAGCCTGTTTGCCTAATCTACCCCGGCTTGCCGGGGCTTTTTTCGTCTGCGTTTATTGTCCAGGCAAACCGGTCTTTCAGCTCCTAAGCTCAAATGACGCCTCCCGGAACCTGCCTATGCCCTCACCTCGTTACGCCCTGCTATTGGGCAGCTGGCGACACCTCAAGCCGCGCAAGCCAGCCCGACGCCTGCATCGTCGCCCCTCAGCACGGAGTAGCTGCAACTGCTGGCCCGCCCGGAAATCCAGCAACAGGAACAACGCCTGGGAGTTCATCAGCGCTATAGAGACTTCATCGAGCACGCCAAACAGCTCGACGCAGAAAAGCGCGAAGCATAGGCAGAGGATCTGAGCAAAGGGCTCGATGCGATGGAGCAGCGAGGCGAGCTTGCATTGAGCGAGACCCTGCTGCTGCAGATTGCCCTGATCAAGGCCGTCAGCAAGGACGAAGCCGAGCAGAAAACACGCGCCGAAGCACTGATCAAACGCTATCAGCTCATCAGCGCAGAGCGCGAAGCTAGGCTGGAGCAGCAGCCTGACCCCAACTTCGAGCGCTACAGGCCGAGGAATAACGCATCGTCGAGGAGGTGCTCGAACTGCAGAACATCCCCGATGGACTCACACGCGACCAATATCTACGACAACGCCTGCAAGAGGCCCGCGAGCTCAATTACCGACAAGCACCCAATGGCTGAACGCGGCGACAACCCCAGTTGTCGCCGCGCTGGTTCCACCCCTGTTCAGAGCATCTGGTCCAGCAGGTAATAAAGCAGATTGAAGGGTTTGTTGCGGTCAGCCAATTCCGCGCTGGCAGGCGCGCTCAGGACCAGCAGGAGAATGGCTGGAATGGCGCGTAGCAAGGCGCGGACGACAGGCATGGCAAACCCCTCATGTTGTTATGCATGCGAAGGATCGGCATACCCAGGCAGGGGCGACTGCGCAGATCCAGCGGATGGCGGGTACTGCTCAATCAGAAAGGCATCGCCCACGGCGATTCATGCACGCCAGTACAAGATCCAGTGTGCGGCACCCCAGCATGAATAACATTTGGTGATATGTAAGCCTGTTAATTATGTGCTGTAGGAATTTAACGGCACGCTCTGCTGCTTTGGCCTTAACACCAAAGTGGCAGCGAATTGCTCATCTCGCCGAGAGCAATCACGCTGCGAAATGAGGCAAATTAGCCGGATGAATGCGCCTTGAAATTGCCAGAGCAGAGTCATCAGCTATAGTCCTGAAACGCCAGCCCACATGGCTCGCTTCAGAATTACACCGATGCGACAAATCAATCAGAAATGATCGAATTTTAGGAATAATTTTCTCTGAAAAATTTACTTACAATAGGCCTGCACATAGTATTGTATACACACTTCGCGCCAACGCCCTCGACGGTGTCTGGTCGCTAAATAGATTAAAAGCCGTTCCTTAGTTCAAGGAGTACCGGCATGCCTGATGCGGTAACGACCATGTCCCACAACTGGGCTTTCGCTGTTTTCTTGCTGGGTGTCTTCGGGCTCATCGCCTTCATGCTCGGCGTTTCCAGTCTGCTCGGTAGCAAAGCCTGGGGACGCAGTAAGAACGAACCGTTCGAGTCGGGCATGCTTCCTACCGGCAGCGCGCGCCTGCGCCTGTCAGCCAAATTTTATCTGGTCGCGATGCTCTTCGTGATCTTCGACGTTGAAGCCCTCTATCTCTTCGCTTGGGCAGTCTCGGTGCGCGAAAGCGGCTGGGAGGGCCTGATCGAAGCTACAGTTTTCATAGCAATTCTGTTGGCAGGTCTTGTCTATCTTTGGCGTATCGGCGCGCTCGATTGGGCACCGCAGGGACGTCGTGAACGGCAGGCGAAGCTAAAACAATGAGGCTTTGGCGATGCAATACAAACTTACTCGGGTCGACCCGAATGCGCCCAATGAGGCGTATCCGATCGGCCAGCGGGAGGTCGTCTCCGACCCGCTGCTAGAGGATCAGGTTCACAAGAACATCTACATGGGCAAGCTCTCGGACGTGCTTAACGGCGCGGTCAACTGGGGGCGCAAGAATTCCTTGTGGCCGTACAACTTCGGTCTGTCCTGCTGCTATGTGGAAATGACCACCGCCTTCACCGCCCCGCATGATGTGGCGCGCTTCGGTGCGGAAGTCATTCGCGCATCACCCCGCCAGGCCGACTTCATGGTCATCGCCGGCACCTGCTTCATCAAGATGGCGCCGGTCATCCAGCGCCTCTATGAGCAGATGCTGGAGCCCAAGTGGGTCATCTCCATGGGTTCATGCGCCAACTCCGGCGGCATGTACGACATCTACTCGGTCGTTCAGGGCGTGGACAAGTTCCTCCCCGTGGACGTCTACATTCCCGGCTGCCCGCCCCGTCCGGAGGCATTCCTGCAAGGCTTGATGCTGCTGCAGGAATCCATCGGCCAGGAGCGCCGCCCGCTATCCTGGGTCGTTGGCGATCAAGGCATCTACCGTGCCGAAATGCCTTCGCAGAAGGAGCAGCGTCGCGAGCAGCGAATCGCCGTTACCAACCTGCGTAGCCCCGACGAAGTCTGAGCCGATGCTTGCCTGCGCAAGCGTCATGCCCACTTTCTACGTTGATCGACAGCGACCGAGACCATGACTCAAGACACCGTTGTGTCCATACCGCCTTACAAGGCTGACGACCAGGACGTCGTCGCCGAACTGCGCGCCCGTTTTGGCGACGACAGTTTCACCCTGCAAGCGACCCGCACCGGCATGCCGGTGCTCTGGGTCGCCCGTGAGCGCCTCATTGAAGTGCTCACCTGCCTGCGCAATCTGCCGCGCCCCTACGTGATGCTCTACGACCTGCACGGCGTCGACGAGCGCCTGCGCACCCAACGCCGCGGCCTGCCGGACGCCGACTTCACGGTGTTCTATCACCTGATGTCGCTGGAGCGTAATAGTGACGTGATGATCAAGGTCGCCTTGTCCGAGCGCGACCTCAACCTGCCCACCGCCACCGGTATCTGGCCCAACGCCAACTGGTACGAGCGCGAAGTCTGGGATCTGTACGGCATTACCTTCACCGGCCACCCGCACCTGAGCCGCATCATGATGCCGCCGACCTGGGAAGGTCACCCGCTGCGCAAGGACTACCCGGCACGCGCCACCGAATTCGATCCGTTCAGCCTGACCCTGGCCAAACAGCAGCTTGAGGAAGAAGCGGCACGCTTCCGTCCCGAAGACTGGGGCATGAAACGCGGCGGCGAGCACGAGGACTACATGTTCCTCAACCTCGGCCCCAACCACCCCTCTGCCCACGGCGCCTTCCGCATCATCCTGCAGCTCGACGGCGAAGAGATCGTCGATTGCGTGCCAGAGATCGGCTACCACCATCGTGGCGCCGAGAAGATGGCCGAACGGCAGAGCTGGCACAGCTTCATCCCCTACACCGACCGTATCGACTACCTTGGCGGGGTGATGAACAACCTGCCCTACGTGCTCTCGGTGGAGAAACTCGCCGGTATCAAGGTGCCGGCCCGTGTCGATTTCATCCGCGTGATGATGGCCGAGTTCTTCCGCATCACCAGTCACCTGCTGTTCCTCGGTACCTACATCCAGGACGTCGGCGCGATGACGCCGGTGTTCTTCACCTTCACCGACCGCCAGCGCGCCTACAAGGTGATCGAAGCCATCACCGGCTTCCGCCTGCATCCGGCCTGGTACCGCATCGGCGGCGTCGCCCACGACCTGCCGCGTGGCTGGGACAAGCTGGTCAAGGAATTCGTCGACTGGCTGCCCAAGCGCCTCGACGAATACGAAAAAGCGGCGCTGAAGAACAGCATCCTCAAGGCCCGTACCATCGGTGTGGCCCAGTACAACACCAAGGAAGCCCTGGAATGGGGCACCACCGGTGCCGGCCTGCGCGCCACCGGTTGCGACTTCGACCTGCGCAAGGCGCGCCCCTACTCCGGCTACGAGCACTTCGACTTCGAGGTGCCGCTGGCCGTCAACGGCGATGCCTACGACCGCTGCATGGTGCGCGTGGAAGAGATGCGCCAGAGCATCCGCATCATCGATCAGTGCCTGAAGAACATGCCGGAAGGCCCGTACAAGGCCGACCACCCGCTGACCACGCCGCCGCCGAAAGAGCGCACGCTGCAGCACATCGAAACCCTGATCACCCACTTCCTGCAGGTTTCCTGGGGCCCGGTCATGCCAGCCAACGAAGCCTTCCAGATGATCGAGGCGACCAAGGGCATCAACAGCTACTACCTGACGAGCGACGGCAGCACCATGAGCTACCGCACCCGGATTCGCACCCCCAGCTTCGCCCACCTGCAGCAGATCCCCTCGGTGATCCGCGGCAGCATGGTGGCGGATCTGATCGCCTATCTGGGCAGTATCGACTTCGTCATGGCCGACGTGGACCGCTGATCATGAGCACGCTAATTCAGACCGACCGTTTCACCCTCAGCGAAACCGAGCGCTCGGCCATCGAGCACGAGATGCATCACTACGAAGACCCGCGCGCCGCCAGCATCGAAGCGCTGAAGATCGTGCAGAAGCAGCGCGGCTGGGTGCCGGACGGTGCCGCTGACGCCATTGGCGCGATCCTCGGCATTCCCGCCAGCGACGTCGAGGGCGTAGCCACCTTCTACAGCCAGATCTTCCGCCAACCCGTTGGTCGTCACGTGATTCGCGTGTGCGACAGCATGACCTGCTACATCGGCGGCCATGAATCGGTGGTCAGTGAGATGCAGAAGCAGCTCGGCATCGGTCTTGGTCAGACCACCAGCGATGAGCGTTTCACCCTGCTGCCGGTGTGCTGCCTGGGCAACTGCGACAAGGCTCCGGCGCTGATGATCGACGACGACACCTTCGGCGATGTTCAATCTGACGGCGTCGCCAAGCTGCTGGAGGCCTACAAATGAAGACCCTCACCTCCATCGGCCCAGCCAACCGCATCGCCCGTAGCGAAGAAACCCATCCGCTGACCTGGCGCCTGCGTGACGACGCTCAGCCTGTATGGCTGGAGGAATACCAGCAGAAGAACGGCTACGCGGCCGCACGCAAGGCACTGACCGAAATGGCCCAGGCCGACATCGTGCAGACCGTCAAGGAGTCCGGCCTCAAGGGCCGTGGCGGCGCAGGCTTCCCCACGGGCGTGAAATGGGGGCTGATGCCGGCCGACGAATCCATGAACATCCGTTACCTGCTGTGCAACGCGGATGAAATGGAGCCCAACACCTGGAAAGACCGCATGCTGATGGAACAGCTGCCGCACCTGCTGGTGGAAGGCATGCTGATCTCCGCGCGCGCGCTCAAGGCCTATCGCGGCTACATCTTCCTGCGTGGCGAATACGTCGATGCTGCGGCCAACCTCAACCGCGCCATCGAGGAAGCCAAGGCCGCCGGCCTGCTCGGCAAGAACATCTTCGGCTCAGGCTTCGATTTCGAGCTGTTCGTCCACACCGGCGCCGGCCGCTACATCTGCGGTGAAGAAACTGCGCTGATCAACTCGCTGGAAGGCCGCCGCGCCAACCCGCGCGCCAAGCCGCCCTTCCCCGCTGCCGTCGGCGTCTGGGGCAAGCCGACCTGCGTCAACAACGTCGAAACCCTGTGCAACGTGCCGGCCATCGTTGGCCAGGGTGTGGACTGGTACAAGAGCCTCGCCCTCGCGGGCAGCGAAGACCACGGCACCAAGCTGATGGGCTTCTCCGGCAAGGTGAAGAACCCCGGTCTGTGGGAGCTGCCATTCGGCATCACCGCCCGCGAGCTGTTCGAGGACTACGCTGGCGGCATGCGCGACGGTTACAAGCTCAAGTGCTGGCAGCCTGGCGGCGCTGGCACTGGCTTCCTGCTGCCGGAACACCTTGAGGCGCAGATGTATGCCGGCGGTATCGGCAAGGTCGGCACCCGTATGGGTACCGGCCTGGCGCTGGCGGTCGACGACTCGATCAACATGGTTTCCCTGCTGCGCAACATGGAAGAGTTCTTCGCCCGCGAGTCCTGTGGCTGGTGCACGCCATGCCGCGACGGCCTACCGTGGAGCGTGAAGATTCTCCGCGCCTTAGAGCGCAAGCAAGGCACCGCCGAAGACATCCAGACCCTGCTCGGTCTGGTCAATTTCCTCGGCCCAGGCAAGACCTTCTGCGCGCATGCGCCAGGCGCCGTGGAGCCGTTGGGCAGTGCCATCAAGTATTTCCGTGAAGAGTTCGAGGCTGGTGTGGCCCAGGTGGCGAGTACGCCCCGCACGCCAGCAACCGCGAGCTGAACAGACGAATTCCCTTAGCCAGCCGCTTTAACCAGCGGGTAAACGAAGACTTAAAGAAATGGCCACTATCCACGTAGACGGCAAAGATTTCGAAGTCGATGGTGCAGACAACCTCCTGCAGGCCTGCCTGTCCCTCGGACTCGATATCCCCTACTTCTGCTGGCACCCGGCGCTTGGCAGCGTCGGGGCGTGCCGCCAGTGCGCGGTCAAGCAGTACAACGACGAGAACGACACCCGTGGTCGTATCGTCATGTCCTGCATGACACCAGCCACCGACAACACCTGGATCAGCATCGACGACGAGGAATCCAAAGCGTTCCGCGCCAGCGTCGTCGAATGGCTGATGACCAACCACCCGCACGACTGCCCGGTGTGCGAGGAAGGCGGTCACTGCCACCTGCAGGACATGACGGTGATGACCGGGCACAACGCCCGTCGTTATCGCTTCACCAAGCGTACCCACCAGAACCAGGAGCTCGGCCCGTTCATCGCCCACGAGATGAACCGCTGCATAGCCTGTTATCGCTGCGTGCGCTACTACAAGGACTACGCCGGCGGCACCGACCTAGGCGTTTATGGCGCGCACGACAACGTGTACTTCGGCCGCGTCGAGGACGGCACGCTGGAAAGCGAGTTCTCCGGCAACCTGGTCGAGGTCTGCCCGACCGGCGTGTTCACCGACAAGACCCACTCCGAGCGCTACAACCGCAAGTGGGACATGCAATTCGCCCCGAGCATCTGCCATGGCTGCTCCAGCGGCTGCAACATCAGCCCCGGTGAGCGCTACGGCGAGCTGCGCCGCATCGAGAACCGCTTCAACGGCTCGGTCAACCAGTACTTCCTCTGCGACCGTGGCCGCTTCGGCTACGGCTACGTCAACCGCGAAGACCGCCCGCGTCAGCCGCTACTGGCCGGCCAGGCCATCGGCATCGATGCCGCGCTGGACAAGGCCGCCGAGCTGCTCAAGGGCAAGCGTGTGATCGGCATTGGCTCGCCGCGCGCCAGCCTGGAATCCAACTTCGCCCTGCGCGAACTGGTCGGTGCCGACAA
Organism: Pseudomonas sediminis; assembly: GCF_039555755.1. Classification (NCBI taxonomy): domain Bacteria; kingdom Pseudomonadati; phylum Pseudomonadota; class Gammaproteobacteria; order Pseudomonadales; family Pseudomonadaceae; genus Pseudomonas; species Pseudomonas sediminis. Next base: position 4,191,731 of record NZ_CP154631.1, read on the forward strand.
CTTCTATAGCGGCATCGCCGCTGGCGAGCTGACCAATATCCGCCTGATCCGCGACATCCTGCAGAACGGCCCGCTGCCGACGCCAACCCTGCGCGATATCGAGCTGCACGACGCCATCTTCGTCCTCGGCGACGACCTGACCCAGACCGCCGCACGCATGGCCCTGGCCCTGCGCCAGGCGGTCAAGGGCAAAGCCACCGAGATCGCTGCCGGTGCGCGTATTCAGGACTGGCACATGGCGGCCGTGCAGAACGTTGCGCAGCATGCTCGTCACCCGCTGTTTATAGCCAGCGTCACGGAAACCCGCCTGGACGACGTCGCCGCCGAAAGCGTGCACGCCGCGCCGGCCGATCTGGCTCGCCTAGGTTTCGCCGTGGCTCATGCCATCGACCCGAGCGCACCGGCGGTCGACGGCCTGGAAGCCGAGGCGCAAGCGCTGGTACAGCGCATCGCCGAGGCCCTGCTGGCAGCCCAACGCCCGCTGATCGTCTCCGGCGCCTCGCTGGGCGACAAAGCCCTGATCGAAGCTGCCGCCAATATCGCCAGCGCACTGAAGAACCGTGAGAAGAATGGCTCGCTGAGCCTGGTGGTACCGGAAGCCAACAGCCTGGGCCTGGCAATGCTTCTGGATAAAGAGCAGGGCGGCGAGTCCGTCGATGCTGCGCTGGATGCCTTGAGCAACGGCCAGTCCGATGCCGTGATCGTGCTGGAAAACGACCTGTACCGCCGCGCCGATGCGGCCAAGGTCGATGCAGCGCTCAGCGCCGCACAGGTGGTGATCGTCGCCGATCACCAGCGCACCGCCACCAGCGAACGCGCCCATCTGCTGCTGCCGGCGGCCTCCTTCGCCGAAGGCGACGGCACCCTGGTCAGCCTCGAAGGCCGCGCCCAGCGCTTCTTCCAGGTCTATGAGCCGAGCTACTACGACGCGGGCATTCTGATCCGTGAAGGCTGGCGCTGGCTGCACGCGCTGCACAGCACCCTGCAAGGCAAGGTCGTGGACTGGACGCAACTGGATCAGGTCACTGCAGCCTGCGCCGCCAGCAACCCGCTGTTGGCCGGGATCAAGGACGCTGCACCGAGCGCCTCGTTCCGCATCAAGGGCCTCAAGCTCGCCCGCGAGCCGCACCGCTACAGTGGTCGTACCGCCATGCGCGCCAACATCAGCGTGCACGAGCCGCGTCAGCCGCAGGATCAGGACACCGCCTTCGCCTTCTCCATGGAAGGCTACGCCGGCAGCAAGGAAGATCGGCAGCAGATTCCGTTCGCCTGGTCACCGGGCTGGAACTCGCCGCAGGCCTGGAACAAGTTCCAGGACGAGGTCGGTGGTCATCTGCGTGCCGGCGACCCCGGCGTGCGCCTGCTCGAAGCCACCGGTAACGTCCTGCCCTGGTTCGCCGTGAATGCAGCGTTCAACCCGGCAGCCGGCACCTGGCAGGTGGCGCCGCTGCACCACCTGTTCGGCAGCGAGGAAAACTCCGCGCGTGCCAAACCGATCCAGGAACGCATGCCCGAGCCCTACGTGGCCCTGGCCCGTGATGAAGCCGCTCGACTGGGCGTGAACGACGGTGCGCTGCTGGCACTGCGCGTCAATGGCCAGGCACTGCGCCTGCCACTGCAGGTGCGTGATGATCTGGCCGTCGGTCTGGTCGGCCTGCCGGTTGGCTTGCCGGGCATTCCGGCAGCAGTCGCCGGCGCCAGCGTGACCCTGATACAGGAGGCCGCGCAATGAGCTGGTTGACGCCCGAACTGATCGAGATCGTCATCGCGGTACTCAAGGCCATCGTCATCCTGCTGGTGGTGGTGGTCTGCGGCGCGCTGCTGAGCTTCGTCGAACGCCGTCTGCTCGGCTGGTGGCAGGATCGTTACGGCCCCAACCGTGTGGGGCCGTTCGGCATGTTTCAGATCGCCGCCGACATGATCAAGATGTTCTTCAAGGAGGACTGGACGCCGCCGTTCGCCGACAAGTTCATCTTCATCCTGGCACCGATGATCGCCTTCTCGGCGATGCTGATGGCCTTCGCCATCATCCCCATCACCCCGAACTGGGGCGTGGCGGATCTGAACATCGGCATCCTGTTCTTCTTCGCCATGGCGGGCTTGTCGGTGTATGCCGTGCTGTTCGCTGGCTGGGCAAGCAACAACAAGTTCGCCCTGCTCGGTGCCCTGCGTGCTTCGGCGCAAACGGTGTCCTACGAGGTGTTCCTGGCCCTGGCGCTGATGGGCGTGGTGGCGCAGGTCGGCTCGTTCAACATGCGCGACATCGTCGATTACCAGGCGCAGAACCTGTGGTTCATCATTCCGCAGTTCTTCGGCTTCTGTACCTTCTTCATCGCTGCTGTCGCCGTGACCCACCGTCACCCGTTCGACCAGCCGGAAGCCGAGCAGGAGCTGGCCGACGGTTACCACATCGAATACGCCGGGATGAAATGGGGCATGTTCTTCGTTGGCGAGTACGTGGCCATCGTCACCGTGTCGGCACTGCTGGTAACCCTGTTCTTCGGTGGCTGGCACGGCCCGTTCGGCATCCTGCCGCAGATTCCGTTCTTCTGGTTCGCGCTGAAAACGGCCTTCTTCATCATGATCTTCATCCTGCTGCGCGCGTCGATCCCACGCCCGCGCTATGACCAGGTCATGGCCTTCAGCTGGAAGTTCTGCCTGCCGCTGACCCTGATCAACCTGCTGGTGACCGGCGCCGTCGTGCTGGCCACGGCCCAGTAAGGAGAAAAGCAATGTTCAAGTACATCTGGGACGTGCTGGTCGGTACCGGCACCCAACTGCGCAGCCTGGCCATGGTGTTCAGCCATGGCTTTCGCAAGCGCGACACCCTGCAATACCCGGAAGAACAGGTCTATCTGCCGCCGCGCTACCGTGGCCGCATCGTCCTGACCCGCGACCCCGACGGCGAGGAACGCTGCGTGGCTTGCAACCTGTGCGCCGTGGCCTGCCCGGTGGGCTGCATCTCGCTGCAAAAGGCCGAGACCGACGACGGTCGCTGGTACCCGGAGTTCTTCCGCATCAACTTCTCGCGCTGCATTTTCTGCGGCCTGTGCGAGGAAGCCTGCCCGACCACCGCAATCCAGCTCACCCCGGATTTCGAGATGGGCGAGTTCAAGCGCCAGGATCTGGTGTACGAGAAGGAAGACCTGCTGATCAGCGGCCCCGGGAAGAACCCGGACTACAACTTCTACCGCGTTGCCGGTATGGCCATCGCCGGCAAGCCCAAGGGCGCCGCGCAGAACGAGGCCGAGCCGATCAACGTGAAGAGCCTGCTGCCTTAGGAGTTTCTGATGGAATTCGCGTTTTACTTCGCCGCCGGTGTGGCGGTGGCAGCAACGGTCGGGGTGGTCACCAATACCAACCCGGTGCATGCCCTGCTCTATCTCATCGTCTCGTTGCTTGCGGTATCGATGGTGTTCTTCGCCCTCGGTGCGCCCTTTGCCGGTGCGCTGGAAATCATCGTCTATGCCGGCGCCATCATGGTGCTGTTCGTCTTCGTGGTGATGATGCTCAACCTAGGCCCGGCTGCCGCCGAGCAGGAGCGCAAGTGGCTGACGCCCGGTATCTGGGTCGGCCCGGCGACTCTCAGCGCCCTGCTGCTCGGCCAGTTGCTCTATGTGCTGCTGAATCATGTCAGCGACGCCCATATCGGCCACACCACAGTGGAAGCCAAGGCCGTCGGTATCAGCCTGTTCGGCCCTTATCTGCTGGCGGTAGAGCTGGCCTCCATGCTGCTGCTCGCTGCACTGGTCGCTGCCTACCACCTGGGCCGCCATGACGCCAAGGAGCCCACCGTATGACCGGTATACCTCTGGAACACGGCCTGGCCCTGGCCGGCGTGCTGTTCTGCATCGGCCTGGTCGGCCTGATGGTGCGGCGCAACATCCTGTTCATCCTGATGAGCCTGGAAGTGATGATGAACGCCGCTGCACTGGCCTTCGTCGTGGCTGGCGCCCGCTGGGGCGCGGCTGACGGCCAGGTGATGTTCATTCTGGTGATCACCCTGGCAGCCGCCGAGGCCAGCATCGGCCTGGCGATCCTGCTGCAGCTGTATCGCCGCTTCAACACCTTGGATATCGACGCTGCCAGCGAGATGCGCGGATGAACCTTCTAGCCCTGACTCTATTCTTTCCGCTGCTCGGCTGGCTGCTGCTGGCCTTCTCGCGCGGACGCTTCTCGGAAAACGCCAGCGCCGTCATTGGTGTCGGCTCCATCGGCCTCGCTGCGGCCAGTGCGGTCTGCGTGATCGCGCGTTTTCTTACTGAAGTCCCGGTTGGCGGCTCTTACAGCCTGACCCTGTGGCAGTGGATGAGCGTCGAAGGCCTGACGCCGAGCTTCACCCTGCATCTGGATGGTCTGTCGGCCACCATGCTCGGCGTGGTCACTGGCGTGGGTTTTCTGATCCATCTGTTCGCCAGTTGGTACATGCGCGGTGAAGAGGGCTATTCGCGCTTCTTCGCCTACACCAACCTGTTCATCTTCAGCATGTTGCTGCTGGTGCTCGGCGATAACCTGCTGGTGCTGTTCTTCGGCTGGGAAGGCGTGGGCCTGTGCTCGTACCTGCTGATCGGCTTCTACTACAAGCACGTGCCCAACGGTAACGCGGCGCTCAAGGCCTTCATCGTCACCCGCATCGGCGATGTGTTCCTGATGATCGGCATGTTCCTGCTGTTCATCAACCTCGGCACCCTGAACATCCAGGAGCTGATGGTACGGGCGCAGCAGCAGTACGTGGCCGGTGACGCCTGGCTGTGGGTCGCCACCCTGATGCTGCTGGGCGGCGCGGTGGGCAAGTCCGCCCAGTTGCCGCTGCAGACCTGGCTGGCCGACGCCATGGCCGGCCCGACGCCGGTGTCAGCGCTGATCCACGCGGCGACCATGGTCACCGCCGGCGTGTACCTGATCGCCCGTACCCACGGCCTGTTCCTGCTGACCCCGGAAATTCTCGAGCTGGTCGGCATCGTCGGCGGCGTGACTCTGGTGCTGGCCGGTTTCGCCGCGCTGGTGCAGACCGACATCAAGCGTATCCTCGCCTATTCGACCATGAGCCAGATCGGCTACATGTTCCTCGCCCTGGGCGTCGGCGCCTGGGACGCGGCGATCTTCCACCTGATGACCCACGCCCTCTTCAAGGCCCTGCTGTTCCTCGCCTCCGGTGCGGTGATTCACGCCTGCCACCACGAGCAGAACATCTTCAAGATGGGTGGGCTGTGGAAGAAACTGCCGCTGGCCTATGCCAGCTTCATCGTCGGTGGTTCCGCGCTGGCGGCCCTGCCGCTGCTGACCGCCGGCTTCTACTCCAAGGACGAGATCCTCTGGGAAGCCTTCGCCAGCGGCCATAGCGAGCTGCTCTACGCAGGCCTGGTCGGCGCCTTCCTGACCTCGATCTACACCTTCCGCCTGATCTTCATCGCCTTCCACGGCGAGCAGAAGACCGAGGCGCACGCCGGTCATGGCATCGCCCACAACCTGCCGCTGATGGTGCTGATCGTGCTGTCCACCTTCATCGGCGCCTGGATCACCCCGCCGTTGGCCGGCGTGCTGCCGCAAAGCGTCGGCCATGCCGGTGGCGAGGCCAAGCACAGCCTGGAACTGCTGTCGGGGCTGATCGCGGTGAGCGGTATCGTCATCGCCGCCCTGCTCTTCCTCGGCCAGCGCCGTGTCGCTTCGGCCGTGGCGCAGAGCGCGCCGGGTCGTCTGCTGAGCGCCCTGTGGTTCGCCGCCTGGGGCTTCGACTGGCTCTACGACAAGCTGTTCGTACGCCCTTACCTGGCGCTCTGCCACCTGCTGCGCCGCGACCCCATCGACCGCAGCATCGGCCTGATTCCGCTGCTTGCACGCGGCGGCAATGCCGCGCTGGTGCGCAGCGAGAACGGTCAGGTGCGCTGGTACGCCGCCTCGATCGCCGGGGGCGCCGTACTGGTGCTCGCCGCCATCCTCTTTTTGAGTTAAGGAAAACAGCCTGATGATTCTGCCCTGGCTAATCCTGATTCCCTTCATCGGCGGGCTGCTGTGCTGGCAAGCCGAGCGTTTCGGCCACGTCCTGCCACGCTGGATCGCCCTGATCACCATGGCTCTGCTGTTCGGCCTGAGCCTGTGGCTGTGGGTCAGCGGTGACTTTACCCTGGCCCCGGCACCCGGCAGCGAGCCGCGCTGGGCCCACGAGTTCGTCATCGACTGGATCCCGCGCCTGGGGATCACCATCCACCTGGCGATGGACGGCCTTTCGGTGCTGATGGTGACGCTAACCGGCCTGCTCGGTGTGCTGTCGGTACTCTGCTCGTGGAACGAGATCCAGAACCGCGTCGGCTTCTTCCACCTCAACCTGATGTGGATTCTCGGTGGCGTGGTCGGCGTATTCCTCGCCGTCGACCTGTTCCTGTTCTTCTTTTTCTGGGAAATGATGCTGGTGCCGATGTACTTCCTCATCGCGCTCTGGGGTCATAGCGGCAGTGACGGTCGCACCCGTATCACCGCTGCCACCAAGTTCTTCATCTTCACCCAGGCCAGCGGTTTGATCATGCTGCTGGCGATCCTGGCCCTGGTGTTCGTGCACTTCAACCAGACCGGCGTGCTCAGCTTCAACTACGCCGACCTGCTGAAGACCGAACTGGCGCCTGGCACCGAATACTTGCTGATGCTCGGTTTCTTCGTCGCCTTCGCGGTGAAGTTTCCGGTGGTGCCGGTGCACTCCTGGCTGCCGGATGCCCACGCCCAGGCGCCTACCGCCGGTTCGGTGGATCTGGCCGGTATCCTGCTGAAGACTGCCGCCTACGGCCTGCTGCGTTTCGCCCTGCCGCTGTTCCCCAACGCCTCGGCGGAGTTCGCGCCCATCGCCCAATGGCTCGGCGTGTTCGCCATCGTCTACGGCGCGCTGTTGTCGTTCGCGCAGACCGACATCAAGCGCCTGGTGGCCTACTCCAGCGTCTCGCACATGGGCTTCGTACTGATCGCCATCTATTCGGGCAGCCAGATCGCCCTGCAAGGTGCGGTGGTGCAGATGGTCGCCCACGGCCTGTCCGCTGCTGCGCTGTTCATACTCTGCGGCCAGCTCTACGAGCGCGTGCACACCCGTGATCTGCGCCAGATGGGCGGGATCTGGGCGCGCATGCCCTGGCTGCCGGCCATCAGCCTGTTCTTCGCTGCCGCCGCACTGGGCCTGCCGGGCACCGGCAACTTCGTCGGCGAGTTCCTGATCCTGATCGGCAGCTTCCCCGCTGCGCCCTGGGTCGGGGTGCTGGCCGCCTGTGGCCTGGTGCTCGGCTCGGTGTACGCCCTGGCGATGATTCACCGCGCCTACTTCGGCCCGGTAAAACAAGACGCGCCGCTGCCCGGCCTGAAAGCCCGCGAACTGGCCATGGTGCTGGGCCTCGGCGTGCTGCTGATTATGCTTGGCGTTTACCCGCAACCGGTGCTCGACACCTCCGCTGCCAGTATGCATGGCGTGCAGCAGTGGATGGCTGGCGCCCTCGATCAACTCGCCTCGGGCCGGTAAGGGTAAGGATTAGAGACTCATGGAACATCACGCTGTCGACTTCACCCTGCAACACCTGATCGCCCTGCTGCCACTGCTGGTGACCAGCCTCACCGCTGTCGTAGTGATGCTGGCCATCGCCGCCAAGCGCAATCACACGGTGACCTTCATCCTCTCGGTGGTGGGCCTGAACCTGGCGCTGCTGTCACTGATTCCGGCACTTGAGGTGGCGCCGCTCGAAGTCACTCCGCTGCTGCTGATCGACAAGTTCGCCTGCTACTACATGGCCCTGGTACTAGCGGCCAGCCTGGCCTGCATCACGCTGATCCATGCTTATCTGGGCGGTGATTCGGGCAAGGGCTATCCGGGCAACCGCGAGGAGCTGTACCTGCTGGTATTGCTGTCCGCAGCCGGTGGTCTGGTGCTGGTCAGCGCGCAGCATCTGGCCAGCCTGTTCATTGGCCTGGAACTGCTGTCGGTACCGACCTACGGCATGATCGCCTACGCCTTCTTCAACAAGCGCTCGCTGGAGGCCGGCATCAAGTACATGGTGCTGTCGGCCGCTGGTTCGGCCTTCCTGTTGTTCGGCATGGCGCTGCTGTATGCCGAGTCTGGCAACCTGGCCTTCGCCAATATCGGCGCCAGCCTGATGCGCGAGAGCAGCCAATTGGTGCAGATCGGCATCGGCATGATGCTGATCGGTCTGGCGTTCAAGCTGTCGCTGGTGCCCTTCCATCTGTGGACGCCGGACGTTTACGAAGGCGCTCCTGCGCCAGTCGCAGCCTTCCTGGCCACCGCCAGCAAGGTCGCAGTGTTCGCCGTGCTGCTGCGTCTGTACCAGATATCCCCGGCCATGAGCGGCGGCTGGCTGAGCGAGCTGCTGACCCTGATCGCCATCGCCTCGATCCTCGTCGGCAACCTACTGGCCCTGCTGCAGAACAACCTCAAACGCCTGCTCGGTTACTCCTCCATCGCCCACTTCGGTTACCTGCTGGTGGCATTGGTGGCGAGCAAGGGTCTGGCGGTGGAAGCCGTGGGCGTGTACCTGGCCACCTACGTACTGACCAGCCTGGGCGCCTTCGGTGTGATCACCCTGATGTCCACGCCCTACAGCGGCCGCGATGCCGATGCGCTGTACGAATACCGTGGCCTGTTCTGGCGCCGCCCGTACCTGACCGCCGTGCTCACGGTGATGATGCTGTCGCTGGCCGGCATTCCGCTGACCGCAGGCTTTATCGGCAAGTTCTACGTGATCGCTGCCGGCGTCGAGGCGCAACTGTGGTGGCTGCTCGGCGCCATGGTGCTGGGTAGCGCCATCGGCGTGTTCTATTACCTGCGGGTGATGGTCACCCTGTTCATGCGCGAACCCAACCTGCATCGCCACGACGCGCCCTTCGACTGGGGCCAGCGTGCCGGCGGCATCATGCTGCTGGTGGTGGCCCTGCTCGCCTTCTTCCTCGGCGTGTACCCGCAGCCGCTGCTGGAACTGGTGCAGCAGGCCGGACTGGTCGCCCTGGCGCAGTAAACGAAGCCCCGCAAACGAAGAGCCCCCGCAGATGCGGGGGCTTTCTTTTAAGGGTCGCGGCTGAAGCCCCTCCTACAGGTTTGTGGTGACTGGTGGGAGGGGCTTTAGCCGTGACAGCTTGTTGCGCTATCGACGAGCTACCAAAAACAGCCGCGGAAACGGCAACAACACTCGACCATCGGCCTGGGCCGCGTAGGCTTCACTGATCGCCGCCTGATAGCGTTCGAGAAAAGCTGCATGCTGCTCGGCATCCAACGGCTGCAGGAATGGCAGCAACGCAGTGGATTTGAACCACTCCACCACCGCAGCAGCATCGTCCAGCACATGGAAGTAGGTGGTACGCCAGATATCCAGCTCACTGGCCTGAGTACTGAGGATGTCGTAGTAAGTCTGTGCACTGTGCCGCTCAGCATGACGCACGTCACCAATCAGTTCAGCCCACGGCCCTTTTGCCGCCACTTCGCGGGCCAGACGATGCGCGGGCTCTTGCAGATTATCCGGTGTCTGGATCGCCAACCAGCCACCAGGTGCCAACTGCCCCAGCAATCTCGGGTATAGCTGGGCGTGATCGGGCAGCCATTGCAGCGAGGCGTTGGCGAGTATCAGCTGCGGCGCGCACTCGGCCTGCCAGTGCTGGATATCCGCCAACTGGAAAGTCACCTGCGGCAACCGTTCGCGCGCCGCACGCAACATGTCCTCGCTGCTGTCGATGCCGATCACCCGTGCCTCGGGCGCATGCGCCTGCAACACGGCAGTGGAGTTACCGGGGCCGCACCCCAGGTCGACGGCCAACTCGATACCGTTGCGGGGAACCGCCGCCAGCAGGTCATGCACCGGGCGGGTACGCTGACGTTCGAACAGCGAATATTGCTGGGCGGACCAACTCATCAGAAAACTCCTGGCTTCATTCGACCGGCAGAGGATAACAGGCCACGCGCCGCGCTCCGCACCGGCAGTTTTCCGCTGTAAAGCTGCTGGCACATGGCGGTTATCCGCCACCTCCTGTGCGCCAGATCACAGGCTTTTTACCAGCCCTGGCAGGCTGGCGTAAATTCGCCACACTGGCATAACCCTTGCCATGCAAGGATCAGCTCTGAACTGTCTGGGATGCTGCCTATATCCCCATAGCAGAACAGTGGAGCGACCAACACGAGGCCGCCGTAAAGGCGTCGCAACCGACAAGAAGAAAAGGAAGCAGTATGTTCAATCCAGCCCGCGCCCTGGCCGCATGCGCCTTGGCGTTAGCCTCTCTTGGTGCCAATACGGCACTGGCCGATGAACCTATCCTGATCAAGTTTTCCCACGTCGTCGCCGATGGCACGCCCAAGGGCCAGGGCGCACTGATGTTCAAGCAACTGGTCGAGGAGCGCCTGGCCGGCAAGGTCAAGGTCGAGGTCTACCCGAACTCCAGTCTTTACGGTGACGCCAACGAGCTGGAGGCACTGCGCAACGATGAGGTGCAGCTGCTGGCACCCTCCCTGGCCAAATTCGAGCAGTACACCAAGCAACTGCAAGTGTTCGACCTGCCCTTTCTGTTCGACGACATCGAAGCGGTCAATCGCTTCCAGAAGCGCTCCAAAGGCCGCCAACTGCTGCGCTCGATGGAAGACCAGAACATCGTCGGCCTGGCCTATTGGCACAACGGCATGAAGCAGCTTTCCGCAACGCGTGCGCTGCATACGCCCGGTGACGCCAATGGCCTGAGCTTCCGCATTCAGCCCTCGGCGGTGCTGGAGGCGCAATTCGGCCAGGTTGGCGCCAGCACCCAGAAGCTGCCCTTCGCAGAAGTGTTCAAGGCGCTGCAGAGCGCCCAGGTGCAAGGTGCGGAGAACCCCTGGTCGAACATCTACAGCCAGAAATTGCACGAAGTACAACCTTTCATCAGCGAAACCAACCATGGCGTGCTGGACTACATGCTGGTGAGCAACTCACGCTTCTGGTACGGCATCCCGCATCAGATCCGTGTGGAGCTGGAAGCCATCATCGATGAAGTCACCTATGCGGTGAACAAACAGGCTGAAGCCGCCAATCAGGCTGACCGCCAACGCATCGTGGATTCTGGTCGCAGCCAGGTCATCAACCTGACCGCCGAGCAGCGCCAGGCCTGGCGCGATGCGATGCGTCCGGTATGGGAACAGTTCCAAGGGCAGATTGGCAGTGACGTGATCAAGGCGGCGCAGACGGTGAACCGCAAGCATCGCGAATGACTCACAGCCGGCATGGCGGTTTTCCGCCACGCCGACTGCTTACTTCCTTCACCTACTGGGGCGCCTGCTGCTGTAGTCGCTCCACCTGCCAGCCGCCGCCGAGAGCAGCGATCAGCTGCACACTGGCAGTCAGCCGGCTACCCAGTAGCGTGAGATTGGTGCGTTCGTTGTTCAGCGCGGTGGCCTGTACGGTAACCACGCTGTTGTAGTCGACGGTACCGGCGCGGTACTGGTTCTCGATCAGACGCAGCGACTCGCGCGCCGCATCCAACGCCTCCTGCTGCACCCCGCTCTCCTGCTCCAGCACGCGCAGCTGCACCAGGTAGTCCTCCACTTCGCGGAAGCTGTCCAGCACCGCCTGGCGGTATTGCGCCACAGTCTGATCGTAGGCGGCTTCACTGCGCTCCACCTCCGCGCGGCGCGCACCGCCGTCGAACAGCGTCAGCGCCAGTTGCGGGCCCAGCGACCAGAAGCGGTTGGGCACTTCGATCCAGTCGGCGAAGCTGCTGCCCCTATAACCACCGCTGGCCGAGATAGTCAGATCGGGGAACCACGCAGCCTCGGCTACGCCGATCTGCGCGTTGGCCGCCATCACCCGGCGCTCGGCCGCGGCGACGTCAGGGCGGCGCTCGAGCAACTGCGAAGGCAGCGCCATGGGCACCTCGGGCAATGCCGGCAAGCTCTCACGTGGCGCGATGGACAGCTCGGCTGGGCTGACGCCGACCAGCACGGCAATGGCATGTTCGAGCTGCGCGCGCTGCCACTCGAGATCAATTGCCTGCGCCTGCGTGCTCTTGAGCTGAGTGGTGGCCTGGGTCACGTCGGACTTGGGCACGATGCCGGCTCGATACTGGTTCTCGGTCAGGCGCAGCGAGCGTGCGTAAGCGGCCACTGTCGCGTCGAGCAGGCGCTTCTGTTCGTCGAGAATGCGCAGTTGCAGGTAGTTCTGCACCAGTTCGCTCTGCAGGCTCAGGCGCGCAGCGGCAAGGTCGGCGGCGCTGGCCTCGAATTCGGCGCGGCTGGCCTCCAGGCCCCGGCGCAGCTTGCCCCAGAGATCCAGCTCCCAGGCTGCATTGAGGCTGAGGTCATAACTCTTGGAAATGCTTGACGCTCCAGAACCACTGACGGTGGTGCTGTCACCGCCACCCTGCCCGGCCCGAGTCACCCCGGCGCTGCCGGACAGCGTGGGATAGAAGCTGGCACGCGCACCGCGAACCAGTGCCCTTGCCTGGCGGTACTGGGCCTCGGCGGCGGCCAGGTTCTGGTTGGATAGCTGCAGGCGCTCGGCCAGTGCGTTGAGCTCGGCGTCGCCGTACAGCGCCCACCAGTTGCCACGCTCGAGAACATCTGCCGGCGCGGCGGCTTTCCAGCCCGCGACCTGTTTGAACTGTGCAGGTGCCGCCAGTTCGGGGCGCTGATAGTCAGGCCCCAGGGCGCAGCCGCCCAGCACGCCGGCCAGCAGCAAGGAAACAAGAGTTCGGGCGAAAGGAGCTCGATTCATAACGGATTTTCCAACGAAGCATCGGTGCGCACGCCGCGCCAGCGGTTGACGCGATGGCGCAGGCGGTCGAAATAGAGGTAGACCACAGGAGTGGTGTAGAGGGTCAGCATCTGGCTCAGTACCAGGCCACCGACGATGGTGATACCCAGCGGTTGACGCATCTCCGAACCTTCGGCACTGCCCAGCACCAGCGGCAAGGCGCCAAGGATCGCAGCCAGGGTGGTCATCATGATCGGTCGGAAACGCAGCAGACAGGCCTGGCGGATGGACTCCTGCGGACTCAGGCGCTCACCGCGCTCCAGCTGCAGGGCCAGATCGACCATCAGGATGGCGTTCTTCTTGACGATACCGATCAGCAGGAACAGGCCCAGCAGCGAGATCAGGCTGAACTCCATGCCTACCAGCTGCAGCGCCAGCAAGGCGCCAACGCCGGCCGACGGCAAGGTCGAAAGGATGGTCAGCGGATGTATGTAGCTCTCGTAGAGCACTCCCAACACGATATACACCACCACCAGTGCCAGCAGGATCATCAGCGGCTGATTGCCCTGGGTCTGCTGGAAGGCCGCACCGGTACCGCCCAGCATGCCCTGCACTTCGGTGGGCAGGCCGACCCGCGCCACGGCGTTGTCGATGGCGCGGCTGGCCTGATCCAGGCTGACCCCTTCGGCCAGGGAGAAGCCGATGTTCTCGGCGGCGAACTGGCCCTGGTGGTTGACCCGGTCCTCTTCCAGGCTGCGTTCCCAGTGGGCGAAGGTGGACAGCGGCACCCGTGCGCCATCGGCGGTGATCAGCTGAATCTGGTCCAGCGCCTCGGGGTGCTGGGCATAGAGCGGGTTGATCTCCATCACCACGCTGTACTGGTTCAGCGCTTCGTAGATGGTGGAAACCTGGCGCTGACTGAAGGCGTTGTTGAGCACTGCGGTGATCATACTCATCTCCACACCCAGGCGCTGCGCGGCTTCGCGATCCACCACCAGGCGAATCTGCTGGGCACCACTGTTCTCGCGGGCGTCGATATCGGTGAGTTCGGGCAACGCGCGCAGCGCTTCACGCACCTTGGGTAGCCACTCACGCAGGGCATCGAGGTCGCCCGAGAGCAGCATGTACTCGTTCTCCGAACTGCGCCCCTCGCGCCCGCCAATCTGCAGGTCCTGGTCCGGCATGAGGAACATGCGCCCACCGGGCACCTTCGGCACGCTGGCGCGCAGGCGGTTGATCACCTGTTGCGATAACACGCTGCGCTCGCTGATGGGCTTCAGGCGCACGATCATGAAGGCGTTGTTGATGCCTCCGGCACCGCCGATGAAGCCAGCGACGCTGTCCACCGCCGGATCGGCCAGCACCGCCCTGCGGAAAATCTCCATCTTCGGCTGCATGAGCTGGAACGACAGGCCATCGTCGCCGCGGATAAAACCGATCAGTTGGCCGGTGTCCTGCTGCGGCATGAAGGTCTTGGGAATGCTGACGAACAGGTAGACGTTCAGCGCGATGGTCGCCAGCAGGCTGATGACCATCAGCAACGAATGGCGCAGCGCCCAGTCCAGCGAACGCCCGTAGATAGCCAAAACCCGCGTCTGCAGGCGGTCGCCCCATTGCTGCAGGCGGCCGCGCGGTTGTTCGTCCTCGGCCTTGAGCCAGCGCGCGCAGAGCATCGGCGTCAGGGTCAACGACACCAGCAGGGAAATCACCACCGCCACGGCCAGGGTGATGGAGAACTCACGGAACAGCCGCTCAACGATGCCGCCCATGAACAGGATGGAGATGAACACCGCTACCAGCGACAGGTTCATCGACAGCAGGGTGAAGCCTACCTCGCGCGTGCCTTTGAACGCCGCCGCCACCGGCTTCTCGCCGTTATGGATGTGCCGGGCGATGTTCTCCAGCACGACGATAGCATCGTCCACCACCAGCCCGGTGGCGATGATCAGCGCCATCAGCGACAGGTTGTTCAGCGAGAACCCCAGCAGGTACATGGCGGCGAAACTGCCGATCAGCGACACCGGCACCGCCAGCGCCGGAATCAGCGCTGCGCGCCAACGCCCGAGAAACGCCAGCACCACCAGAATCACCAGGCCCACGGCGATTAGCAGCGTCTGCTCGGCCTCGTGCAGGGTGGCGCGGATTACCGGCGAGCGATCCATCGCCACTTCCAGCTCGACACTGGCTGGAATCACCTCGCGCAGCGCCGGCAGCTCGGCGCGGATGTCGCTGATGGTCTGCAGGATGTTCGCCCCGCTCTGCCGATTGATCACCAGCAGCACCGCTTCCTTGTCGTTGTAGAAGCCGCTGTTGTAGCGGTCCTCGACGCCATCGGTGACCGTGGCTACGTCGCCCAGGCGCACGGCAGCGCCGTCCTGGTAGCGGATGATCATCGGCAGGTAATCGGCGGCCTTGGCCAACTGGTCGCTGGCCTGCACCTGCCAGCGGCGCTGCTCGTCCTCGACCGCGCCCTTGGGACGCAGGGCGTTGCTGGCTGCGATGCTCTGGCGCACTTCGTCCAGCGCAATGCCATAGTGATCGAGCAGACGCGGCTCGAGGGAAACCCTAACTGCCGGCAGCGAACTACCACCGACCTGCACTTCGCCCACACCGCCAACCTGGGACAGCTTTTGCGCCAGGATGGTCGAAGCCACGTCGTACAGCTGGCCCTTGTTCAGCGTGGTACTGGTCAGCGACAGCACCATGATCGGTGCCTGCGACGGGTTGATCTTGCGATAGCTAGGCATGGTGCGCATGCCGCTGGGCAGCAGTTCGCGCGCCGCATTGATCGCCGCCTGTACCTCGCGCGCCGCGGTGTTGATGTCCTTGTCCAGGTCGAACTGGATCATGATCCGCGTGCTGCCCTGGCTGCTGCGGCTGTTCATCTGGCTGACCCCGGCGATCGAGCCGAGCGAGCGTTCCAGCGGCGTGGCCACGGTCGAGGCCATGATCTGCGGGCTGGCACCAGGCAGGCTGGCCTGCACGGTAATGGTGGGGAAATCCATCTGTGGCAACGGCGCCACCGGCAGCAGGCCGAAGCTGACGCCGCCGAGCAGCATGATCGCCAGGCTCAGCAGCAGCGTGGCCACCGGACGGCGAATGAAGGGGGCGGAGAGGTTCATGCGCGCCTGGCCTCAAGGCTTCGCCAGCCCTGTAGGGCACCTCTAAAAACTACCTGCGTTGCCATCGCTGCGTTAAAAACAGGCTCAAAATGCTCATTTACAACTCGTAAACTCCGCTTTTTCGCCTGTTTTTGCCTTGCGCTGGCTGCCTCGCCTACGTTTTTAGAGATGCCCTGTAGGAGCGGCTGGGCGGCATTCCGCTTCAGCCGCGAATCCCATGCAACGACCTTTTCGCGGCTGAAGCCGCTCCTACCACGGCGGCTCATACCGCGACCCCGGCGGCGCTACGCCCGCTGAAACGGCGCGACAGGCGATCGAAGTACAGATAGATCACCGGTGTGGTGAACAGCGTCAGCACCTGGCTGACCAGCAGGCCGCCGACCATCACCAGGCCCAGCGGCTGGCGCAGCTCGGCGCCGGAGCCAGAGGCGAGCATCAGCGGAATGGCCCCGAACAGCGCCGCCAGGGTGGTCATCAGGATCGGCCGAAAGCGCAGCAGCGCCGCCTGATAAATCGCCGCCTCAGGCGCCATGCCCTGATTGCGTTCGGCCTCGAGGGCGAAGTCGATCATCATGATCGCGTTCTTCTTGACGATGCCGATCAACAGGATGATGCCGATGATGGCGATCAGGCCCAGGTCGTTGCCCGTCAGCAGCAACGCCAGCAGCGCACCGACTCCCGCCGACGGCAGCGTGGACAAAATGGTGATCGGGTGGATATAGCTCTCGTAGAGCACGCCCAGCACGATGTACATGGTGACGATGGCCGCCAGGATCAGCAGCAAGGTCGACGACAACGACGCACGGAACGCCTCGGCAGCGCCCTGGAACTGGGTATTGATGCCGCCCGGCAGGCCGATCTCCTGCTCGACCCGCTCGATCACCGCCACTGCCTCGCCCAGCGACACGCCAGGGGCCAGGTTGAACGACAGGGTCACCGCCGGGAACTGACCGATATGGTTGATCAGCAAACTGGCGGGCCGCTCCTCGATATGCGCCAGGGATGACAGCGGCACCTGCTGGCCATCACCGGTGGCCACATGAATCTGACGCAATGCGGCCAGGCCGATACGCCCGCCATCGCGGCTCTCCAGCACCACGCGGTACTGACTGGCCTGGGTGTAGATGGTGCTGATCTGGCGCTGGCCAAAAGCGTCATACAAGGCATCGTCGATAGTGCCGACGTTGATGCCCAGACGCGCCGCGGCGTCACGGTCGATATCCAGGTAAACCTGCAAGCCGCGGTTCTGCAGGTCGCTGGCCACGTCGGTCAACTCCGGCTGCTCGCGCAGCGCCTCGACCAGACGCGGCGTCCAGGTTTCCAGCAACTGGCTGTCAGGCGACTCCAGGGTGAACTGGAACTGGGTGCGGCTGATGCGATCTTCGATGGTCAGGTCCTGTACCGGCTGCATGAACAATTCGATACCGGGAACCTTCGCCAGCTCCGGACGCAGACGCTCGATCACCTCGCTGGCGGTGACATCGCGCTCGGCGTGGGTTTTCAGGTTGATCAGCAAACGGCCGCTGTTGAGCGTGGGGTTATCGCCATCCACACCAATCGACGAGGACAGGCTGGCCACCGCCGGATCACGCAGGATCACATCGGCCAGACGTTGTTGGCGCTCGCTCATCGCGCTGAAGGAAATCGACTGCGGCGCCTCGGAAATGCCCTGGATCACCCCGGTGTCCTGCACCGGGAAGAAGCCCTTGGGCACCGCCATATACAGCAGCACGGTCAGACCCAGCGTGGCCACGGCCACCAGCAGGGTCAGCGGCTGGTGACGCAGCACCCACTGCAACCACACGCCATAGCGGTCGATCATGCGGTCGATAACGCCACCGGCCGCGTGGTAGAAGCGCCCTTCCGACTCGGGGTTTTCGGCCTTGAGCAGGCGCGCGCACATCATCGGTGTCAGCGTCAGCGATACCACCAGGGAAATCAGGATAGCCACCGCCTGGGTGATGGCGAATTCACGGAACAGCCGCCCCACCACATCGGCCATGAACAGCAGCGGGATCAACACGGCGATCAGCGACAGGGTCAGCGAGACCAGGGTGAAGCCGATTTGCCGGGCGCCCTTGAGCGCAGCGTTGAGCGGCGTTTCGCCCTCCTCCAGATGACGGGCAATGTTCTCCAGCATGACGATGGCGTCGTCGACCACGAAGCCGGTGGCAATGGTCAGCGCCATCAGTGTCAGGTTGTTGATGGTGAAACCGGCCAGGTACATCACGCCGAAGGTGCCGATCAGCGACAGCGGCACGACGATGGACGGAATCAGGGTCGCCGACAGCTTGCGCAGGAACAGGAAGGTCACCATCACCACCAGGGCGATGGCCAGTAGCAGCTCGTGCTGCACATCGCGTACGGCAGCGCGGATGGTCTGAGTGCGATCGGTGAGCACCTTGACCTCGACGCTGGCCGGCAGGCCTTCGGTCAGGTGTGGCAACAGGGTTTGGATGCGGTCGACCACATCGATGACGTTGGCGCCGGGTTGACGCTGCACGTTCACCAGCACCGCCTGATTGCGATTGGCCCAGGCAGCCAGGCGCTCGTTCTCGGCGCCGTCGATGATCTCGGCGACATCTTTCAGGCGCAATGCCGAGCCGTTCTCGTAGTTGAGGATCAGCTCGCGGTATTCGTCGACCGACTTCAGCTGGTCGTTGGCGTCGAGTTGGGAAACCCGTGTCGGCCCGTCGAAGTTGCCCTTGGGCTGGTTGACGTTGCTGGCCGTGATCAGGCTGCGCACGTCGGCCAGGCTCAGGCCATAAGACGCGAGCGCCTCCGGGTTGACGCGAATGCGCACGGCTGGACGTTGCCCGCCGGCCAGGGTCACCAGGCCGACGCCACTGGTTTGCGCCAGCTTCTGCGCCAGACGGGTATCGACCAGGTCGTTGACCTGCGGCAATGGCATCGTCTTTGAGCTCACCGCCAGAGTCAGCACCGGTGTATCAGCGGGGTTGACCTTGTTGTACACCGGCGGTGCCGGCAGATCGCCAGGCAAGAGGTTGCTCGCCGCGTTGATCGCCGCCTGCACTTCCTGCTCGGCCACCGCCAGGGAGACATCGAGATTGAAGCGCAGGGTGATCACCGAAGCGCCGCCCGAGCTGGTCGAGGACATCTGCTTGAGCCCGGCCATCTGCCCGAACTGGCGCTCCAGCGGCGCGGTCACGGCGCTGGTCATCACATCCGGGCTGGCGCCTGGGTACAGGGTCAGCACGCGGATGGTCGGGTAGTCCACCTCCGGCAGCGCCGACACCGGTAGCAGTCGGTAGGCGATCAGGCCGCTGAGGAAGATCGCCACCATCAACAGCGTGGTAGCGACCGGCCGCAGGATGAATGGGCGGGAGATGTTCATGCGTCATTCCGCGCCGCGGTCCGACCAGGCTCACGCCGCCCTTCGCTCTTGGATTCCTGCACGGCAGTGGGGTCGACTACCTCCACTTCGCTACCGTCCCGCAGACGATCGGTGCCTTCCATGACCAGCCGCTCGCCCGGCTGCACACCCTCGCTGACCATGCTGCGTTCAGCGTCGCTGGCGGCGATGGTGACCAGACGGATGCTCACCTTGTTATCGTCACCCACGACGTAGACGAAGGTACCCTGGGTGCCGAACTGCACCGCAGCGGACGGAATGATGGTGGCGGCCTCACGGGTTTCAACGCGCAAACGCACGTTGACGAACTGATTGGGGAAGAGCATCTGCTCGGCGTTGTCGAAGCGCGCCTTGAGCTTGACCGTACCGGTGGTGGTGTCGATCTGGTTATCCAGGCTTTCCAGTACGCCCTCGGCCAGTTTCAGGCGTTCGCCACGATCCCAGGCCTCGACGGCCAGGGTCGTGCCGTCGCGGCGGCGCTGCAGTACAGCAGGCAGATCGCCCTCGGGGATGGTGAAGATCACCGCGATCGGATCGGCCTGGGTGATCACCACCAGGGGGGTGGTATCGCCGCTGCTGACCAGGTTGCCGATATCCAGCTGACGCAGACCGAGGCGACCGTCGATGGGCGCGCGAATCTGGGTGAAGTCGAGGTTGAGCTTGGCCGTGGCGACGTCGGCCTGGTTGCTCTGCAGACTGCCACGGTACTGGTTGACCAGCGCCTGTTGGGTGTCCAGGGTCTGTTTGGCGATGCTGTCTTCGTCGTACAGTCCCTTGTAGCGCTGTAGGTCCAGCTCGGCGTTCTTCAGTTGCGCCTGGTTTTCCTGCAGCGCCCCCTGCGCCTGCTGCAAGGCCACCTGGTAAGGACGAGGATCGATCACCGCCAGCAGGTCACCGGCCTTGACCTGCTGGCCCTCCTCGAACAGCACCTTGACCAGCTCACCGTCGACCCGCGAACGCACGTTGACCGTGTTGTAGGAAGTCACCGTGCCAAGCGCCTTGAGCTCGATGGCGAACTCACCCTGCTTGACCTCGGCCATGCGCACCGGCACAGGCCCCATGTCACCGAAATGGCCACGGCCCATCTGCTGGCTTTCTGGCTTGCTCGGCCAGAACCACCACAGCAGCAGAAGCAGTACGACGAGCAACGTCAGGCCAATCAGCCACTGACGGGAGGAATTCGATGGAGACGGGGAAGCATTCGACATGGCAGGCGCAATATCACTTTTGATGGGAGTCGGCACGATAAGCACTGGCCCGCGTCAAGCAAAGCCCATTTACCCGCTTTTTACGCTGCCCTTACGTTACTAACTGTTTGAGTCCGCGAAAAAATCTGCATCGGGCAACGGACTGTCGACGTGCCCAGAACGTTCGGCTTGGTGCACAAATAAAAACGGCCTGCGAAGCAGGCCGTTTTATCGAACCAGCTGCGAGTTACTTCAGCGCGGCCAGAGCAGCTGCGTAATTCGGCTCATCAGCGATCTCGCCAACCAGCTCGCTGTGCAGCACCTTGTCGCTTTCATCCAGCACTACCACGGCGCGCGCGGCCAGGCCGGTCAGCGGGCCGCTGGCAATGGCCACACCGTAGTTCTTGAGGAAGTCGGCGCCACGCATGGTGGACAGATTGACCACGCTTTCCAGACCTTCGGCACCGCAGAAGCGTGCCTGGGCGAATGGCAGGTCAGCGGAGATGCACAGCACCACGGTATTGTTCAGTTGACCGGCTTCGGCGTTGAACTTGCGCACGGAGGTAGCACAGGTCGGGGTGTCGACGCTGGGGAAGATGTTCAGCACCTTGCGCTTGCCAGCCAGGCTGGCCAGGGTGACGTCGCTCAGGTCGCCAGCGACCAGGCTGAACGCCGGCGCCTGTTGGCCGGCCTGCGGCAGTTGGCCGTCGACCTGCACCGGGTTGCCTTTGAGAGTGACTTGCGCCATGGGAGTTTCCTTATCGTTCAGGGAGTTGAAGGACAAATGTGTGACATGGGGTTCGCCGTGGCGAATGCTCCATCGAATGGCAGGTCACGGCCCGACCATGCGTCCAGACTAGCGCAGAAGCGCCGCCGATACACCCGCAGCCATGTAGGGATTTAGCATAAAGGTGGCGCGACCATCAGAAGTCCCGGCGATAGAACAGGTCGAGCGAGCTGGCCAGACCGCTGGCGGCCTCAAGGTACAGGCGCCGGCTCAGCTCGTAACGCAGAGCAATGGTGTTGGCCGGCTCGAACACACCCACGCCGTAACGCAGGCTCAGGCGCTCGGTGATATTGCCGCTGGCCACCACACTGGTGGTCACGCCACTGCCTTCAGTGTCGAGCTGGAAGTCCTGAATACCCAGGCTGTTGGCCAGGCCGGTGGTAATAGAACTGCTGCCGGCCAGACCGAGTGCCAGCGCTGCCTGGCCCAACATATTGTTGTCACCACTGCTCTGCCCCAGTGGCCGGCCCAGCACCAGATAGGACAGTGCCTGCTCCTGACTCATGGCCGGCTCGGCGAATACAGTAGTCGTGGGCTGCTCGGCGCTGCCGGACAGGCGAATACCGGCCACCACGGTGTCGACCCGGCGAATCGCTTCGACGTCGAGGAACGGCTGGTCGATGGGCCCGGTAAACAACAAGCGCGCGCGGCGAATGGTCAGGCGCTGGCCGTAAGCACGGTAGCGCCCGTTGACCAGATCCAACTCACCACGCGTATCGAGGTCGTTGCCAATATGCACGCGTCCACGCAGGTCGGCAGTCAGGCCGAAACCGCTGAAGGCCAGCTTGTCCTGGCCAACCTCGACATCGACATCCATGGCAATGCCCATGCCTTGATCGGCTTCCGGCACTTCACGACCGACCACCCGCGCGTCGTTGGAGACTTTCACGGTAGACGGCGGCAGCTCACGCACGCTGATCAGGCCGCGCGGCACACCAACTTTGCCGCTTACAGCCAGACGCTGGGCACGCAGTTGTAATTGCAGATCGGGCTCGACCTCCAGCTCAGCGTAAGGCTCGACCTTTACCGGCAGACGCTGCCCCTGCATCGACAGATCACCAATCAATCCATCGGCCCAGTTCAGTTCACCGCTCAGGTTACCGCGGCCGTTCTCACCACTGCGCCAGTTACCCGATAGCTGCACCTGCTCACCCGCGATCAACGCCTGTAGCTGCAAATCCTCCAGGCTTACCGGCAGTTGGTTACCGGACAACTCACCGCCTTCCAGGCGTATCTGGCCGTTGATCTGCGGCGTCAGCAGATACCCGGAAATATTGCCACTGCCCTGCAGGCGCCCTTCTATTTTATCGGCGACTGGCACGAACGGGCGCAACACCGCCAGATCGAAGCCGCTCAGGCGGAACTCGCCATTCAGCGGTTTGTTCTCCGGCCTGGGGTCGATCTGCGCCTGCAACACCAACTCACCCAGGCGGCTGCTGACGAAACGCAGCTCACTGTCCACCCGCTGCGGGCGTAGCGTGCTGTCCAGGCGCAGGCTGTCATAGGGAAAATCCAGCCACTGTTCTTCATCCGGCTGACGAATACGCAGGTTGCCGCCGCCAGCATCGAGCGTGACCTGGCCGTTGGGGCCACTGCCGGGCAGCTCGACCTTGAGCTGCCCGTCGAGACGCCCCTGCCAGGCGAAATCATCGGGCAACCAGGGCTGCAGGCTGGCCAGGGGGAAATTCTCCAGGCGCCAGTCCAGGCTGGGCTGCGGCATCAGCCGTTGCTGCCCGCCGCAGAGCCTGGCGTCACCGGACTGCCAGCAATGCGCCCCCAGGTTCAGGCGGCCGCTGACCAGGCGCTCCAGGCTCGCAGCCTGCTGCAGCTGCCAGTCCTGGCCGCCGCTCTGCACACGGCCACTGGCAATGCGCCCGCGCCAATCACCCTGCTCGCTGAGGTTACCGTCCAGTGCCAAGGCCAGCTGCAGCAGCGGGCCTTGCAGATTCAGCTCCAGTGCCTGACGGCGCTGGTCGCCACGCCCCTCAGCCTGTAGGCGCCCAAGATAGGTATCGCCGATACGGATACCGCGCAGATTCAAACCGATCTGCGCCTGCTGGCGAGCATCCAGCGTCGCGTCCAGCTGCAGGCGGCGCAGACTGGGGTCGCCAAAAGCAAGACGCTCCCCGCTCAACGCAAGCTGGCCTTGCGGCGCTTGCAGCGTACCGGCCAGGGACAGCTGGCCCTGTATCTGGCCTTGCAGGCCGGGCCAGAGCTGTCCCAGACGCGGCAACGCCAATTCCAGCTGACCACGCAAGCGCTGATCCAGCGCACCCTGGCCGTTGATCCGGTTATCGCCCAGGCGCACCAGTAATCGCTCGAGCTGCCACTGCTCGCCGGCACCTGCACCCTGTACCTGTAATTGCGCTGGCTGGCCACGCAGACGGCCGTTGAGGTCGATATCGGCCTTGGCCTGCAGCGCACCGGCATTGAAGCTACCCGAGGTATTCAACGGCCCCGCCAGACTACCCGGCATCTCAGCCAGCCAGTAACCCGGATCGAGGGCGCTGAGCTGCAGCATGGCCTGCCAATCGATAGCGTCGGCGAAACCGACCTTGACCACCCCTTCGGCACGGCCCTGGCCAGCCACCAGCTGCAATTGCGGCAGGCTGACCTGGCCGAGATCGCCACTGACCGGACTGCTCAGACTGAAGTCCCCTGCCGGCCCCTTGAGCTGCGCAGCGAAGTTACCCAGGTAGTTACCTTCGCTGTAGCTGACTTCGGCCTGCAGTTGCTGCAGTGCCACGGGCGGCAGCTCATCCAGCGGGTACAGGCGCTGCCAGGGGAAATTCAGCCAATCGAGCTTGGCATCAGCCTGAAACGCCTCGCTCCAGGCGAGCATGCCGCTGAGCTGCAGATGCTGCTGATCCTCGGCCTCGATGCGCAGCAATTCGATATCCGCGCCCTTGGCATCGACCCTGCCACGCAATGTCAACGGCATCGGCGCCTGTTCGGCGGGCAGAGTGGCGCTGCCATCGATGCGATAGCCGCTGCTCAGGTCACCCTTTGCCGACAAGGTAAGCGCCTGCAGGTGCAGCGTCTGCGGCAAACCGCTGCTGGCCTGAAAATCCTGGCTGGTCAGGCGCAGTTCAGCGGGCAGATGCTCAGACAGCGCCTGCACCTGTCCTTCGAAACGAGCATCGAGATAGCCACTGCTATCGGCCTCGATCGTCAGGTTGCGTTGCAATTCGCCGCCCACCTGCAGCGCCACCTGCCAGGCCTTGCCATCGACCTCCGGCAACTGCAGGCGACCACTCAGGGTCAAGGGCCAATTGCCCTGTGGTGTCAGCTGACCACTGACGTCCAGACTCAGGTCGTCACGCTGCAAGGCCAGGCGCTGCAGCTCCACGCCCTGCTCGCTCCAACTGGCGATCAGTTCGAGATCGCTCAGTTGCGCCTGGCCGTCCAGACGCAACTCACCCAACTGGATATCGCCCAATTGCAAGCGCAGTGGCAGGTTGAGGTTCGGCAGGCTCAACGGCTCATCGCTGGCCTCCGCACTTTCGGGCAGAGTCACGGCGACCTGCTGCAGATGCAGACGATCCAGGCACAGCGTCAAGCGCAGTAGGCAGGACGGTGACCAGGTCATGTCCAGCTGCTGCAACTCAACACTCAGCTCGTCCTGCTGCCAGATCAGCGCATCGGCCTGCCAGGCACCCCCGAGACGTCCTGCGAAATTGTCGACCTGCACCCCAGGCACTTGGGCCAGCAGCCAACGGCTACCGCCCTGCGTACCGAGCATCGCCCATAAAGCGGCTACGAGCAGCAGCACAAGACCAAGCAGACCGCCGGCCAACCATTTCAGCAGGCGCCGGCTCATAGTTCAGGCCCCATGGAGAAATGCAGGCGTACTCCACCGTCATCATCCAGCGCGTGGGCAAGGTCCAGGCGCAGCGGGCCCACCGGCGAAACCCAGCGCACGCCGAAGCCGACACCCGTCTTCAAGGTGGGGATGTCCAGCGAATTGAAGGAGTTGCCCTGGTCGATGAAGGTCGCCAGACGCCACTTGTCAGTGAGGCTGTACTGGTACTCGGCGCTGGCGGTGAACAGGTAACGGCCGCCAATCTTGTCGCCTCGGTTGTTCTCCGGCGACAGACTCTGATAGTCGTAACCGCGCACGCTCTGATCGCCACCGGCGAAGAAGCGCAGCGACGGCGGCACAGCGGAGAACCCATTGGTTTCGGTACCGCCGAACTGCACGCGGCCGAGCAAACGGTGATTGTCGAATACAGTGGTCAGGCCCTTGAGCATGACGTTGCCGTGCAGCACGTTGGCATCGGACAGCACGCCCTCGACGGCGCCGCGCAAATCGAACTGCACCCGGTAGCCCTGGTTAGGGTCGAGCCGGTTATCGCTGCGCAACAGCGAATAGCTGACGCCGGGCATCAGCAAGGTGCTCAACCCGGAATCGTCGCCCAGGCGATATTCCTCGCGCTGCCATTTCACCGACAACACGCGTTGCCAGCCACCGGGGCGCTGGCTGTGCCATTCCGGGCCGAGGGTGAGCAGGCGGCTCAGGCTGTCCTTGCTGGCCAGCTCTTCATATTGATAACCGCCGGCCAGGCGCAACTTGTCGGTCAGTGGCGGATCACCGGGAATGTCGTACCACAGGCCAACGTTCTGCCGCGGTGCGGATAGCTCGGTTTCGATGCCGTAGCTATGCCCCTGCGGATTGCGCCAGTGGCGCGTCCAGTTGGCGCGCAGACGCGGCCCGACGTCGGTGGAAAAACCCAGCCCCAGGCCCATGGTACGTGGCTCACGTACCTGCAGCGCCACTGCCACGGGGATGCGCAACTGGTCAGCCTGGGTCGGGATAGCATCGACCCGCACTGACTCGAAATAGCCGCTGGACTGCAGCGCCTGATACAGCTCGGCGATCAGTTCGGAGTCGTAGGGTGTGTCCGGATCGAACGGCACCATGCGCAGCAGCAGCTCTTCATCGAACGGGAAGTCACCGCTGAAAGCGATATCGCCCAGGCTGTAGCGCGGCCCACTGACGAATACCAGCTCAATATCGGCCACCCCGGCGGCCGGATCGATCTCCAGGCTCTGGCGAGAGAAGCGACCGTCGAAGAAACCATAGCGCGAGGCCTGATTCTGGATCAGCCGCTTGGCGTCCTCATAGCGCCCATGATTGAGCACCGAACCTGCTTTCAGACGGCTGGCATTGGGCACGCGAAAGGCCGGTATCTCGCTGGCAGGCCCCTCGATGCGGATGTCGACATTGCGCAGACGGATGCGTTCGCCGGGCTCCACCTCGAGCACCAGACGCAGTGTTTCCCCCTCTTCGATCCGGCTACGAATGCGCGCCTGGTAATAACCCAGGGCCTGAGCCGCCTTGTCGGCCTCGCTCTCGGCGATACGACGCAAGCGCCGCAACGAATGCGCGTCGCGCCCATCCAGGCTGCCGACATAACCTTCGATATTAGCCTTGAGAGCCGAATTGCTCGGGGTGATTCGTACGTCGAGTTCGCTCGCTGCGAAGGCCCCCGTACTGATCAGCAGCAGCGCCAGGCTGCGCTGAAAATGTCCATATACGCTCATGGCGGAGGATGATACCACGGAGCGGAGCCCGCGCCAGAGCCGTTGCGTTTCTGCCAGACAGCCGGGGTTCAGGCGCTTGCTTTGACCACTGGCTGAGGGTTGGGATGAAAGAACACGTGCTCGACCACCGGGCCAATGGCCAGCTCACCAATTTCTTCGTAACCCTGGCGCCGATAGAACTCCAGATAGCGCGCATTGCCGGTGTCCAGCACCACCCCTTGCGAGCCGCTGTCATGCGCGCACCAGTCGTGCAGCGCCTCGAGCAGCTGTTCGCCGCGATGCTGGCCCTGGAACTCCGGGTGAATGCCCAGGAGCGGAAGCACGTGATAAGGACCGGGAGGCAGGCTTGCGAGCACCGCATCGTGGTATTCGAGGTAGCGCTTGGTGCAGCCAAAGCCGGTGCTCAGCAGCATGCGCAGACGCCAACCCCAGCTCTCGGTGATATCCAGGCGACGCTGTGGCGGTGCGATCAGCGCTGCGCCGATCAACCGGTCATCGATCAGCAGGCCGATGGCCGGCTGGTCTTCAGCGAAGTGCTGCTGCACCAACTCGCGAATCGTCGCGCGCACGCGCTGATCGAAACCCGGGCGTTCGGCTTCGAACAGGTAAGCGAAGGTCGGCTCGTGACGATAGGCATGGTAGAGCAGCGAGCGTACCTCACGGGCGTAACCACCATCGAGCATGCGCACTTCTGCTGGAGCGTTATGGGGCATGGCGGACCTCTTTTTTTATAGATTGTGGGTCAGGCGCGGTATAGCCAACTTAGCACCACCGCCCGGTACCTGCCAGGCGCTGGCCGTCAGCGCCGAGGATCGGCTAGCATCGCCTTTTGCCCAGGACCCGCTGCCCATGAAAATCGTCTCCTTCAATATCAATGGCCTGCGTGCGCGCCCTCACCAATTGCAAGCCCTGATCGAAAAACACCAGCCAGACGTGATCGGCCTGCAGGAAACCAAGGTGGCCGATGAGCAGTTCCCGGAAGCCGAGATCCGCCAGCTTGGCTATCACGTGCATTACCACGGCCAGAAGGGTCACTACGGCGTCGCCCTGCTCTCTCGCCAAGAGCCGCTGAGCCTGCACAAGGGCTTCCCCGACGATGGCGAAGACTCTCAGCGGCGCTTCATCTACGGCACCTTCGCCGATGCCAGCGGCAATCCCATCACCGTGATGAACGGCTATTTTCCTCAAGGTGAGAGCCGCGACCATCCGGTTAAATTCCCGGCCAAGCAGCGCTTCTATGCCGATCTGCAGCAGTTGCTGGTTGAGCGTTTCGACCCGCAGCAGGCACTGGTGGTAATGGGCGACATCAACATCAGTCCCGAGGATTGCGACATCGGCATCGGCGAACCCAATCGCCTGCGCTGGCTGAAGACCGGCAAGTGCAGTTTCCTGCCGGAAGAACGCGAATGGCTGGCAACCCTCAAGAGCTGGGGTCTGGTGGACAGCTTCCGCCACCTCAACCCCGAGGTGAATGACCGCTTCAGTTGGTTCGACTACCGCAGCCGTGGCTTCGAGGATGACCCCAAGCGCGGCCTGCGTATCGACGTGATCCTCGCCAGCCAGCCGCTGCAGGCACGCTTCAAGGACGCGGGCATCGACTACGATCTGCGCGGCATGGACAAGCCGTCCGATCATGCGCCGATCTGGCTTGAGCTGAACTGAAACACAGGCGCAGGCAGATGATGCGCCCCGTCACAAGACTGCAACCTGACTGACTTAATCTGCGCGGCACGTTGTCCCACCCACTAGAAGGTGCCTGCCGCATGCCGCGCGCCCTGTCCGCCGACCGCGACCTCTGGGGTCGTACCCTGTCACTGTTGCTGATCGGTTTCATCTGCTACGCCCTGCCCCTTTCCGTCTTCGCCTCCGCTCTGCCCGCATCGGAAGGCAACCAGCCGGTCCTGCGTATTCAGGGCTCCAACACCATTGGTGCCAAGGTGGCTCCGGAACTGCTCAAAGGGTTGTTCGAAGCTCAAGGCCTGCATGACATTCGTACCGAGAACGGCGCCCGCGAGAACGAGCAACGCGTGCTGGCGCGCCAGGCCGATGGCCGTTTGGTCATCGTCGAGGTGGCGGCCCATGGTTCGGGTACCGGTTTCACTTCGCTCAAGGATGGCAGCGCCGACCTAGCCGCCTCGTCACGGCCGATCAAGGATGGTGAAGCCGCTACCCTGGCCACGCTGGGCGACATGCACAGCCCGCAGAGCGAGCAGGTCATCGCCATCGACGGCCTGGCGATCATCGTCCATCCGTCAAACCCGGTTGCCGCCCTTAGCGTCGAGCAGATCGCGCAACTGTTCTCCGGCGAGATCAATGACTGGGCGGCGCTAGGTGGCAAGCCCGGCAAGGTTCGCGCTTATGCGCGCGATGACAACTCCGGCACCTATGACACCTTCAAGGAGCTTGTGTTGGCTCCGGGCGGACGCACGCTGGTGGCCGATGCCCAACGCTTCGAATCCAGCACCCAGCTGTCGGATTCGGTGAGCAGCGACCCCAATGGCATCGGTTTCATAGGCCTGCCCTACATTCGTCAGGCCAAGGCGATCGCCGTCGCAGCGGGTGATTCGCAGCCCATGCTGCCGAGCAACACACTGATCGCTACCGAGGATTATCCGCTGGCGCGTCGCCTGTTTCTCTACAACGACCCACAGCTGACCAATCCCTGGGCACGTGCACTGATCGACTTCGCCCACAGCACTCGGGGCCAAGCCATCGTCGCCGACAGCGGCTTCATCGCCCAGACCGTGCAGGCGGTGAAGGTCGCGGCAGATCCACAGATGCCGACGGATTATCGGCAACTGGCGCAGCAGGCGCAGCGGCTGTCAGTGAATTTCCGCTTCCAGGAAGGCAGCGCCACGATGGACAACAAGGCTCACCGTGACCTGCAGCGCGTACTGGATTACCTCAAGCAGCACGACAAGTTGCAGAACAAGGTGGTGCTGGTTGGTTTCGGCGACCCGAAGAACGACCCCGAGCGCGCCGAACTGCTGTCAAAACTGCGGGCCATGGCGGTACGTCGCGAGCTGGCCAGGCAAGGCGTGCTGTTTCGCGAGATCACCGGTATGGGCAGCGAACTGCCGGTGGCGGCCAATGATCAGGACAACGGCCGCATCCGCAATCGCCGCGTCGAGATCTGGGTGTACTGACGCCAGAAAATATTCCTCTGCAGGGGGCTTGGCAGCTTCTCGACTCAGCGTTAGCCTTTGCACCGCGTGACGCCGGGCCCCTCTGGCGGTGAGTGTTCTCACCGTGATGTCGGAGTCACTGAGTGGATTTCTTTCAACTCAGGCAGACATAAGGGAGGGCTCATGGACGCTCTACTTGCCTTTTTGACATCCCCCATCTTCGGTACCCCCGGCTGGTTCTGGCTAGCTTTCCTGGTACTGATCATCACTCTACTGGTACTCGACCTCGGCGTGCTGCATCGCGATCAGCATGAAATCGAGATGCGCGAGAGCCTGCTGCTGTATTCCGGCTACTTCAGTGTTGGGGTCGCCTTCGGCGGCTGGATCTGGTGGCAGCTCGGCGGCACCAAGGCGATGGAGTACTACACCGGTTTCCTGGTGGAGCAATCGCTGTCGATGGACAACGTCTTCGTCATGGCGATGATCCTCGGCTACTTCAACATCCCGCGTAAGTACCAGCATCGCGTGCTGTTCTGGGGCATTCTCGGGGTCATCGTGCTGCGCGCGATCATGATCGGCCTGGGCACGGCTCTGGTGCAGGAGTTCGACTGGATTCTCTACATCTTCGGCGCCTTCCTGCTGTTCAGCGGCATCAAGATGCTGCGCAGCGGCGGTGACGAAGAGTCGCATCCAGACCTGGCGCAGAATCCGGTGATCCGCTTCGTGCGCAAGCACATTCGCGTCACAAATGATCTGCACGAAGGCAAATTCCTGGTGCGCCTGAAAGACAAGGTCAGTGGCAAGCCGCTGCTCTATGCCACCCCACTGCTGCTGGCGCTGGTGCTGATCGAGCTGGCTGACCTGGTGTTCGCCGTGGACAGCGTGCCGGCGGTACTGGCCATCTCGCAGGATCCGTTCATCGTCTACACCTCGAACATCTTCGCCATTCTCGGCCTGCGTGCGCTGTACTTCGCCCTGGCTGCACTGATGCACCGCTTCATCTACCTGAAGTACGCCCTGGCGCTGGTGCTGATGTACATCGGCGGCAAGATCTTCCTGCACGATCTGATCAAGGTTCCCGCCCTGCTCTCACTTGGCGTAACCTTGGGTCTGCTGGCCGGTGGTGTACTCCTGTCGCTGCTGAAGACGCGAGACAAGGCCAGCGCTACCTGAGGAGAAGCGATGCGCGAAGTCTGCATAGAACTCATCGAGCGCCAGGGTCAACGGTTCTGGCAGGTGAAACTCGGACGACGCGCATTGACCTTTCAGGACGAGGCCGCTGCACGCGCCTTCGCCGCCCAACTGCATATGCGCATGGGCTGGCTGGGCCAGGAGCAGCGTTCTGACGACAGCTTGCCCTGACCCTGCAGACACAAAAGAAGAGGCCCGCATAAAAGCGGGCCTCTTTTCTTACCACCGGAGCGAGCCTGGCTCAACGCCCTTCCACCTTCGCCCGCAAGCCCTGCAGCGTTTGCAGCGGCGCATCGACGACGAAACTGTTGGCCAGCCAGGAGGGCACGCTGCCGCCCGGTTCAGTGTGCACCTCATAGGTCACTTCCACCTCGCCCTGATCAAGCGGCTTGAGATGCCACTCGCCATCGACACGCTGCACCCGCACGAAGTCCTTTTCCTCCGGCAAGCGCTCCGGCACCGCCTTGAGCAGACGCGTGACGCCGCCATC
Organism: Pseudomonas sediminis; assembly: GCF_039555755.1. Taxonomy (NCBI): domain Bacteria; kingdom Pseudomonadati; phylum Pseudomonadota; class Gammaproteobacteria; order Pseudomonadales; family Pseudomonadaceae; genus Pseudomonas; species Pseudomonas sediminis. The sequence goes on from NZ_CP154631.1 coordinate 4,223,236, forward strand.
TGCATCGGTGCGTGTGGTCACCTGGATCACTGAATCACGCGCCTTCACCGGCCAGGGCATTTCGAAACGGGTGTACAGCTCGCTCACGTCGCCCTTACTCTCGAGCAGTCGCTGCTGCTGGCAACTGAAGATCCAGGAGCAGGAGCCGGCGACATCCTCCTGCGCCGCTTGTACGGCAGCCAGGTCGCCCTTGATCGTCACCACGCCACGATAGGCCTTGTACTTCGACCCAGGCACATCGGCGAGATAAACGCTGACACCGTCTTCCTCGCGCTCCAACTGCCACTGCCTTTCGGCAGCTTGGGCAGCGGTCGCGTACAACAGCATGGCCAGAACGGAAAAACGCATCATTTCGAGCAACTCCCGGGAGGACTGTCTGCGTTTCGACCCGCAGGGCCGCAAGCGGTTCAAATCGTCAGGCCGTCGCCTGCTCCAGCCAGCCCAGCATCCGAATGGCACTCTCGCGGTCATCCGCACACAACTGTTCTTCTGCCTTGAAACCTCCGCACACAGCAGGTCTCTCCGGGCGACCGAAGATGGCGCAGAGAAACTCGGCATCAAGATGAATGCAGCGCACGCCGGCCGGCTTGCCATCGGGCATGCCCGGAATCGGAGAACTGATGGAAGGCGCGATGCAGCAGGCACCGCAACCAGCACGACACTCCATGAAACGACCTCGACTACAAACGAACGGCGGCGATCCTAATGACCTCCACACTTGCCGTCGAGGCCTTTCACGATCAGCGGTTACGCTGCAGGCGGGCCAGCAGGCTGGAGGTATCCCAGCGCCCACCACCCATGGATTGAACATCGGCATAGAACTGATCGACCAGCGCCGTCACCGGCAGCTGTGCGCCGTTGCGACGCGACTCTTCGAGCACAATCGACAGATCCTTGCGCATCCAGTCGACCGCGAAGCCAAAGTCGAACTCACCCGCCAGCATGGTCTTGTAGCGGTTTTCCATCTGCCAGGACTGCGCCGCGCCCTTGCTGATCACATCGACCACCGCATGACCATCCAGCCCTGCGCGCTGAGCGAAGTTCAGCGCTTCTGCCAACCCCTGAACCAGACCAGCGATGCAGATCTGATTGACCATCTTGCTCAACTGGCCGCTACCGGCCGGCCCCATCAGGCGCATCATTCGCGCGTAGTTCTGGATGACCGGCTCGGCCACGGCATAGGTTTCGGCCTCACCACCGACCATTACGGTCAGCACGCCATTGACCGCTCCCGCCTGACCGCCAGACACCGGCGCATCGAGAAAACCGAGGCCACGCTCGACTGCGATGGCTGCCAACTCACGCGCGACATCGGCCGAAGCCGTGGTGTGGTCGACCAGAATGGCGCCCGGCGCCATGCCAGCGAATGCGCCCTGCTCGCCGAGCACCACGCTGCGCAGGTCGTCATCGTTGCCGACACAACACATCACCAGTTCGGCACCTGCCACCGCTTCACGCGGGGTCGGCGCACTGCTGCCGGCATACTCGCCCATCCACTGCTTGGCCTTGCCCGGCGAGCGGTTGTAGACAGTCACCTGATGACCGTTGCGGGCCAGATGCCCGGCCATCGGATAGCCCATGACGCCCAAACCGAGAAACGCGACCTTTGCCATAGCGACCTCCTGTAGATATAGGCGCCAGAGCCTAACACGACGTTTGCCCTGGCCGAAAAGGCCTTCCATACTGCCTGCGGTACCGCTCAGCACAGGGGCTTGAACTTGGTCCTGATACCAGGAACCTTTTCCATGCAGTGAGGCCGAAGCGCAACAAATCGCAGACAGGTTCTAAGGAGCGCCCATGGGGCATTGGCTAGTCATCGACCTGGAGGCCACCACCGACGAAGGCGGCTGGGCGATGGAAGAAATGGAAATCATCGAAATCGGAGCCAGCCTGGTCGGAGCAGACGGTCATGAGCGCGATCACTTTCAACGCTTCATCAGGCCACAGCGCCGCCCCTGCCTGACCGACTTCTGCCGCGAACTCACCCATATCACCCAGGCAGAGATCGACAGCGCCGCTACCCTGCCCCAGGTCTGCGCTCAGTTCGAGCGCTGGCTGACCCAGCATGCACCACGCCTGGTCGGCTGGAGCAGCTGGGGGGATTACGACCGCCGCCAGCTGGAGCAGGAATGGCGTCAACATCAGTTGCACAGCCTGCTGACCCAGGTGCCGCACCTCAACCTCAAACAGGCTTTCGCCAAGGCGCGCCAATTGCAGCGCCCGGTTGGCCTGCACAGTGCCCTGCAACTGGCTGGCATGCAGTTTCAAGGGCAACAGCACCGCGCCCTCGAAGATGCGCGTAACACCGCCCGCCTGCTGCCACTGGTATTGCCCCTCAAAGACTGATGACGAAGAAAAGGCGCTTGGGCATACTGGCGACCCTTTTATGGCCTGCCATGCATGGCGGTCACCCTTCGGGCCGTCGTCACACGACGTTAAACATGGCTTCCAGCAACTTTTTCAACCCCTTCCGAGGAATCGCAGATGTTCAAGGTCAACGAATACTTCGACGGCACCGTCAAATCCATCGGTTTCACCATGGCTGAAGGCCCTGCCACCATCGGCGTAATGGCCCCGGGCGAATACGAATTCGGCACCAGCCAGCTGGAAGTCATGCACGTGGTTGCCGGCGCTCTGACCGTCAAGCTGCCAGGCAGCGACAGCTGGAACACCTTCGAAGCCGGCAGCAAGTTCACCGTCGAGGCCAACAGCAAGTTCCAGCTGAAGGTAGCCGTAGACACTGCCTACCTCTGCGAATACCGCTAAGCCACAGGCCTCATGAAAAACCGGCCCTCGCGGCCGGTTTTTTCTTTCATGCTCACCAGCAGGACATACCCATGCCACGCAGCGCACTTATCGTCCCCATTGCCTTGCTCGTGGTGGCCATGGTCTCGATCCAGAGCGGCGCCTCGCTGGCCAAGAACCTGTTCCCGCTAGTCGGTGCCGAAGGCACCACGGCGCTGCGCCTGGTGCTCGGCGCGATCATCCTGTCGCTGGTGATGCAACCGTGGCGTGCACGTCTGGACCTGCGCAAGTGCCACGTCCTGCTGGCTTACGGCCTGGCGCTGGGCGGCATGAACCTGATGTTCTACATGTCGCTGCAAAGCATTCCACTGGGCATCGCCGTGGCCCTGGAGTTCACCGGGCCGCTGGCCCTGGCGTTGCTTTCCTCGCGCCGCCTGCTGGATTTCGTCTGGGTGATCCTGGCCGTCGCCGGGCTGTGGATGCTGCTGCCTACCGGCGCCACGCAACACGCCATCGATCCGCTCGGCGCAGCCCTGGCACTCGGCGCGGGTGTTTGCTGGTCGCTGTACATCATCTTCGGACAGAAAGCCGGCGCCCAGCATGGCCGCCACACCGTTGCCCTAGGCACCTGGGTCGCCGCTCTCCTGGTACTGCCCATCGGAGCCTGGCATGCCGGCAGTAACCTGCTGAGCCTAGACCTGCTGCCCATCGCCCTGGGTGTCGCGGTGCTGTCCTCGGCCCTGCCCTACAGCCTGGAGATGGTCGCCCTTACGCGACTACCAGCGCGCACCTTCAGCGTACTGATGAGCCTGGAGCCGGCAGTCGCGGCAATGTGCGGCCTGGCCTTTCTCGGCGAGAAGCTGCTCTGGGGCCAGTGGCTGGCCGTCGGCGCGATCATCGTCGCCTCGGCCGGGGCGGCCGCCACTATCAAGCCAAAAAGTTAAGTACCGAACTGCAACTCGGCCAGCCGCGCATAGAGCGGGCTGCTTTCGATCAACTCGGCATGGCTGCCGATGGCAGCCAAACGGCCCTGTTCGATCACTGCGATGCGATCCGCTTGCTTCACCGTGGCCAGACGGTGAGCGATCACCAGCGTGGTACGCCCGGCCATCAGCGATGGCAGCGCCTGCTGGATCAGGTGTTCACTCTCGGCATCCAGCGCACTGGTGGCCTCGTCGAGCAGCAGGATCGGCGCATCGGCCAGCAAGGCACGAGCAATGGCCAGACGTTGACGCTGGCCACCGGAAAGCCCAAGCCCGGACTCACCGAGATGGGTCTGGTAGCCCTGCGGCAAACGCTGGATGAACTCATGAGCGTGTGCCGCTCGCGCGGCCGCCTCCACCTCGGCTTGGCTGGCATCCAGGCGGCCGTAGCGAATGTTGTCTTCGACCGAGCCGAAGAACAGCGCGGGATTCTGTGACACCAGAGCGAAACAGGCGCGCAGCTCGCGCGGCTCGAGCTGATCGATCGGTACACCGTCGATGAGGATGCGCCCGCCCTGCGGGTCGAAAAAACGCAGCAGCAGATCGAACAGCGTCGACTTGCCAGCACCGGACGGCCCCACCAGCGCCAGCGTCTCACCCGCTGCCACCTGCAAATCGATGCCATCGACGGCATAGCTGTCCGCGCGCGATGGATAAGCGAAGCGCACGCCCTGCAACTCGATACGTCCCTGCACCGGCTGCGGCAGATGCTGCGGCTGCTCTGGCGCCACGATGGCGTTACTGGCGCGCAATAGCTCGCCGATACGCTCGGCGGCGCCTGCGGCGCGCTGCAACTCACCGATCACCTCACTCAGCGTGCTGAAGGACGAGCCGACGATCAGGCTGTAGAACACGAAGGCTGCCAACTCACCGCCAGAGATACGCCCGGCGATCACATCCATGCCGCCGACCCAGAGCATCACCCCCACCGCACCCAGTACCAGCACGATGACCACGGTGATCAGCCACGAACGCTGGGCGATGCGCTTACGCGCCACATCGAAAGCGGCCTCGGCCGACTCACCGAAGCGTCGCTTGTCCTCGTTCTGATGGTTGTAGGCCTGCACCGTCTTGATCTGCCCCAGCGTCTCGCCGACGTAGCTGCCGACATCCGCCACGCGGTCCTGGCTCTGCCGCGACAGCGCGCGCACACGGCGTCCAAACAGCAGGATCGGCGCTACCACCAGCGGCAGGGCCAGCAGGACGATGCCGCTGAGTTTGGGATTGGTCACCACCAGCAGCACGCTGCCACCGATCAGCATGATCAGATTGCGCAGCGCCATCGACAGTGACGAGCCGATCACCGACTGCAGCAAGGTGGTATCGGCGGTCAGCCGCGACTGGATTTCCGAGCTGCGATTGCTCTCGTAGACGCCAGGATGCAACTCGATCAGGTGATCGAACACACGCCGACGAATATCCGCGACCACCCGCTCGCCGATCCATGACACCAGGTAGAAGCGCGTGTAGGTGCCGAAGGCCAGCGCCAATACCAGCACGAAAAACAGCAGCAGGGACTGCCGCAGCGCGGCCGGCGACTGCGTGGCCAGCCCCTGATCCACCAGCAACTTGATGCCCTGGCCCATGGACAAGGTGATCGCCGCCGTGAACATCAGTGCCAGCAGCGCACCCAGCACTCGGCCGCGATAAGGCGCGATAAAGCGCCAGGCCAGGCGTATGGCGCCACGCTGGCGAGAAGAAAGCATCGATGTCATGACGGGTCTCAGGAGTCAGCAGCCGAGGGCGCTTCAGCCAGCCAGGCCACTGCGCACAAGGCCAGCGCAGCCAGGTTGGTCGAAAGCGGATTGAACGCCTGAATCAACAGATGGGGGCTCAGCAGCACAACATCAAGCAGCAACACCAACAACACCGCGCCAGCGACCAGCAAGGGCCAACGTTGGCGCCGCACCGTCAGCAGCAGGATGCCCAGAAGGATCTCGGCAATACCGCCGACAGCCGCGATCAGCTGCGGCGCGAACAGCGGATGATCTGGCAGGCCATGGGCCGCGATCATCGCCACTTCGTCAGGGCTGAGCCAGAGAATCTTCGGCGCCAGGCCATGCCAGATGAACACCAGTGCCAGAGCCAATCGAGCGAGCCAGGCGATCTGCGCCAGGCGCCGATCAGTCATGCAGAAAGCGCTCAGCGTGATCGGCAGTGGGCAGCAGACAGACCTGGTAGCGCCCGAACAGGCGGTAGCGATTCAGCGCGATGCGGTCATAACACCAGTCACGCAGTGGGCGCGGAATCAGGCGCAGCCAGACAAGAACACGCCAGGGCTGGGGCAACCGCGCAAGAATGCACAACAGCGCCGTGGAGCGTAGATGCAACCCCGCCTCATCGATCAGCGCCATGCTGTCGAAACGGTCGGTCGGCAGCCCATACCAGGCCAGCAACGCCTGGCCTTGCACCGACTGCACCGACGCCAGGCGAAACTGGCGTTGGCGGTCATGCCGAATGAGGAATCTCGCCCAGCCATTGCACAGCTTGCAGACGCCATCGAACAGGACGACACGCTCGCCTGCAGCAAGACCGGGCGGCAGCGACTGCTGCGTCATTGGCCAGCGCTCGCCTGTTGCGCCAGAGGGCGGTAATGGCCGGTGATGCGGTAGGCGAACAGGATGTCCTCCTCCTGCGTGCCCCGGCCGATGTTGTGCAGCACTAGCGGTGTGCCTGTTGCAGCCTGACGGTCGCTGACGATGCCGATATGGGTAAGGCCACGCCCCAGATCCCAGGTGACGATATCGCCGGCACGGTAGGCCGAAGCATCCTGCTTGACCGCAAGCGCCCAGCCCTGACGCTTGAACCAGGTCATCAGGTTGGGCACGCGGCGGTGATCGATGTTGCTGTCCGGGCGACTCAGCCCCCAGTTCATCGGATAGGAGGCGAAGTTGCCGCGCATGTCGCGATGCACCGCCTCCTGGAGATCCAGCCCCTGCTGACGCAGCGCGCGGATCACCACGTCAGTGCAGACGCCGGTGACCATCGGTACGTCGCCGCCCGGATAGCTCAGCGTGCGGTAGGCCGGGTCATAACCCAAGGTCACGCCGACCTGCTTACGTGCATCGAGCACCAGCTTGTCAGCCTCTATGGCTTGCGCGGCAAGTGCCAGCGACCAAGCCAGCAGTAGAACCAGCATGCGCATTTCGATCTCCTATCGACTCAGCGGGTATAGCAACTCTTCCTTGTACCCCGCCCAGACCCGCACGGCATCAGGGAAGACATCATCCAGCGCCACGTCACCACTGTCGACCAGCAGCGGCCGGCCCTCCAGCGTCGCCAGCTTGCGCTTGGTGGCCACCACACGCAGGCGCTCCAAGCCGATGGCGCGCAGCACACGCGGGCTGATCTGCTGATTGCCACGGCCGACAATATGGCCCTGACCGCCGATTGCGGTCACCAGCAGGTAAGTCGGGTGCCCGTCGACCAGATCGAACAGCTCGGTTTCATTCACGTCGCGGGCGATGATCTGGCCGGCTTCGATCACATCGACGCCCAGCAGCGTGGTTTCCAGCCCCAGATTCTGCGCCAGGCCGTGCAGGGTCGAGCCTGGGCCGAACACGTAGCGCGCGTCTGGCTCCCACTCCGCCTCCAGCCAGGCGGCGAGATCGGCCAGCACCAACTCTTCGGACTCCACGCCACCCTGCTTGACTGCCTGCACGTAACCGCCCTCCTGCGGCACGCACAGCTCGCCATACCAGCGTGCGGTGACACGGCCTTCACGCAGGGCGCTCTCATCGATATCACGCACTTCGCCGCTGGCCAATCGCACCAGGCCGCCGTCTACCAGGCGCGCCGTCAGTTCGCCCGCGGCTCGCGGGCTGATGGCATAGACGCCGGACTGGATCTTCACTCCTGCAGGAATGCCCAACACCGGCTGCCCGTCCCTGATAGCGGCGCAAACATCGCGCGCGGTACCGTCGCCACCGGCGAAGAGAATCAACGCCACACCGGCGTCCTGCAGTTGCCGCACCGCACGCTGGGTATCTTCGGCGGTGGTCGCACCTTCGCTCAACTCACCCAGCAAACGATGTTCGAAGCCCATCTGCGCCAAAAGATCGCCACCCATGGCGCCGGGGTAGCTGACGAACTCAATGCGCTCTTGCAGGGTCAACAACTGCTCAAGCGCGGTGCGCGTACGTTGTGCAGCTTTTGGCTCGACACCCAGAGCCAGCGCCTGCTCGGCCATGCCGTCGCTGCCCTTGAACGCTGCCGGGCCACCCAGGCCGGCCAGCGGATTGATGATCAGACCAATATGAAAACGCGACATGAGTTCCTCGTTCCACACAGGCTGGCACGCAGCCTGCAATACGATTTTTGCACTGTGTTTTGTGACGGAGTTCCGCCGTCTTGGAATCTGTTTAAAGTATTGCGAGCTAGAGCCAGGCAAGGCGAAATCGGGCGAACAAGCGGAGTTTACGAGTAGTAAATGAGCTTTCTGAGCCCGATTTCAAAGCAGCATGGCCGACGTGCAGCAGACTTCGAGCAGGTTCCTAATTGTCACCGCGCCTTCATCTGGATGTCCCAGACTGGCGCCCACCACTGATGAGGAGACAGGCCATGAGCTTGCAAGACAACGCCGCCCAATGCCCCGCCACCGCGCAACAGCAGGAACCGGTGGGCGGTTTTATCATCGACGGCCAAGGCCGCGAAGTGCCCATTACCGAAGACATGATCCAAGAGGCGTGTGACGCCCTGGAAGAAAGTCGCCAACGCGTCAGCCAGCAGGCGTGAATCCGCTGCGCTGGGCTCTCAACGTGCCCAGCGCGCATACCTTACTCGCTCGGCACCAGTTTCAACGACAGTGAGTTGATGCAGTAGCGCAACCCGGTCGGGCGTGGGCCATCGGGGAACACATGCCCCAGATGCGCGTCGCATTTGGCGCATTTGACTTCGATGCGATGCATGCCATGGCTGTAATCGTCGAGGCTGGCGATCACCTCGTCATTGATCGGCTGAAAATAGCTCGGCCAACCGCTGCCCGAGTCGTATTTGGCGTCCGAGTCGAACAGCGCCTCGCCACAGCAGGCGCAGTGGTAGATGCCAGGGGTTTTGCTGTCGTGATAAGCGCCGGTGAACGGCCGCTCAGTGCCACCCAGTCGGCAGACATGAAACTGCTCGTCGGTCAGCTCTTCGCGCCAGCTATCCAGGGGTTTTTCGACTTTATCCACGAACGGAGTTCCTCCTCGGTAATGGGCGATACGCGGCGTTGCAGGCTGCGCCAGCGCCTGGTGGCAACCGCTGCCAAAGCGAGCGGTGTGCGACTGCTCGGTCACTGTGCACCCTTTGGCAGGCCAGAAAAAAGCCGGGCGGATACCTTTGCCGCGCTCAGGGCGCCACGTATGATTCGACCCCAGTCTGTCACCCGCGTTACAGGCTGCCAAGATTCCCCGTCGAGAGAATTTTGCAGCGTATTTGCGTGGGCTCTCCTTAGCTCGGGATTCCTTACATGCAGGTCAGCAAATCGAACAAGCTCGCCAACGTCTGCTATGACATTCGCGGGCCGGTGCTCAAGCACGCCAAGCGTCTGGAAGAGGAAGGTCATCGCATCCTCAAGCTGAACATCGGCAATCCGGCGCCGTTCGGTTTCGAGGCTCCGGAAGAAATTCTTCAGGACGTCATCCGCAACCTGCCTACGGCGCAGGGCTACAGCGACTCCAAGGGACTGTTCAGCGCACGCAAGGCGGTGATGCAGTACTACCAGCAAAAGCAGGTCGAAGGCGTCACCATCGAGGACATCTACCTCGGCAACGGCGTATCCGAGCTGATCGTCATGGCCATGCAGGCGCTGCTAAACAACGGTGACGAGGTGCTGATTCCGGCACCTGACTATCCGCTGTGGACTGCTGCCGTGGCCCTGTCCGGCGGCAAGCCGGTGCACTACCTGTGCGACGAACAGGCCGACTGGTTCCCCGACATTGCCGACATGCGCGCCAAGATCACGCCCAATACCAAGGCACTGGTGCTGATCAACCCGAACAACCCCACCGGCGCGGTGTATTCGAAGGAAGTGCTGCAGGACATCGTCGAACTGGCGCGCCAGCACAACCTGGTGATCTTCTCCGACGAGATCTACGACAAGATCCTCTACGACGACGCCGTGCACATCAGCACCGCTTCGCTGGCACCAGACGTCCTCTGCCTGACCTTCAACGGCCTGTCCAAGAGCTACCGCGTGGCCGGTTTCCGCTCTGGCTGGGTGGCCATCTCCGGGCCCAAACACAGGGCGCAGAGCTACATCGAAGGCCTGGATATCCTGGCCAACATGCGCCTGTGCGCCAACGTGCCAAGCCAGCATGCGATCCAGACCGCACTCGGTGGCTACCAGAGCATCAACGACCTGGTACTGCCAAACGGTCGCTTGCTGGAACAGCGTAATCGGGCCTGGGAACTGCTCAACGATATTCCCGGGGTCAGCTGCGTCAAGCCCATGGGCGCGCTGTACGCCTTCCCGAAGATCGACCCGAAGGTCTGCCCAATCCACAATGACGAGAAGTTCGTCCTCGACCTGCTGCTTTCCGAGAAGCTGTTGATCGTTCAGGGCACCGCTTTCAACTGGCCGTGGCCGGATCACTTCCGCGTGGTCACCCTGCCCCGCGTCGACGACCTGGAGCAGGCCATCGGCCGTATCGGCAACTTCCTCAAGGGATACAGCCAGTAAGCCGACATGGATCTGCAGATAGACGACTTCTACAAGGACGCCGCCAGCGGCCTGCTCATGCTCTATCAGGCCTTCCCGCGCAAGATGGCGCTGTACGTGGAAGACCTGATCGGGCGCGAGGAGCCGGATGAGTTCGGCCTGCCGAGCAAGCGTCACCAAGCCTGCCTGGGTGCACTGTTGTGGCTGGCCGAAGAAGGCTATCTGCGTTTCGAGTCGACCATCGCCTATGACGCACTGGATCAGGCCGTGTTGACCGAGAAGGGTTTTCTGCGCCTGTCGCGCGCGATTCCCCATGCCCTGCGCGAAGGTGAAGTGTTGCCGCCGAGCGTGCGCCGCGTCCATGCCACACTAGCCTTTCAGCTGCGCGAGGCCCTGGCCCAGCAGCACGGTGAGCGCACTGCCCGCCTCACTCGCCTGCTGTTCGAGAGCACGTTACACGGCCAAGAGACATAGTTTGAAATAGTCGCTGGTTGAAAGCCCCAGGGGGGCGCCCTTATATAGCCGGCATTACTCGTACGTCTTTCCCCGTGAGGAGTCCGTTCACACCATGATGCGCATTATGTTGTTCCTGGCCACCAACCTGGCGGTTCTGGTTATCGCCAGCATCACCCTCAAACTGCTGGGGGTCGACCGCTTCACCGGCCAGAACCATGGCAGCCTGCTGATTTTCTGCGCCGTGTTCGGTTTCGCCGGCTCGCTGGTGTCGCTGTTCATCTCCAAGTGGATGGCGAAGATGAGCACCGGCACGCAGATCATCACCCAGCCGCGCACCCGTCACGAACAGTGGCTGCTGCAGACCGTCGAGGAGCTGTCCCGTGAAGCCGGCATCAAGATGCCGGAAGTCGGTATCTTCCCGGCCTACGAGTCCAACGCCTTCGCCACCGGCTGGAACAAGAACGACGCGCTGGTCGCCGTCAGCCAGGGTCTGCTCGAGCGCTTCTCGCCTGATGAAGTGCGCGCGGTGCTGGCCCACGAGATCGGCCACGTGGCCAACGGCGACATGGTCACCTTGGCACTGATCCAGGGCGTGGTGAACACCTTCGTGATGTTCTTCGCGCGCATCTTCGGTAACTTCGTCGACAAGGCGATCCTGAAGAATGAAGACGGCCACGGTATCGGCTACTTCGTCGCGACCATCTTCGCCGAGCTGGTGCTGGGTATCCTGGCCAGCATCATCGTCATGTGGTTCTCGCGCAAACGTGAGTACAAGGCTGATGAAGCCGGCGCCCGCCTGGCCGGTACCGGCGCCATGATCGCCGCGCTGCAGCGTCTGCGCGCCGAGCAAGGCGTTCCGGTGCAGATGCCCGACAGCCTGACTGCCTTCGGCATCAACGGCGGCCTGAAGAACGGCCTGGCCGGTCTGCTGATGAGCCACCCGCCGCTGGAGGATCGCATCGAGGCGCTGCGCCGCCGCGGCTGATCGAAACTGCAAAACAAAAGGCGACCTCAGGGTCGCCTTTTTCATTGCTCGCTGCTTTAACGGCGCGCCAGGTGAAACACCACTTCCTCCACCGCCTCGAGCTGATTCTCGACAAACCGCGGGTTGCCGCTCAGCACATCCTTGCGCTCCAGCTCATGCGGCACCCAACCTGGCGTGAAGCGCTGCTCGACCTCGGCGTCCTCGACCGAGAACGGCGGGCCATCCATGCGTTGCTGGTCGTACACCAGGGTCACCAGCAGGCCCTGACAGGCCGGCGGCAGAATCGCCTGCAGGTGAGCGGCGTAGCGCTCGCGCATCTCCGGCGGCAGCGCGATCAGCGCCGCGCGGTCATAGAACGCTTGGCACCCGGCAACGTCGTCACGGCTCAGGGCGAAAAAGTCGCCGCAGAGAATACGTAGCTTGCCGGCCTGATAGATCTTGAACGCTCCCTGCTGCGAGATCTGTGGCTGTACATCACGTTCGGCGAAAAAATCCTCCACGGCGCGCTCGGCCAGTTCGACACCAATCACGGTGTGGCCCTGTTCCGCCAGCCAGGCCAGGTCCAGGCTCTTGCCACACAGCGGCACCAGCACCGCCGCCTGTTCGGCGAGCCCAAGCCGAGCCCAGTGCCGGCGCAGGTAACCGTTGACCTTCTCCTGATGAAAGCCGATTTGGCTGCGCGCCCAACGCTCCTGCCAGAACGCCTCGTGCATGAGTGAAACCTCCACAAATTCGATAGGAATGCTCAACTATTTATGCTGGAAGTCGATAGGTCCAGCAACGAAGATGGCGACATCCTACTTCAGGAGCTGATCGTCATGCTGCCCTCACTGTTCATATCCCACGGTTCGCCCATGCTGGCCCTGGACCCAGGTGCCAGCGGCCCCGCACTGGCCAGGCTGGCCGCCGAGCTGCCCAGGCCCAAGGCGATCGTGGTGGTGTCGGCGCACTGGGAAAGCGAGCAACTGCTGCTGACGGCGGGCGAGCATCCGCAGACCTGGCACGATTTCGGCGGCTTTCCGGCGCCCTTGTACGCTGTGCAGTATCCTGCTCCCGGCGCACCAGAACTGGCCAAGGAGATCGCAGAGCAATTGAATCACGCGGGCCTGCCGGCAGCGCTCGATGCCCGGCGCCCATTCGATCATGGCGCCTGGGTTCCGTTGTCGCTGATGTATCCGCAAGCCGATATCCCCGTGGTGCAGCTTTCGCTACCCAGCCGCCTTGGCCCCGAGCAGCAGACGCGTGTGGGTCGTGCACTGAGCAGCCTGCGTGAACAAGGCATATTACTTATCGGCTCCGGCAGCATCACCCACAACCTCGGCGAGCTCGATTGGCGCGCCGGCCCCGACGTCATCACGCCCTGGGCCAAGGAGTTTCGCGACTGGGTGGTGGAAAAGCTCGAAGCGAACGACGAAGAGGCCTTGCACCACTACCGCCGGCAGGCACCCAACGCCGTACGTAACCATCCCAGCGAAGAACATCTGCTGCCGCTGTTCTTCGCTCGTGGCGCAGGCGAAGCCTTTTCCGTGATTCACGCAGGCTTCACCTACGGCGCACTGGGTATGGACATCTATCGCTTCGACTAGTCGCTGCTTTTCACGCTGTCCCAGGCGATCTGCGCCAGCAGCTCACGGCATTCACCCAGCTCGCTCTGGGTGCGGCCGGCCAGCCAGTTCCGCGCCAGGTCATGCGTCGGGCCTATCACCACCGAGGCAAAACAGTCATCCGGCAGCGCCTTGAACAGCCCCTGCAGGCGGTACTCGGCGAGCGCCGTGAGAATCTGCGCGAAATGCTGACGATTGGCTTCGCGCAGGGCATCACCCATTTCCCCCGCCTCGACCCGGCTGCGGCTGTGCAGGATGAAGCGCGCCCAATCCGGATTGGCCACCACCCAGTCGATGTAGCTGGTCACCAGCAACTTGACGCAGGCCTCGGCGCTGGCCGTGTTGGCAAATCCGCGCTGCAGCAGGTGGGCGTACTGCTCGGTACCGGCCATATAGAGCGCGGCGATGATCCGCTCCTTGTTACCGAAATGGTGGTACAGACTGCCGATGCTCGCGCCAGAGCGGTCACGAATCATCTCGATGGTGGTGACATCGACACCGTGCTCGGTAAAGCACGCCAGCGCAGCCTGCAGAATCTCATCTTTGCGTGATGGACGAGCCATGCCGCTCCTTATGACTAGAATATTTTTCTAGAATAACTTTCTAATCTTCGTATACTGCTCCGGCGCGCGCTCATCTTCAATCGCAAACACGCAGGAGAAAGCCATGAGTCAGATGTTGCAGATGTTCCAGCAAGCCGGTGCTGCCCAGTTCAGCACGATGATCGGTCAGGTCGCCCCCTACTTCGCCAGCATCGCCCCGCAAATGGTCGAGCTGCGTCCAGGCTATGCCGAGGTCCGCTTCGCCAAACGCCGCGAAGTGCTGAATCATATAGGTACGGTGCACGCGATCGCGCTGTGCAATGCTGCCGAGCTTGCCGCCGGCAGCATGACCGACGCCTCCATTCCCGCTGGTTGCCGCTGGATTCCCAAGGGCATGACAGTGGAATACCTGGCAAAGGCCGATGGCGATATCCGCACGGTAGCCGATGGCAGCGAGGTGGACTGGGGCCAGACCGGAGACATCAAGGTGCCAGTGATGGCCTACGTCGGTGAAAAACCGGTGTTTCGCGCCGAGATCACCATGTACGTCAGCCAGGCCTGAAATGCAGAGGCCCGTCATCGACGGGCCTCGCTCACGCACTCAGTCGAGTCGCACCAGGATACGGCCGACCATGCCGCCAGCCAGGATCCGTTCGATGGACGCCGGCAATTCCGCCAGGCCAATTTCCTGGCACAGCAGCGAGAGATCGAGCTTCCACTGCAGCGAGAGCTTGTCCCACATCGATGCCTTGACCACCAGTGGCAGCTCTACCGAATCCACCCCCAGCAGGTTGACCCCGCGCAAGATGAACGGCAGGACGCTGGCTTGGAAGCCGACGCCAGCGGTCAGCCCGCAGCAGGCCACGCTGCCGCTGTGGCGCAGCGACTTGACCACATTGAACAGAATGTCGCCGCCCACGGTATCGACCGCGCCCGCCCAGCGCTCCTTGAGCATCGGTCGGTCGCTGCCTTGCTGCAGCTCCTCGCGACTGACGATCTCGTCGGCGCCCAGACCACGCAGAAAATCCGCCTGCTCGGCCTTACCGGTAGCCGCGGCTACGCGATAACCGAGCTGCTTGAGCAACACGACCGCAATACTGCCAACACCACCGGTAGCACCAGTGACCAGCACCGTACCGGACTCCGGAGTGACGCCAGCTTGCTCCAGCTTGTCCACGCACAGCGCGGCGGTCAGGCCGGCGGTGCCGAGCACCATCGCCTCGCGCAGCGGCAGCCCCTGCGGGCGTTTGATCGCCCACACGGCCGGTACACGAATGTACTGACCGAAGCCGCCGGCCGTGTTCATGCCCAGGTCGTAGCCGGTGACGATCACCTCGTCACCCACGGCGAATTCGGCAACGCTGGAAGCCTCGACCACACCCGCCGCGTCGATACCGGGCGTATGCGGGTAAGCCTTGGTCACACCACGATTGCCGCTGGCAGACAGCGCGTCCTTGTAGTTGAGCGAGGAATAGCGCACGCGGATCAACAACTCGCCCTGCGGCAACTGCTCGACGTTGCGCTGGACTATTTCACGCTGGAAACCGCCATCGGCGCCTTCGCTGACCAGCAAGGCCTTGAACTCGGTCATCACTCTCTCCTCTTTTCGTGGTTCGCTGCTGCGCGACGCGAGTCGGCCGTGCAGCCCATCATGAACGAAGCGTTACCAGAAGCGTTGCTGATTGAGCCGGCTCAACCAGGTCAGGACGAAGCGATCTGCCGCCATGCTGGCCGCCAGCCCGACACGCTCCTGCAGACTCTTCTTCTGAGCGAAATGCAGATGGAACAGTTCAGCCTCGGCGGCGCGTTCGGCCAGGTACTGGTCGCTGGTCTTCAGTTCATCTACCAGTAGGCGCTCCTGCGCGGCCATACCCAGCCAGACTTCACCGGTGGCGATGGCGTCGATGTCCAACTGCGGGCGATAACGACCGACAAAGCCTTTGAACAGCTCGTGAGTGGTTTCCAGGTCTTCCTGGAATTTCTCCCGGCCCTTTTCGGTGTTCTCACCGAATACGGTCAGGGTGCGCTTGTACTCGCCGGCGGTCAGCACTTCGAAATCGATTTCGTGCTTTTTCAGCAGACGATGCACGTTGGGCAACTGCGCTACCACACCGATGGAGCCGAGAATGGCAAAAGGCGCACTGAGAATCTTCTGGCCGATGCAGGCCATCATGTAGCCGCCGCTGGCTGCTACCTTGTCCACGCACACGGTCAGTGGGATGCCGGCGTCGCGGATACGTACCAGTTGTGACGACGCCAGGCCGTAGCTGTGCACCATGCCACCACCGCTTTCCAGACGCAGCACCACTTCGTCCTCGGACTTGGCCATGGACAATAACGCCGTCACTTCATGGCGCAGGTTATCGGTGGCCGATGCCTTGATATCACCATCGAAATCCAGCACGAACACCCGCGGTTTGCTGGGCGGCGCTTTCTTCTCCTGCTTGGCCGCCTTGGCCTCGGCCTTGCGCGTGGCCTTGAGCTGGTCCTTGGACAGCACGCTCTGCTCCAGACGCTCGCGCAGATCCTTGTAGAAGTCATTGAGCTTCTGCACCTGTAGCTGGCCACTGCCGCGCCGCCCCCTGCCGCGCGTGGCGGCGATTGCCACCAGGACCACGACGATGGCGACCACCAGGGTCAGGGTTTTCGCCAGAAAGCTGGCGTACTCGCTAAGAAACTCCACGGATCCCCCTCGGACAATGCAGCGGCGCCTGAGCGCACAAAGGCTCAAGCATACCGGCGCAGCGGCCTAGCGGCCAACCTCGGCAGCGTTGCTGCAATAGCCATACGAGCAATTCAAACAAGCGTATGTTTTTTCGTTGACAGCCCCTGAGCTTCCTCATACCCTCGCGAAACATTCAACGTGCCGGGACCAATACGGACGTGGGCAGCATCTATCTGATTCGACATGGCCAGGCCTCATTCGGTGCAGACGACTACGATGTCCTGTCTCCCGTCGGCATACGCCAGGCCGAAGTGCTGGGCGAACACCTCGAACAACTCGGTATCGCCCTCGATCGTTGCGTCAGTGGCAGCCTGCGTCGCCAGCAGCACACCGCCAACGCCGCCCTGCAGCGCATGAGCCATGCGCCGACACTGGATATAGACGAAGCCTTCAACGAATTCGACGCCGATGCAGTGATTCGTACGCTGCTGCCGGATCTGCTGCCGGAAGAGCCCGAAGCCCTGCACATTCTGCGCAACGGTGCGCAGAACCGTGCCGAGTTCCAGCGCCTGTTCGCCAGACTGATCCAGCGCTGGATTTCCGGCGAACATGACAAACCAGGCCTGCAGAGCTGGCATGCTTATGTCGAACAGGTCGAAGGCGGCCTGCGGCACATCCTCGAACAGGCCACCAGCAAACAGAACATTGCCGTGTTCACTTCCGGCGGCACCATCACTGCCCTGCTCCGTCTGATTACCGGCGTACCGGCGGCAAAGGCCTTCGAACTGAATTGGCAGATCGTCAATACCTCGCTCAGCCAGCTGAAATTCCGTGGCAGCGAGGTGAGTCTGGCTTCCTTCAACAGCCATGTGCATTTACAGCTGCTGAAGGCGCCGGAGCTCATCACCTATCGATGAGCTCCAGCCCACTGTGGCCGAGAGGCTGCGCGAAAAAACCGAAAAAGGATAAGACCATGAGTGTTGCTGACATCGCCCAAACCATGCAGTCCAAGTTCAACGCCAGCGCCGCTGCAGGCCTGGATCTGGTATTCCAATTCAACATCGAAGATGGCGAGAACTACGCGCTGATCGTCAAAGACGGCACCTGCGCCCTCGAGCAAGGCGACAACCCGAACGCCAACGTGACCCTGATCATGGACAGCGAAACCCTCAAGGGCATCGTCAGCGGCGAAACCGACGGTATGCAGGCCTTCATGGCTGGCAAGCTGCGCGCCGAAGGCGACATGATGCTGGCGATGAAGCTGGGCGAACTGTTCCCGGTCTGATCGGCGAGCTGAGCGCAAAACACGAAAACCGGAGTCCTGGCACTCCGGTTTTTTATTGCCTGCGCACAAGCGAAAGGTCAGGTTGAAGATGACTGATCAGGCAGTTTGATCGAGGTGCAACACGCCCGCCTATAACGGCGCGTATTGCTTGTGACAGCCAGGGTGCAGCATTAGATTAGCCAATTATCTGGGGCACCCATCATAAGTAGAAGGGATAAGCATGGCGCTCACTGACCAATCCACCCGCATTCGCACCGGCGAAGAGCTCGATGCTGCCATCATCGACGCCTACCTAAAAGCCAATATTCCAGGCCTGAGCGGTGAAGCGAAGATCAGCCAGTTCCCCGGCGGCGCTTCGAACCTGACCTACCTGATCGAGTACCCGCAGCAGGAGTTCGTCCTGCGCCGCCCGCCCTTCGGCCACAAGGCCAAGTCGGCTCACGACATGGGCCGCGAGTACCGCATCCTCAATCAGCTCAATGCCGGCTTCCCCTACTGCCCGAAAGCCTACGTGCACTGCACCGACGAGTCGGTGATCGGCGCCGAGTTCTACGTGATGGAGCGGGTCAGGGGCATCATCCTGCGCTCTGAAATGCCGGCTGAGCTGAACTTCAGCGCCGAGCAGACCGCCGCGTTGTGCCAGAGCTTCATCGACAAGCTAGTGGAGCTGCACAACGTCGACTACAACGCCTGCGGCCTGGGCGACCTGGGCAAGCCTGAAGGTTATGTCGAGCGCCAGATCAAGGGTTGGAGCGACCGTTACGAGAAGGCCCTGACTCCGGACGCGCCGACCTGGGAGCCGGTCAAGGCCTGGCTCAACGACAAGATGCCAGCCGACCACAACAAGCCAGGCATCGTGCACAACGACTACCGCTTCGACAACGTGATCCTCGACCCGAACAACCCGATGCAGATCATCGGCGTGCTCGACTGGGAGATGACCACCATCGGCGACCCGCTGATGGACCTGGGCAACACCCTGGCCTACTGGATCGAAGCCGGAGACCCGGCGCCAGTGCAACTGATGCGCCGCCAGCCGAGCAACGCACCGGGTATGCTCACGCGCCAGCAGTTCGTCGACTACTACGCCGAGAAATCCGGCATCGAGATCAAGAGCTTCGACTTCTACTACACCTACGGCCTGTTCCGCCTGGCCGGCATAGTGCAGCAGATCTACTACCGCTTCTATCACGGCCAGACCCAGGACAAACGCTTCGCCCAGTTCATTCAGATGAACAAGCTGCTGGAGCAGATGTGCCTGCAGGTCATCGGCAAATCCACTCTCTAACCCCGGGGTAATCACAATGTCCAAGACCCAACTGTTCGACCTCGACGGCAAGATCGCCTTCGTCTCCGGCGCCAGCCGCGGCATCGGCGAGGCCATCGCCAAGCTGCTGGCCCAGCAAGGCGCCCACGTGATCGTCTCCAGCCGCAAGATCGACGGCTGCCAGGCCGTGGCTGATGCCATCACCGCCGAGGGTGGCAAGGCCACTGCCATCGCCTGTCACATCGGCGAGATGGAGCAGATCACCAACGTCTTCGCGCAGATCAAGGAACAGTTCGGTCGCCTCGACATCCTGGTCAACAACGCCGCGACCAACCCGCAGTTCTGCAACGTGCTGGACACCGACCTCTCCGCCTTCCAGAAGACCGTGGACGTGAACATTCGCGGCTACTACTTCATGTCCATCGAAGGCGGCAAGCTGATGAAGGAAAACGGCGGCGGCTCGATCATCAACGTCGCCTCGATCAATGGCGTCTCCCCCGGCGAATTCCAGGGCATCTACTCGGTGACCAAGGCTGCGGTGATCAGCATGACCAAGGTGTTCGCCAAGGAGTGCGCGCAGTTCGGCATTCGCTGCAACGCCCTGCTGCCCGGCCTGACCGACACCAAGTTCGCCTCGGCGCTGACCAAGAACGACGCCATCCTCAAGCACGCCCTGCAACGTATCCCGCTCAAGCGCGTGGCCGACCCGAGCGAGATGGCCGGCACTGTGCTGTACCTGGCCAGTGATGCCTCCAGCTACACCACCGGCGTGGCGCTGAACGTAGACGGCGGCTTCCTTTCCTGAGGCCGAATGCCCTGAACGACAAAGGCACCTTGTAGGTGCCTTTTTTGCAGGGCGCGCCGTGCGCATCGCAGATCGATTCGGTCTATCGGTGCGCACGGCGCACCCTACTTCCGCCACACTCTGCTGCCGCCTACCAATCCTTCAACGCGGCTTCGGCTGCCGGGTTCATCGGTTCGGCCAGCAGACCGGTCGGCGTCAGGCTGACGCTGTAGACGGCATCGGCGGCAATCGGCAGATAAGTCACCCGCAGCGCCTGCGGGTCGAACAGCAGCAGATCACGCTGGCTCAGCCGCAGCCAGCGCCACAGGTCCACGCCATAGGGGCTTTCGGCCAACTGCACGCGACCGTGTTGCGCCAGCGCCTGCTGCTCGATGGCCAGAAAACGTCCCGACAGACGCTCCAGACGATAGCCCGGCTCAAGGCCAATCAGCTCGGCCAGACCTTTCCAGCGAATCAGTCGGCCATCGAGCTGCCACATGTCGCCCTCCAAGGTAACCGTGCGCTCGCGCCCACCTTCGAGCAACGTCACCTGATAGCGCTGCGGGCCGTCGGCCTTGAAGCTCAGCGTCACCAAGGGCTTGCCCGGCTGCAGCGGCTCATAGGCATACAGATCATAAGCCACCAGGCCCACCAGCCCGGCCAACGCGAGAAATGCCAGACCACAGGTGCCACGCAACCAACCGAGGAACCAGCCCGTATTGAGCAGGATGCGCAGTGCCACCAGCAGCGCCAATATGGCCAACAGCGCCACGGCCCAGGCCAACCCGTCGTATTGCATCGATTGCGTTCCTTCTATGGCGAAATCCCGGCATTATGCGCAGCTCTCTCCACGACGAACAGTCAGCAGGCTGCGCATTCGCCCACAAGTCGACACTTTAAATATGCCCTTCGCTCTCGAGCTCGCCATCGACCCCAGCACACTGGCCATTCTCGCCCTGGTCGCCTTCATCGCTGGTTTTATCGACGCCATTGCCGGTGGCGGCGGTCTGCTGACCATCCCCGCCCTGCTCACCACCGGCCTGCCGCCGCACCTGGTGCTCGGCACCAGCAAACTGTGCGCGACCTTCGGCTCGGCAACTGCCAGCTACACCTTCTACCGGCGCAAGCTGTTCAGCCCGGGCAAATGGAAGAACGCAATGGCCGGCACCGCCATGGGTGCGATTGGCGGAGCAGTGTTAGTGCACTGGATGCCAGCCGAGTGGATCAACAAGATGCTGCCGTTGGTGGTATTCGTCTGCGGCCTGTACCTGCTCTTCGGCAAGACGCCCGACGCGCCGCTTGACGCCGACCTGCCCATCGCCAGCCGCCGGCAATGGCCCCAGAGCATCAGCCTGGGCTTCTACGATGGCGTAGCCGGCCCGGGAACCGGTGCGTTCTGGACGGTCAGCACGCTGCTCATGTACCCGCTCGATCTGGTGCGCGCTAGCGGCGTGGCACGCTCGATGAACTTCATCAGCAACGCCTGCGCCCTGGCGGTGTTCATCATCGCCGGACAAGTGGCATGGGTGCTGGGCCTGTGCATGGGCTTTTCGCTGATGGCCGGCGCCTTTCTCGGTGCGCGCACGGCGATTGGCGGCGGCTCGAAATTCATCCGCCCGGTATTCATCGCCGTGGTTCTGGCGCTTACCGCCCGCCTGGTCTGGCAGCACTGGGTCGCGTAGGGCTGGCGCAACCCACCGCAGCAACGATTTGGCGGGTTGCACCCGCCCTACGACAGACTCGGCTCGGGCAGACCGAGGCGGCGCGCGACATAGAGGTCGATCAGATGGCGAGCGATGGAGCGCGACGCCGGCAACGGCGGCAAGTCATCAACGCGAAACCAGCGCGCATCCTCGATTTCGTCTTCCTGCATGACGATATCGCCACCGGCATATTCGGCATGGAAGCCAAGCATCAGCGAATGCGGAAACGGCCAGCCCTGGCTGCCGATGTACTGCAGATTCTTCACCTCCAGACCGACTTCCTCGCGCACCTCGCGTGCCACGCAATGCTCCACCGACTCGCCTGGTTCGACAAAGCCTGCCAGGGCGCTGTATACCCCTGTCACGAAACGCGGCGAGCGCGCGAGCAGGACTTCATCGCCACGCGTCACCAGCACGATCATGCTCGGCGCCAGGCGCGGATAATGCTGCGATTCGCAGCTGTCACAACGCATGGCCCGCTCGCCAGGAAGCTGTCGGGTCGGCGTACCGCAACTGCCGCAGAAACGATGCTCGGCATACCAGGTGCCGATCTGCGCGGCGTAGGCGAGCATGCGGAAGGTTTCCGCCTCGCCCTGCAACATAAACTGGCGCAGGCTCTGCCAGTTGCAGCCATCCAGCGTGGCCGACGGTTTGACCTGTACGAGATAGACGGCGTCCTCACCGAAATGGCCAATGCCCTGCTCGCCGATGATCGGCAGATCCTGGCGCTTGATCCAGTCACGCGGAAACAGCACGCCATTGCTGTCGGCAAGAAAGTGCTGCTGGCTGTAGAGCAGCGCCCAGCCACCCGGCTGGGCCGGATCGAGGAACGTATTACGCCAGACCATCAGGCAGCCACCGGCATGCCCAGTGCCTTGACGCTCTCTTCGGCAAGGTCGAGCACGCTCGGGCGGGTTTCAGGACGCATGACGGCGCCAGCTTCCAGGTAGTACTCCAGGCTGCTCAGCGCATCAGCCAGGGTTTCCAGCATCTGCTCCGAAGGCATCTGACCGCTGTCGAGCATGCGCGTCTGGATGTAGTCGGCGCACGCCCCGACCAGCATCGCGGCGCGGCGCTGCTCGAGGAACCACAAGCCGCCACGCACGGCCTGCAAGCTGAACGGCACGTTGGACAGGTGCATCTTGTCGCCAGCCGACTCCAGGTACGCCGTGATCGCGCGTTTGGCCAGAGCCAGACCGGCCCGAGCCTCGTCGACCACCACGATACGGGCTTCGTTGAGTTGATGAATGGCGAAAGAGTCGGCCTCATTACCCGGTTCGACGGCAGCCGGCCTGAGATCGCGACCTTCGCCACGCTCCAGGCTGGCCACCATGCCTTCGACATAGAGCACGGCATCAGCCAGCTTGTGCAGTTGCTCCGCCTGCGGCGGCGTGTCTTCACTCCAGGCGGCAACCAGCGGCAGCTGAGCGCCGAGCGAGTTGCCGGCAGAATTCAAACCGACCATGCTCAGGGTCTTGGCCAATTTGCCCAACAACGCATGCAAGGTGCCCAGGGTTTCACCTTGCAAGGTGCCACGCTCGAGCAGGTCGAGCATATCCTTGACGCTGGCCAATTCTTCGCGAATCGCGGTGGACAACGAACGCATCACCGCCTGCCCCGGCCCGGCCAGGCGCTGGTATTCCTCTTCCAGCAAATGGTCAGTGAACGGCAACGGCGCGAGGCCGAACACTTCGCGCATAGCAGTGGCGTGCGGGCCATGGCTGTCGGCGAGCGCGACCAGATACAGCAACTCTTTCAGCAAGCTGCGCGGTGCTTCGTACTGTGGATTGCCGAGCATCAGCTTGAGCTCGCGATCCACTCGCGAGAACAGCTGCTTGCGCGATTTGCGCGGCAGCAGTTGACCGTCGCACTGGGCCTCGATGGCCGCGGCACCAATCCAGCACATGCGCCCACGCGGCTCGTTGGCGAACAGGCTGTCCAAACGCGCCATGGCTCGCACCATCAGCTTGAGGCTGGCCTGCGGATTCTGCTCACGGATAAAACCGAGCAGTCCGACCTGATACATGTGCCGCAGGCGCTTGCCTTCGCTCAGCTTGGCCGCGCCATCGAGTGGCTGGGTAGCCGTGTGCGGCCGCGCATGATCGAGGCGAACGCTGAAGAAGAAACTTTCCGGCAGCGGCTGCTGCGCACCGGCCTGACGTAAATCGTTGATCGCCGGCAGCAACAGTTCAGGCATTTCCTGGCGATGGGCGTCGACGTTTTCCAGATAACGCCGCAGCACATGCAGGGCATTGCTCAGAGCCGAGAGCTGCGCGTCGCGCTCCTCACCAGCACCAGCGGGAATGTCAGTGGCCTGATCCAGCACTTCCTGAGCCAGCAGCTCGGCGCCGGCCAGTTCGATCAGGTTGAGCGTGCCGCGAACCTGGTGCAGGCTTTCCACCGCTTGCTGCAACAGACTGCCGTTGTGCCGCTCGGCGATGAAATGCTCCAGGCTCTGCTCGGCCTCTTCCATGGTGACGAACAGCTCGTCGCGCACCAGATTCAGGGATGTGGCTCCACTTACCATGCTCTAGGCCTCGCAGCGAACATCAGCGAATACGGCATCAGTCGGCGAACTCCGGCTTCTGCTTGGTCATGTGCGCCGCCATGGCCAGGCGCAGGTCTTCCGATTGCAGCATGGCGGCGTTCCAGGTGGCGATGTATTCAAGGCCATCGTCGACCCGGTGATCGCGCATATAGCGAATCATTTCCTTGGTGCCACGCACGGCAATCGGCGACTTGGCGGCGATTTGTGCGGCGATCTCCATCACCCCGGCCAGCAGCGCCTCCTGATTCTCGTA
This sequence comes from Pseudomonas sediminis, assembly GCF_039555755.1. NCBI lineage: Bacteria > Pseudomonadati > Pseudomonadota > Gammaproteobacteria > Pseudomonadales > Pseudomonadaceae > Pseudomonas > Pseudomonas sediminis. Next base: position 4,247,696 of record NZ_CP154631.1, read on the forward strand.
GGTGCGATTGACCAGGCCGATACGGGCAGCTTCCGTGCCATTGATGTTGCGCCCGGTGAAGGCCAGCTCACGCATCATGCCGTCGCCGATGATGCGCGGCAGGCGCTGCAGGGTGCCGACATCGGCAGCCATGCCCATGTCGATCTCCTTGATCGAGAACTGCGCATCGAGCGTGGAATAACGCATGTCGCAAGCGCTGATCAGGTCGATGGCACCGCCGATGCAATAGCCCTGAATGGCAGCCAGCACTGGCTTGCGGCAATTGTCGACGGCGTTGAAGGAGGCTTGCAGCTCGAGAATCTTGCGGCGTAGTGCCGTGGCGTTGCGACCAACGTCCTTGCCCAGCTGGGCACCGACCGAGGCCAGCAGCATCAGGTCGATGCCCGAAGAAAAGTGTTTGCCAGCACCGGAGAGCACCACGACACGGACCGCGTCGTTGTCATCGACCCACTGGAAGATCTCGATGATCTCGCGCCAGAAGTCGGCATTCATTGCGTTGATCTTGTCCGGACGGTTGATCTGCACATGGGCGATCTTATCCGCCAGCTCGACGCGGAAGGCTTTGTAGTCGGACATGGCAGGCATCCTCAGCCGCGGCTCGGCAGCACAGTAACAATTTTGTGATTAATAACCGAGCAACTATAACAAGCGCGCCATAAAAGTCGATGCTTGCCACTGTGACGCAGGGCACGCCCCGGACGTTAACAACCGCTTTGAATGTCAGAGATAAGAGATTGATCTGTCGAGGATCTTGCTCCCCGACAGATCCACGGCAGGATTACTCCACCAGGCAATCCACGCTGTACTCACCCGCCTCGGTTTGCAAACCGTGCACGTCGATATCGAACCCCGGGAAGGCCTGGTCGAACGCCCGCGCGAACGCCAGGTAGTCGAGAATCGAGCGAGTGGCCGCCGTGAAGCGCTCGCCTGGCATGATCAACGGAATACCCGGCGGGTAAGGTACCAGCATCACCGCAGCGATACGCCCCTGCAATTGATCGATGGGTACCGCCTCTACCTCGCCGCGCACCAGGCGGTCATAGGCATCAGCCGGTTTGATCGCCAGCTCAGGCAGCGCCGTGTACATGCTTTTCAGCGCTTTGGCCGTGGCGTTCTCGCGGTAGCAGCCATGCAGCGCATCGCACAGGTCACGCAGGCCCATACCCTGATAGCGCCCGCCGTCCGTGTGGGCGATGGAGGGCAGTACGTCGATCAACGGCAGATTGGCGTCGTAGCTGCGCTTGAACTCCAGTAGCTCGGTCAGCAGCGTGCTCCACTTGCCCTTGGTGATACCCATGGAGAACAGCACCAGGAAGGAGTACAGGCCGGTTTTCTCCACCACCAGCCCACGCTCCCAGAGAAACTTGCTGACCACCGCGGCGGGAATGCCCTGCGGCTCCAGCTTGCCGGCGGCATTGAGGCCGGGCATCACCAGCGTGACCTTAATCGGATCGAGCAGCACATAGTCATCGGCCACTTCGCCAAAGCCATGCCAGTCGGCGTCCGGTTGCAATACCCAGTCGGCGGTCGTCAGGCTGTCGGCGCCATCGGCCGCCCCCGGCTGCCAGATACTGAACCACCAATCCTCGGCGCTCAGGTTGCGCCGTACATTGGCCAGTGCGCGGCGGAAGCTCAGCGCCTCGTCGAAGGTTTCCTGAATCAGCGAGCGCCCTGCCGGCCCTTCCATCATCGCCGAGGCCACATCCAACGAGGCAATGATGCCGTACTGCGGCGAGGTGGAGATGTGCATCATGAAGGCTTCGTTGAAACGATCACGGTCCAGCTGGCGCTGCCCGCCGTCCTGCACGTGAATCATCGAGGCCTGACTGAAAGCCGCCAGCAGCTTGTGCGTCGAATGCGTGGTGAACACCAGCGGTGAATGCTCGTCGCACTGGGTGCCCATGCCATAACGGCCAGCATAGAACTCATGGAAAGCGGCGTAGGCGTACCAGGCTTCGTCGAAGTGCAGCACCTCGACCGAGTCCCCCAGCGCCTGCTTGACCATTTCAGCGTTGTAGCAGAGCCCGTCATAGGTGGAGTTGGTCACCACCGCCAGCTTGACCTTGGGCGCACGACCGCGCGCCAGCGGGCTGGCGTCGATCTTGGCCTGAATCGATTCCTTGCTGAACTCGGAGAGCGGAATCGGCCCGATGATCCCCAGTTCATTGCGCTCGGGGCACAGGTACAGCGGGATCGCGCCGGTCATGATGATCGAGTGCAGGATCGACTTGTGGCAGTTGCGATCCACCAGCACCAGGTCATCGCGGCCGACCATCGAATGCCAGACGATCTTGTTCGCCGTCGAGGTGCCGTTGATCACAAAGAAGGTGTGGTCGGCGCCGAAGTTGCGCGCCGCGCGCGCCTCGGCCTCGGCCAGCGGGCCAGTGTGGTCGAGCAGCGAGCCCAGCTCCGGCACCGACACCGACAAATCCGAACGCAGTGTGTTTTCACCGAAGAACTGGTGGAAGGCCTGGCCCACCGGACTCTTGCGATAGGCTACGCCACCACCATGACCAGGCGTGTGCCAGGAATAGTTGGATTGCGCGGTGTGCTGCACCAGCGCCTTGAAGAACGGCGGTAGCAGGCCATCGAGGTAGTTGTGCGCCGCACGCGCCACCTGCCTGGCGAGGAACGACACAGTGTCTTCGTAGAGATAGAGGATGCCGCGCAGGTGGTTGAGATCGGCCATGGCTTCGGCCGGCGCGTTTTCGATAGTGACCTGCTCGCCCAGGGCGAAGATCGGCAATTGCGGCGCCCGCACCCGCGCCACACGAATCAGCTCGACCATGTCGTGCAACAGGCGGCTGTTCTCCCCCGCTCCCTCGGCGGCCACCAGGATGCAGGCCAGGCCGTGGTGGGTGGACGCGACAATGCGCCCCTCAGCGGCGCTCGCCGTGGGCAGAATGCTGAAACCGTCCTGAGTAAGCTCCTGAGCGATGGCGCGCACGCGATCACCGGCCACGGTGTCGGCCTTGATGTCGCGGTGCACGATTAGGACGGGGAATTTGAGATCTTTATACATTGTGACGTCCTGAAGGCTGGCAGGCTTGGCCTGCCCATCGCCTCAGGTTAGAGGCTCCCCCTGATCGGCGGAACCCCCTGTGCATCACGCTATAAGAAAAGGTCGCAATTGCGCTGTTCGGTTATTCCGGCGCTTTTTCCAACTGTGCCCACAGCGACGGGCCGCCTGCGGATTTTTCGATCACGGCCAGACGCGCCATGTGCGCCGCTAGTTCGTCTTCGCTGGCGCGAATGACGCGAGTACGCGGACGCGATGCGTCAAGACGGCGAATAGGCGTGGCCTGCTGACGCCCACTGCCATCACCATCGGAACCTTCACCGGCCAGTGACAGATTGGTCTGGCCACCAGTCATTGCCAAGTAGACGTCGGCGAGAATCTCCGAGTCGAGCAAGGCGCCGTGCAGTTCGCGGTTGGAGTTGTCGACGCCGTAACGCTTGCACAGCGCATCGAGGCTGTTGCGCTGCCCCGGATGACGCTCGCGCGCCATCATCAGGGTATCGAGCACCGAACAGTAATCACTGACGTCGGCACGCTCGCTCTGCCCCAACAGGGCGAACTCGTTGTTGATGAATCCAACGTCGAACGCCGCGTTGTGGATGATCAGCTGGGCGCCTTTGATGAACTCATAGAATTCATCGGCGACTTCCTTGAAGCGCGGCTTGTCGGCCACGTATTCGTTGGTAATACCGTGAACCGCGATGGCGCCTTCGTCGATTTCACGATCGGGGTTGAGGTAAACGTGGAAGTGACGCCCGGTGAGGCGGCGGCCAAGCAATTCGACACAACCGATCTCGATGATGCGGTGCCCGTCGGTGACCGGCATACCCGTGGTTTCGGTATCCAGCACTACGTAGCGTCTGACGGTGTTCTCGGTTGTCACGCCTTGCCTCTCTCATCTATTCGGGTTGCCGCACGTTCAGCGCGGCATCTTAACTCAGGTGCTGTATCACCGCTCAGCGCGCCGCACGCACATCGTCAACGCCGCGATTGGCCAACTGGTCGGCACGCTCGTTGCCAGGGTGGCCAGTATGCCCACGCACCCACTGCCAGCTCACTTGATGGCGATTCACTTCCTCATCCAGCTTCTGCCAGAGATCGGCGTTTTTCACCGGTTCTTTCGAAGCGGTCTTCCAGCCGCGCTTCTTCCAGTTAGGCAGCCATTCCTGGATACCTTTCATAACATACTGCGAGTCGGTCACCAGTTTGACCGAGCACGGCCGGGTCAGCGCGATCAGGCCGGCAATCGCCGCCATCAGCTCCATGCGGTTGTTGGTGGTATTGGGGTCGCCGCCCCAAAGTTCCTTCTCCACACCTTTGTACACCAGCAGCGCGCCCCAACCTCCGGGACCAGGATTGCCCTTGCAGGCGCCATCGGTGTAAATCACCACATCATGGGTTTCAGACATTCATAGACTCTGTACAGAATTGTTTGGCCGCAGCCTGGCAATCAGTTGTCGAGATCACGCCGACTGACCTTCGCCACTGGCATCGGCAGCAACTTGCCCATCGGCTCGCGGCGCGACTGCCGCAACGGACGCAAACCAACCACCAACTTGCGTGCTACCAATAGGTAACAACCGGCGCCCGGCAACTGCCAGGCATCGCCCCAGCTCTCCATTCGCCGCAGGCGCGTTTGCCAGGCAAGCGAAGCGAGCGGCGGACGATAGCACCCGAACCTCCGTTTCTCCAACGCAAAGCCCAGCAAACTCAGCCAGTCGCCGACACGGCTCGGGGCGATGCAACGTGCCTCGGCCAAACCGTCCCGGGCAAACAGGCGCCGCACGCCCCAGGCGCTCCAGGGGTGAATCCCCAGAATCAGCAGATGCCCGCCAGGTCTGACGCTACGCGCTGCCTCACGCAACAGGCCGTGGGGCGACAGGCTGAAATCCAGACCGTGCTGCAGCACCACCACGTCGGCAGCGTGCTCACCCAGCGGCCAGGACTGCTCTTCGCAGACGATCTGCACACCCGGCATCGGCGCGCCAAGGCGCACGTTGTGCTGGATCTGTCCCGCTTTGGGCGGCCCCTCCGCACCAGGGCCGTAGCTCACCAGATAACCACCGAAAAAACGCGCCAGCTCCTCTTCCAGCAAGCGCCGTTCTTCCTCCAGCAACAGTTGGCCGAGCGGCCCGGCAAGCCAGTCGCGCGCCTCGCCGATAAGCTTGAGCCACTCAGGGTCGGCCTGGGCGAATGCCTCATCAGTCATCGCTGCCTCCGCATGACAGGTTCTGCATGTCGTGTCTAAGATGCACCTTTATCACCAGCTTAGCGACCCGCAATGATTCAGATCGACGCGTTGCCCGCCTTCAATGACAACTATATCTGGCTGCTGCAGGACGCCCGCAGCAAGCGCTGCGCCGTGGTCGACCCCGGCGACGCAGCGCCGGTCATGGCCTGGCTGGAAGCCCGTCCTGACTGGACGCTCAGCGACATCCTGATCACTCACCACCACTTCGATCATGTCGGCGGTGTCGAAACACTGAAGAACGCCACCGGCGCACGTGTAGCCGGCCCTGCGGCGGAAAAGATCCCGGCCCGTGACCTCGATCTGAGCGACAACGACGAGATCGACGTGCTCGGCCTGCGCTTCCGGGTCATGGCCGTGCCTGGCCACACGCTCGGTCATATCGCTTACTACCACGCCGGACAGGACCTGCTGTTCTGCGGTGATACCCTGTTCGCAGGCGGATGTGGCCGCCTGTTCGAAGGCACCCCGCAACAGATGCATCAGTCTCTCAGCCGCCTGGCGGCCCTGCCCGCCCGTACCCTGGTGTACTGCACCCACGAATACACCTTGAGCAACCTGCGCTTCGCCCACGCCGTCGAGCCGGACAATGCACGCTTGAACGAACGCCTGGCCGAAGTGACCCGCTGGCGCGACGAAGGCCACATCAGCCTGCCGTCGAACATCGAACTGGAACTAGCCACCAATCCTTTCCTACGCGTTGGCCAGCCTTCGGTCGTCGCTGCGACCAACGGACGCGATGACCGGCAGTCGAGCGAGCCAAGCGCCGTATTCGCTAGCCTGCGCGCCTGGAAAGACAAGTTCTAGCTGCTGAGAAAAGGTCGACAAGCCCGCAAAAGACCAGTCCAGGACTGGTGAAAACTTGACCAGCACCGCCTCGATTCCTAGAATCGCCCGAATTTTTCGTCGGGATGAACACCTCAGCCAATGCCTTTATCATCACGCAAGTCATTGAATATAAAGGCATTGGCGCGAAGCTCTCGAGCACTCGCAGTGATGTGTTGCATGATCCTGGCCGGTTGTCAGAGCCTGCCCAGCGACACCCCGGATCGCTCTGCCGATACCTCCCGCGCCATCGGCATGGAACGTGAGCCCGAGTGGCTCAGCAGCGAAGTCAAACCCCGCGAATACACCGATATCTGGGAGCGCATGCGCGACGGCTTCCAGCTGCAGGATCAGATAGGCATCAACCCGCGCATCGAGCGCGTACGCCTGTGGTACGCCAGCAATCCGAAGCATGTCGACACCGTCAGCGAACGTAGCGCCCCCTATATCCACTACATCGTCGAACGCCTGGCTGAACGCGACATGCCGATGGAGCTGGCGCTGCTGCCGGTGATCGAAAGCGCTTACGACCCACAGGCCTATTCTTCGGCGCACGCGGTCGGCCTCTGGCAGTTCATTCCGTCTACCGGCCGTTACTACAACCTGCGCCAGACCAACTGGTACGACGGTCGCCGCGACGTCACCGCCTCAACCCAGGCCGCACTCAACTATCTCAGCCGCCTGCACGAAATGTTCAACGGCGACTGGTTACTCGCCCTGGCTGCCTACAACGCTGGCGAAGGCCGTATCAGTCGCGCCATCGAACGCAACGAGAAGCTCGGCCTGCCCAGCGACTACTGGAACCTGTCGCTGCCCAAGGAAACCGAAGACTACGTGCCCAAGCTACTGGCGCTGTCACAGGTGATTCTGACGCCGGAAGCCTATAGCGTGACCCTCTCGCCGATCGCCAACGAACCCTACTTCGAACAGATCGCGATCAAGCAGCACATGGATCTGGCCCGCGTCGCCAAACTGGCCGACCTGGATGAACAGGAACTGCTGCAGCTCAACCCGGCCTATAAGCGCGGCATTACCCTCGACGGCCCGCAACATCTGCTGGTACCAACCGACAAAGCCGAGATGCTCAGCGCCAACCTGGCCTTGATGAAACCGCAGGAAATGGTCGACTGGCAGAGTTACACCGTGCGCTCCGGCGATAGCCTGCACGCCATTGCCAATCGTCATCACCTTTCAGTGAACATGCTCAAGGACGTCAATCGCCTGAGCAGCAACAACCTGAGCATCGGCCAGGTACTGACCATTCCAGGCAAACCTGGCACGCAGCCGAGCGAGCCGCTGTATCAACAGCGCGACACCGCGCAGAGCGTGGCCAGCCGGACCTATCAAGTGAAGAACGGCGACAACCTGTGGCAGATCGCTCGCGCCAACCAAGTCGCCGTGCATGATCTGAAGCGCTGGAACAAGCTGCAGGGCAATGATTTGAAAGTCGGCCAGGTGCTCACCCTGGCCGCCGCCGATAGCAGCGCGCGTGTCGCCAGCACCGCTCGCAGCACCTCCAGCTCGCGCGACAAGGCCACCTACTACCGCGTGCAGCATGGTGATTCGCTGTACGTGATCGCCAAGCGCTTCAAGATCGACCTCAAGCGCCTGCAAGCCTGGAACCCACGCAGCAGCAGGCTGCAACCAGGGGAAATGCTGACCCTCTATCTACCGTGATCAGCGCCTGCTGATCGCCTCCAGACAACGCCCCGCCAATTGCGTGAAGCGCTGAAACGCCGCGAACTGCTCATGCCGCAGCGCCCGCCCGGACAGCCGACTGTCGGCATATAGCACGCCGATTTCCCGAGTACCCGCGATGATCGGCGCGATGAAGAACATGCCAGCGCCAAGACTGCGCCGAATCGGCTGGGTCACCAGCTCGGCCAGGTTGTAGCTGGCGGGCACGCCCATCCAGATCGCCTCACGATGGCGCAGCGCATAACTGAAGATATGCGGCTGCTCTACCTGCTCGGTCGGCAGTACGAAGTCCTCCAGCCATTGCTGCGACTTTTCACCGATCACCCGCTTGGCGCGAAAGCGGCTCTGCCCATCGGCCAGAACCGTGAGCATCACCCGCTCCAGGCCAGCGCCCCGATGCAGGCCTTTGAGCAAGGTGTCGAGCACCAGCCCGACATCGGCCCTGGAATTGACCATCAGGCCGAGATCCTGCAGTGCCTGCTGCATCACCAACAGATCCGGCTGCAGCAAACGCGCACGACGCTCTTCCTGCTGCTGAAGAATCTGCTCGGGATCGGTATTGGGAATCAGCCGGCACAACTTGCTGGCACCGAAGGTCGAGGCGACCTTCACCGCTTCATCAGCACTGGCCAGCACCTGCTGCAGGGTTTCCTCCGGAGTCAGGTCGATAAACGCCGCTACCTTGCCCAGCACGCCCTCCATTTCCGCACAATCCCAGCCACCGAGCGCCGCCTCACTGATACGCACGCCCAACTGTACGGCGTAGGCAGCTGGATCATGCTGGCTGGCGCCTGCCTGGGCGAGGATGGCCGTCTCGCCCAGGTTCCAGCTTTTCAGCAACGCCTGGGTAAGTTGACGAAAGCTGGCACCGAGCACCTCACGCACCGCTTCATCGACATCGACACCAGGGCGCTCAAGGGCATCGGCCAGTTCATCAGCCTGCGCCCCACCACAGCCCCAGAACGCCAGCTCGCCCAGGTGATGGAGCAGTGCAGCGATGAATACCTCTTCGCTGTGCCCGGAAATGACATAGCCAGCCAGGTTGCGCGCCTGCACCGCGGCATGGAAAGAACGCGCGAGCAATGTCTGCAGCTGCTCTCGCGGCGCACGAGTGAGCAGCCCGTCGATCAGGCTCACAGAAAGGCTGATCAGGCGCACGTTGTCGAAGCCGATCAGGACAATGGCTCGCGAGATGGTCTTGATGGTTTCCTGGGACGGGTTGTAGTAGACGCTGTTGCCGACTCGCAGCACCTTGCTGGTCAGCGCCGCATCACGCAGCAACACATCGGCCAACTGCTGCACCGAGGCAGAATCCTGCTGCGCGAGGCGTTGCAGATCCTGCACGACGGCAGCCAGCGCGGGCAGTTCGGCTTGGTTCAGGCGATCGATCCATGACTGCAAACCATGGCTTCGTTCCGACAAATTCGTACCCTCATGGCGTGTCCCTGAAGTGTATGTCATCGCGTGGTAACCGCCCGCCCACCGCTGCACTCTTTTTCCTGTCCATACAAGCTGTTACTGTACCGCCCCAGAGCCCAAACGCCGCCATGGATCGGATCTCACGCCCGATGCGTCCCCTCCTCCTGCTGTTCCTCAGCCTGGCCTTGAGCTTTCCCGCCTCTGCGACTATCAGCGAGAGCCACGGCTACGCCCAGTTCGGGACACTCAAGTACCCTGCCAGCTTCAGTCATTTTGACTGGGTCAACCCCGATGCGCCCAAAGGTGGCACGTTGCGCATCATGGCGTCCGGTACTTTCGATACGCTCAACCCCTACACACTCAAGGGCAGCAGCCCGATCTCGACCGCGCATTTCCTGCAGTACGGCGCCAATGAGCTGAACGAACCCTTGATGGTCGGCACTGGCGCTTACGATCCCTCCGGCGATGAGCCTGCCTCCAGTTACGGCCTGATCGCCAAGAGCGTCGAGTACAACGAGGATCGCAGCTGGGTGGTGTTCAATCTGCGCCCCGAAGCGCGCTTTCACGATGGCAAACCGATCACCGCCTACGATGTTGCCTTCTCCTATCGCCTGCTGCGCAACGACGGCCATCCGCAGTACCGCACCAACCTGCAGGAAGTGAAGCGCGTCGATATCCTCGGTCGTCACCGCATCCGCTTCGTCTTCAAGCGCGCCGGCAATCCGCTGCTGATCCTGCGCCTGGGCGAACTGCCGGTGCTGCCGCAGCACTACTGGAAAGATCGCGACTTCAAAAGCACGACATTCGAAGCCCCGCTGGGCAGCGGCCCGTATCGCATCGTCCAGGTCGTGCCTGGCCGGCGCCTGGTGTTCGAACGGGTGAAAGACTGGTGGGGCAAGGACCTGCCGGTCAATCGTGGCAAGTACAACTTCGACCGCGTCGAAGTGGAGTTCTACCGCGACAACCATGTCGCCTTCGAAGCCTTCAAGGCCGGCGAATTCGACTTCTACATCGAGAACCAAGCGAAGAACTGGAGCAACGGCTACCGCTTCCCAGCCGTGATCCGCGGCGACGTGATTCGCGCCGAGATACCGCACCAGATCCCGACGCAGACCCAGGCCCTGTTCATGAACACGCGCCGCGAGCTGTTCAGCGACCGCAGGGTGCGCGAAGCGTTGGGGCTGATGTTCGATTTTGAATGGACCAATCGCACACTGTTCAACAATGCCTACGTACGCGCCGCCAGTTACTACCCCAACAGCGAATTCTCGGCCACCGGCAAACCCGAAGGCGCAGAGTGGTTGCTGCTGTCGCCTCACCGCGACAAGCTGCCCGCGCGCCTGCTCACCGAGCCACTGACACAACCGGTAACCGATGGCCGCGGTATCCCCCGGGAAACCTTGCGCCGCGCCCTCGGTCTATTGGCCGACGCCGGCTGGAAGCCTTCCGGCCAGGAGTTGCGTAATGCTCGCGGTCAACGACTCGAGTTCGAGATCATGCTGGTCAACCCCAGCCTCGAACGCATTCTCCAACCCTATATCGCCAACCTCGCCAGTATCGGCATACGCGCCAACCTGCGCACTGTCGACCGCGCCCAATACAAGCAGCGCCTTGACCAGTTCGACTACGACATGATCCTGCTGACCCTGCCGCAAACCCTCAGCCCAGGCCTGGAGCAATCGCTGTATTTCCATTCCAGCCAAGTGAACATCAAGGGCGGCAAGAACTATGCGGGCGTCAATGATCCGGTGGTCGACGAGATGATCGACAAGCTGCTCTCGGCGCAGACGCGGGACGAACAGGTAGCCGCCGCACGGGCCCTTGATCGGGTCCTGCTCTGGCAGCACTACAGCATTCCCAACTGGTACATCAATTATCACCGCCTGGCGTACCGCAACCGGTTCGCCTTCGTCACCACGCCGCCCTACACCCTGGGCCTGCGCACCTGGTGGCTGAAGCCCACGGAGAACGCTCGATGACCCACCCGCTGCGCAGTTTCCTGCTCCACGGTAGCAGCCTCATTCTGCTCGGCCTGGCCGGCCTCGCCTTCGCCGCCCCCAAGCATGCCGTCACCCTCTACGACGAGCCGCCCAAATATCCCGCCAACTTCACGCACTTCGAATACACCAACCCCGGCGCGCCCAAGGGCGGCACCTTTCGCGAAGCGGGTTTCGGTGGCTTCGACAGCCTCAACCCCTTCATCAGCAAGGGGGTGGCCGCCGACGAGATCAATCTGATCTACGACACCCTTGCTGTGCAGAGCATGGACGAGCCGTTCACTGCCTACGGACTGGTGGCGGAAAAGATCGAGAAGGCACCTGACAACGCCTGGGTGCGCTTCCTGATACGCAAGGAAGCCCGCTTCCACGACGGCACTCCGATCACCGCCGAAGACGTCAAGTTCACCTTCGATACGCTGATGGAAAAAGGCGCGCCGATGTACCGCGGCTACTACGCCGATGTCGAAGAGGTGGAAGTGGAATCGCCGCACAGCGTGCGCTTCGTGTTCAAGCACGCCGGCAACCGTGAGCTGCCGCTGATCGTCGGCCAACTGCCGGTGCTACCCAAGCACTGGTGGGCCGAGCGCGACTTCGCCAAGAGCAATCTCGAGGTGCCGCTGGGCAGCGGCCCATACAAGGTCGGTCGTGTTCAGGCCGGGCGCAGCATCCGCTACGACCGGGTCGACGACTGGTGGGCCAAGGACCTGCCCGTGAGCCGTGGGTTCTATAATTTCGACACTATCCAGATCGACTACTACCGCGACAACACCGTAGCTCTGGAAGCGCTGAAGGCCGGCCAGTTCGACTACTGGCTGGAAACCAGTGCTAAGAACTGGGCCACCGCCTACAACACACCGGCGGTTGCCAACGGCCAGCTGGTCAAGGAAGAAATCCAGAACCGCAACCCCACCGGGATGCAGGGTTTCATCTTCAACACCCGCCGTCCGCAGTTCCAGGATCGCCGCGTACGTGAAGCACTAGGCCTGCTGTACGACTTCGAATGGGCCAACAAACGCCTGTTCAACGGCGCCTATTTCCGCACCCGCAGCTACTTCGACAACTCCGAGCTGGGTTCGCAAGGGCTGCCCGGTGAAGACGAACTGAAGATCCTCGAGCCGCTGCGCGGCAAGATTCCAGCCGAAGTGTTCAGCGAAGAATTCCGCGTACCGGTCACCGACGGCAGCGGCATCATCCGCGAGCAGCAGCGCCGCGCCTACCAGCTGCTGCAACAGGCTGGCTGGCGTATCGATGGTGATCGCATGCTCGACGCCAGCGGCCAGCCGGTAAGTTTCGAGTTTCTGCTCGCGCAGACCGAATTCGAACGCGTGCTGCTGCCCTTCAAACGCAACCTGGCCGACCTCGGCATCGAGCTGGTGATACGCCGCGTTGACGTTTCGCAGTACATCAACCGCCTGCGTTCGCGTGATTTCGACATGATCGTCGGTGGTTTCGGCCAGTCCAACTCGCCGGGCAACGAACAGCGTGAATACTGGCATTCTTCCAGCGCCGACAACCCTGGCAGCCGCAACTTCATCGGCCTCAAGGACCCGGCCATCGACCAGATCGTCGAAGGGCTGATCAACGCCAACTCGCGGCAACATCTGATCGCACACACCCGGGCTCTCGACCGCGTGCTGCTGTGGGGCTATTACGTGATCCCCAACTGGCACATCAAGACCTGGCGCGTCGCCTACTGGAATCGCTTCGAGCATCCGAAAGTGACGCCGCTCTACGATATCGGCCTGCACACCTGGTGGGTACGCCCAGGCCTGGAGCAGCCAAGCGAGGCCCAGGAGCAAGCCGCCGAACAAGCGACCGAAGAGGCGAAGCAATAACATGCTGGCCTATATTTTTCGCCGCCTGCTGCTGATCATCCCGACCCTATTCGGCATTCTGGTCATCAACTTCATCATCATCCAGGCCGCACCAGGGGGCCCGGTCGAGCAGATGATCGCCAAGCTGGAAGGTTTCGATGCGGCTGCCGGCGGCGCCACGGGGCGTATCGGCGGCGGTGGCGCCGAAGTGTCGGTGGCCGGCTCCAACTACCGCGGCGCCCAGGGCCTCGACCCACAGCTGATCGCCGAGATCGAGAAAATGTACGGTTTCGACAAGTCGGCGCCGGAGCGTTTCTGGATCATGCTCAAGAACTACGCGCAGCTGGACTTCGGCTCCAGCTTCTTCCGTGACGCCCAGGTCATAGACCTGATCATCGAGAAGATGCCGGTGTCGATTTCACTCGGTCTCTGGAGCACCCTGATCATGTATCTGGTCTCCATCCCGCTGGGCATCGCCAAGGCCACCCGCCACGGCAGCGCCTTCGACGTCTGGACCAGTTCAGCGATCATCGTCGGCTATGCCATCCCGGCGTTCCTCTTCGCCATCCTGCTGATCGTGCTGTTCGCCGGCGGCAGCTACTGGGACTGGTTCCCGCTACGCGGCCTGACCTCGAACAACTTCGAGCAGCTCAGCCTCGGCGGCAAGATTCTCGACTATCTCTGGCACCTGGTACTGCCGGTCACAGCCCTGGTCATTGGTAACTTCGCCACCCTGACCTTGCTGACCAAGAACAGCTTCCTCGACGAGATCAACAAACAGTACGTGGTGACCGCCCGCGCCAAGGGCCTGACCAACCACCGCGTGCTCTACGGGCACGTGTTCCGTAACGCCATGCTGCTGATCATCGCCGGCTTCCCCGCGGCCTTCATCGGCATCTTCTTCACTGGTTCCCTGCTGATCGAGGTGATCTTCTCGCTCGACGGCTTGGGCCTGATGAGCTTCGAGGCAGCGATCAACCGCGACTATCCGGTGGTGTTCGGCACCCTGTTCATCTTCACCTTGCTGGGGCTGATCGTGAAATTGATCGGTGACATCACCTACACCCTGGTCGATCCACGCATCGACTTCGAAAGTCGGGAGGGTTGAGCATGAAACTATCCCCTCTCAATCGACGCCGCCTGGATCGCTTCAAGGCGCACAAACGCGGCTGGTGGTCGCTGTGGCTGTTCCTCATCCTGTTTGGCCTGAGCCTCGGTGCCGAACTGATCGCCAACGACAAGCCCCTGGCCGTGCGCTACGACGGTGAGTGGTATTTCCCGGTACTCAAGCGCTACCCGGAAACCGTGTTCGGCGGCGAATTCCCGCTGCAGGCCAATTACAAGAGCCCGTACATTCAGGACCTGATCGCGGAAAAAGACGGCAAGATGATCTGGCCGCCGATCCCCTTCAGCTATTCGAGCATCAACTACGAGCTGGAAGTACCAGCCCCCGCACCACCCTCGGCACAGAACTGGCTGGGCACCGACGATCAGGGCCGTGACGTACTGGCGCGGGTGATCTACGGCTTCCGCATCTCGGTACTGTTTGCCCTGATCCTGACCCTGGCCAGCTCGGTGATCGGCGTGATTGCTGGTGCGCTGCAGGGCTTCTATGGCGGCTGGGTCGACCTGCTTGGCCAACGCTTTCTGGAAATCTGGTCGGGCCTGCCGGTGCTCTATCTGCTGATCATCCTCGCCAGCTTTGTGCAGCCGAACTTCTGGTGGCTGCTGGGCATCATGCTGCTGTTCTCCTGGATGAGCCTGGTCGACGTGGTGCGCGCCGAATTCCTGCGTGGCCGCAACCTCGAGTACGTGCGCGCGGCGCGGGCGCTAGGCATGGAGAACGGAGCGATCATGTTCCGCCACATCCTGCCCAATGCCATGGTTTCGACCATGACCTTCATGCCGTTCATTCTCACCGGTGCGATCGGCACGCTTACCGCCTTGGACTTCCTGGGCTTCGGCCTGCCGCCCGGCGCACCGTCGCTCGGCGAGCTGGTCGCCCAGGGCAAGAGCAACCTGCAGGCCCCGTGGCTCGGTATCAGTGCCTTCGCCGTGCTGGCGATCATGCTGAGTCTGCTGGTCTTCATCGGCGAAGCCGCCCGCGATGCCTTCGACCCGAGGAAATGACATGAGCCAGAACGAAACCCTGCTGCAAGTTCGCGACCTGGCCGTCGAGTTCGTCACGGGCGAGAACTGCCAGCGCGTGGTCGAGGGGGTCAGCTTCGACATCCGCAAAGGCGAGACACTGGCCCTGGTCGGCGAAAGCGGCTCGGGCAAGTCAGTGACGGCGCACTCGATCCTGCGTCTACTGCCCTACCCGCTCGCACGCCATCCGCATGGCAGCATCGAATATGCTGGCGAGGACCTGCTCAAGCTCGGTGAAGGCCGTCTGCGTGGTATCCGTGGCAACCGCATCGCCATGGTCTTCCAAGAGCCAATGACCTCGCTCAACCCGCTGCACACCATCGAAAAGCAGATCAACGAGGTGCTCGTCCTGCACAAGGGCCTGCGCGGCAAGGCAGCCAGCGCGCGCACGCTGGAGCTGCTGGAGCTGGTCGGCATCCCCGAGCCGAAGAAACGCCTGAAGGCCTACCCGCACGAACTCTCCGGCGGCCAGCGTCAACGCGTGATGATCGCCATGGCCCTGGCCAACGAGCCACAACTGCTGATCGCCGACGAACCGACCACCGCGCTGGACGTCACCGTTCAGCTGAAAATCCTCGAACTGCTCAAGGATCTGCAGGCGCGCCTGGGCATGTCACTGCTGCTGATCAGCCATGATCTCAACCTGGTTCGCAGAATTGCCCATCGCGTATGTGTCATGCAGCGCGGTCGCATCGTCGAACAGGCGTCGTGTGAAGAATTGTTCCAGGCTCCGCAGCATCCCTACACCCAGGAACTGCTCGGTGCCGAGCCCAGCGGCGACCCTGCGGCCAACCCTGCGGGCCAGCCGCTGCTGGAGGTGGACGACCTGCGCGTATGGTTCCCGATCAAGAAGGGCCTGCTGCGCCGGACGGTGGATCATGTCAAAGCGGTGGACGGCATCAACTTCAGCCTGCCTCAGGGTCAGACCCTGGGCATAGTCGGCGAAAGTGGTTCCGGCAAATCCACCCTGGGCATGGCCATTCTGCGGCTGCTCGCCAGTCGCGGTGATATCCGCTTCCAGGGCCAGCAGTTGCAGGGTCTCAGCCAGCAGGAAGTGCGCCCGCTGCGCCGGCAGATGCAGGTGGTGTTTCAGGACCCCTTCGGCAGCCTGAGCCCACGCATGTCGGTGAGCCAGATCGTCGGTGAGGGTCTGCGCATTCACGGTATGGGCAACGAGGCGGAGCAGGAACAAGCCATCATCGACGCGCTTTTGGAGGTAGGGCTGGACCCGCAGACGCGGCATCGCTACCCCCACGAGTTTTCTGGCGGGCAACGGCAGCGGATTGCCATTGCCCGGGCACTGGTGTTGAAACCGGCGTTGATCCTGCTGGACGAGCCCACTTCGGCGCTCGACCGTACGGTGCAGCGTCAGGTGGTGGAGTTGTTGCGCGGCTTGCAGGCCAAGTACAACCTGACCTATCTGTTTATCAGCCATGACCTGGCGGTAGTCAGAGCGCTGAGCCACCAGTTGATGGTGGTCAAGCAGGGCCAGGTGGTCGAACAAGGGTCTGCAGAGACGATCTTCAGTGCACCGCAACACCCTTATACGCAGCAATTGCTGGAAGCCGCTTTTCTGGCCCCGGCAACGGCTCACTGATCCTTGAAACAGGAAGAGGAATAGCACAATGGGTTTTCTAACCGGTAAGCGCGTACTCATCGTTGGCGTCGCCAGCAAACTGTCCATCGCCTCGGGTATCGCTGCTGCCATGCACCGCGAAGGTGCCGAGCTGGCCTTCACCTACCAGAACGAGAAGCTCAAGGGCCGCGTCGAAGAGTTCGCCGCCGGCTGGGGCTCCAGCGCTGACCTGTGCTTCCCTTGCGATGTGGCCAGCGACGAGGAAATCGCCGCCGTATTCGAAGCGCTGAGCAAGAAATGGGACGGCCTGGACTGCATCGTCCACTCGGTCGGCTTCGCCCCGGGCGACCAACTCAATGGCGACTTCACCGACGTCACCACCCGTGAAGGTTTCAAGATCGCCCACGACATCAGCGCCTACAGCTTCGTCGCCCTGGCCAAGGCCGGTCGCGAGATGATGAAAGGCCGCAACGGCAGCCTGCTCACCCTCTCCTACCTGGGCGCCGAGCGCACCATGCCCAACTACAACGTCATGGGCATGGCCAAGGCCAGCCTGGAAGCCGGTGTACGCTACCTGGCTGGTAGCCTCGGCCCGGAAGGCACCCGCGTCAACGCCATCTCTGCCGGTCCGATCCGTACCCTGGCCGCCAGCGGTATCGCCAGCTTCCGCAAGATGCTGGCCGCCAACGAGAAGCAGACCCCGCTGCGTCGCAACGTGACCATCGAGGAAGTCGGTAACGCCGGTGCCTTCCTCTGCTCCGACCTGGCTTCGGGCGTCAGCGGTGAAATCATGTACGTCGACGGCGGCTTCAACACCACCGCCATGGGCGCCATGGAAGACTGATCGGCAGTCGACCGGGCATCGACTGGAACTCCAGCATCGATGCCCCCTGCTGAACGGCACGAAAACGCCGCAGATCCCCTTGGGACTGCGGCGTTTTTTCGTCAGGACGCCAGCAAATCCTGCAGGGGCTGAGCGCGCCGAGCCGCGTTCTGATGTCACATTTCAGCACGCATCAACACTGACGCGGTCCTAGATGGGAGGCCTGGAACCGAGAAAGGTAAATGATCCAGACAAAAACCTGGCGAGCCTGCCTGATTACCGCGCTATGCAGCGTCGCGGCTGGCTGCGCATTACCGCCACTGGATGGCCGTAGCGAAAGCCTGGCCTTCACCCAGGCCGAAACGGCCGACACCACACTGGGGCAAGCTCTGGGTAGCGAGCGGGACGCTCATCCCGGCTTGTCCGGCATCCTTACGCTGGCAGCGGCCAGGGACGCCTTCGCCGCGCGTATGCTGATGGTTGAAGCGGCCGAACGCAGTCTCGACGTGCAGTACTACATCTGGCGCAATGACGTCACCGGCACCCTGTTACTTGACGCCTTGCTCAGAGCGGCAGAGCGCGGCGTGTGCGTCCGCTTGCTTCTGGACGACAACGGCATTGCCGGCCTGGACCAGACACTCAGCACACTCGATCAACACCCCTACATCGAAGTACGTCTGTTCAACCCCTTCTCCCTGCGGAAAGCCAAGATGCTGGGTTATCTGACGCATTTCTCCCGCGCCAACCGGCGCATGCACAACAAGTCGCTCACCGTCGACAACCAGGCCACCATCATTGGCGGGCGCAATATTGGCGACGAATACTTCGATGCCAGTGAAGGCGTGCTTTTCGCCGACCTCGACGTGCTGGCAATCGGCCCAGTGGTGGCGGATACCTCGGACGATTTTGATCGTTACTGGGCCAGTGATTCGAGCTATCCGCTGGAGCTGATCGTGCCGCGCAGCCAGAACGCCCCCTTGCGCCTACACGATATCGCTGCAGATCTTTCCAATACACCTGCAGCCAGCGGCTACGTGAAGGCCCTGCAGGAAAGCAACTTCATTGCACGCCTGCTGGACAAGGATCTGAGCTTTGAATGGAGCGAGACCACGCTGGTCAGTGACGATCCCGCCAAAGGCCTTGGCACAGCCAGTGATAGCGAACTATTGATCAGCGACCTGAAAGACATGCTCGACACTCCAACATCCCGGGTCGATCTCGTCTCACCCTACTTCGTCCCCACGCAAGCCGGCGTCGACCTGTTCACCGGCATGGTACGACGCGGCATAGAGGTACGCATTCTCACCAATGCGCTGGAAGCAACCGACGTGACGCCCGTGCACGCCGGCTACGCCAAGCGCCGTCGCGCCCTGCTGGAAGGTGGCGTGAAACTCTATGAAATGCGCCTGGGTGCCGACGATGAGGGCCCCCGGGAAAAAGCCGGGCCGTTTGGCAGCTCCGGCTCGAGCCTGCACGCGAAGACCTTCGCTCTGGATGGCCAGCGCATCTTCATCGGCTCGTTCAACTTCGATCCACGCTCCGCCCGCCTCAACACGGAGATGGGCTTCATCATCGAAAGCCCGACACTGGCTGCCGCCATCGGCCAGGCATTCGAAACCGATATTCCGGCAAATGCGTATGAGCTGGGGCTAAGCGAGAACGGTGGGCTCTACTGGCTCGAGCGCCAGAATGGCGAGCAACGTCGACTCGACAGCGAGCCAGGTACGGGGCTGCTGAAAAACCTGGGCGTACGCCTGCTTTCCTGGCTGCCCATCGAATGGTTGTTATGACCTCAAAATGAAAGAGCCCCGCACTTGGCGGGGCTCTGTCTTAGCAAACAACGATCAGAAACGCTCGATGTCGGCCTTGGCTTCCAGCTGCTTACGCAGTGCGGCGAAGTCCTGCTGGCCTGCACGCGATGCGAGGAAGTTGCGGTACATGGCAAGCTCTTCGTCAGCCAGCGCTTCTTCCGGCACATTCACGCCATCGAGACGCAGCACAACGTAGTCACCATTGTTCAGTGTCACGCCGGCGAAGGTCGGCTCGCCCGCCTTGGCTGGCTTGGGCATACGGAACAGCGCTTGCAACACCTTCGGCTCAACGCCGTCCTGGCTGCGCGTGGCGGCCTCCTGAACCTGCCAGCCAGCATCGGCAGTTTCACCGGCCTCGGCAGCGGCCAGTTGCTTCTCGCCCTCAGCCTTGGCGGCAGCGGCGGCACGCTCCTGCTGCAGATGAGCGCGGATGCTCTCTGCGACCTGCTCAAGCGGCAACTGCTCGGGCTTGTTGTGCTCTTTGACGCGCACGACAACCACGGTACTTGGGTCCAGTTCGATGGTCGAGCTGTTGGTGCCATCTTCCAGAACTTCAGGGCTAAATGCAGCCTGCAGTACCTGACGGTTGGCAGTGATGCCAGTTGCACCACCCTCACGGCCGAAGGCTTCGCTGGTCTTGACCTCGAGCCCCAGCTCCTGAGCCGGCTGCACCAGATCCGACGCTTCGAACGCGGCATCTTCCAGCTGCTTGGTCGCCTCGACGAAGCGCTGCTCGACCTGTTGCGCCTTGAAGTCGCGCGCCAGCTTGTCCTTGAGGCTGTCGAAGCTCGGCACTTCAGGCGCCTGAACACCCAGCAGCTTGATCAGATGCCAGCCGAACTCGCTCTTGACCGGTTCGGAGACCTGCCCTTGCTGCAGTGCATAGAGCGCCTCTTCGAAGGCCGGGTCGTAAACGCCAGGACCGGCGTACCCCAGATCACCGCCATCGGCAGCCGATCCTGGGTCTTGCGAGAACTCCTTGGCCAGGGCAGCGAAATCTTCGCCAGCGTCTACACGCGCCTTGATCTCTTCGATCTTGGTGCGCGCTGCCTGGTCATCGCCCTCGATCAGGATGTGCGCAGCCTGACGCTGCTCAGCCAGGTTGGCGATCTCGCTCTCGTACAGTGGCTGCAGATCTTCATCGCTGACTTCGACCTGATCGAAGAAGCTGTCCTTGAGGAGTTCGACGTACTCCAACACCACTTGCTCTGGGCTCATGAACTCGCTGGCATGCTCGTCGTAATAGGCTTTGACGTCGTCATCGCTCAGGTTGATCGCAGCACTGTCGGCCTTGATGACGAGGCTGGCGAAGTCACGGGTCTGGCGCTCTAGATTGGCGAACGCACGCGCCTCCTGCTCAGTGACGAAGCTACTGGCGCCGAGACCGGCACGCAGTTGCCCAATCAGCATTTCCTCTTCCAGCATCTGGCGGAACTGCAGACGGGTGTAGCCCATCTGGCGAATGACCTGATCGAAGCGCGCAGCATCGAAGCGGCCATCTACCTGAAATTCGGGAGTTTGCAGAATGACCTGATCCAGCGATCCCTGCGAGAAGGCGAAGTGGGAATCGTCCGCTGCTTGCAACAGCAGTTTGCGCTCGATCAAACCCTTGAGCGAAGCCTCACGCAGCAACTTGTCATCGAGCAGCGAGGCATCGAAATCGCGACCCAATTGCTGCAGCAGTTGGCGACGCTGCATTTCAACGGCCTGGTTGAGCTCGCTGAGGGTAATGGTGTCTCCGTTCACGTCAGCCGCATTGTTGCGATTGCTGGCTCCCGTGACGATAGCTTCGAAACCGGTAAACGCCATCAGCATCACAATGAGGCCGATGATGATTTTGGCAATCCAACCGCGTGAATTGTCCCTGATGTTTTGCAGCATGCTTCCCCCAGAACGACTGTACAGAGTCACCAGCCGCGCAGTGTGGGTAATGTCCAGATAGAAGAAAGGCGCATCCTTGGATGCGCCTTCTCGTAACGCGTTAAGCAGTCAGAGCAAGAGTCTGGGACTACCTGCGCTGCCCCCTAACAGCCGCCAGATGAAGCCTGACGGCGAGGCAAACCCGGAAGACGCTTAGTTGACGGCGTCTTTCAGAGCCTTGCCAGCTTTGAAGCCTGGGATCTTGGCAGCAGCGATGCTGATCGGCTTGCCGGTCTGCGGGTTGCGGCCAGTGCGAGCAGCGCGCTCTTTGACAGCGAAGGTGCCGAAGCCAACCAGCACAACGGAGTCACCAGCTTTCAGAGCGCCAGTGACGGATTCAATCACTGCATCCAGCGCGCGGCCAGCAACAGCTTTCGGGATATCAGCAGATGCAGCGATGGCATCGATCAGTTCCGACTTGTTCACTCTAAGTCCCCTTATTTCTGTTTAGTTTGTTTCTTGATTTTTAGTGTAAGCAAAGCGGGTGCTGGATAGCCTGCTGACACAATAAGAGCCGCTTTATAACAAGGGCTCAAAAATTGTGTCAAGGAAGCCCCCCGGCTAATGCGTGCTAATTCGCTCCTTGGAATCAGACTCGCGCTTGTCATCCGTTGCAACCATCTCGGGAGCCGCATCGGGCAAGGGCTCCGGGGCGTATTGCAGCGCAATTTGCAGGACCTCGTCAATCCATTTAACCGGTTTAATCTGCAGGTCTTGCTTAATATTTTCCGGAATTTCCTTCAGATCACGCACATTTTCTTCGGGAATAATCACAGTCTTGATCCCACCCCGATGAGCTGCCAGAAGTTTTTCCTTGAGACCACCGATGGCCAACACCTGACCACGCAAGGTGATTTCTCCGGTCATGGCCACGTCCGCCCGCACCGGAATCTGCGTCAATGCCGAGACCAGCGCCGTGCACAGACCAATGCCCGCACTCGGGCCATCCTTAGGTGTCGCACCTTCCGGCATATGGATGTGAACATCACGCTTCTCGTTGAAATCAGCTGCGATCCCCAGGCTTTTCGCACGACTGCGAACCACCGTCATGGCCGCCGTCATGGACTCTGCCATGACATCGCCCAACGAGCCGGTCTTGATCAAAACGCCCTTGCCAGGCACTACCGCCGTCTCGATGGTGAGCAGCTCGCCGCCCACCTGCGTCCACGCCAGACCCGTTACCTGGCCAATCTGATCCTGCTGCTCGGCGAGACCGTAGCGATGCTTGCGCACCCCCAGGAAGTGCTCAAGGGAGTCGGCGCTGACCGTGACCTGAAAACGCTTCTCGCGAACATGTTCCTTGACAACCTTGCGGCAGACCTTGGCAATCTGCCGTTCCAGACTGCGCACACCAGCTTCACGCGTGTAGTAACGAATGATGTCGCGAATCGCCGATTCTTCAATGTCCAGCTCGCCCTTCTTCAGACCATTGGCCTGTATCTGCTTGGGCGCCAGGTATTTGATGGCAATGTTGACCTTCTCGTCCTCGGTGTAACCCGGCAGCCGAATGACTTCCATCCGGTCCAGCAACGGCCCAGGGATATTCATCGAGTTGGCGGTGCAGAGGAACATCACGTCCGACAGGTCGTAATCGACCTCCAGATAATGATCGTTGAAATTGTGGTTCTGCTCCGGATCGAGCACCTCCAGCAGCGCAGAGGCAGGATCGCCGCGCATGTCCTGGCCCATCTTGTCGATTTCATCGAGCAGGAACAGCGGGTTGCGCACGCCGACCTTGGTCATCTTCTGAATCAGACGCCCCGGCATCGAACCGATATAGGTACGACGGTGGCCACGAATCTCGGCCTCGTCACGTACGCCGCCCAAGGCCATACGCACGAACTTGCGGCTGGTCGCGGTGGCAATGGACTCGGCCAATGAGGTTTTGCCCACACCAGGCGGGCCTACCAGGCACAGCACCGGCCCCTTGAGTTTCTTCACCCGCTTCTGCACGGCGAGATACTCGAGGATGCGTTCCTTGACCTCTTCCAGACCGTAATGGTCGGCATCGAGGATGCTCTCTGCACGTGCCAGGTCGAGACGTACCTTGCTCTCGGCCTTCCACGGCACGTTCACCAACCAGTCGATGTAGGAACGCACCACAGTGGCTTCGGCAGACATCGGCGACATCTGCTTGAGCTTGTTCAACTCGGCATTGGCCTTGGCCAGCGCTTCCTTGGTCAGGCCGGCGTTGTCGATGCGCTTCTTCAGCTCATCGATCTCGTTGTGGCCTTCATCGATGTCGCCCAGCTCCTTCTGAATGGCCTTCATCTGCTCATTCAGGTAGTACTCGCGCTGGCTGCGCTCCATCTGCTTCTTAACGCGACCACGGATGCGCTTCTCGACCTGCAGCAGGTCGATTTCGGCATCCAGCAGCGCCAGCACATGCTCGACGCGTGCGGACAGCGAGGTAATCTCGAGGATCTCCTGCTTCTGCTCGATCTTCAGCGCCATGTGCGCGGCCATGGTATCGACCAGACGGCTGGGCTCATCGATGCTGTTGAGCGAAGACAGCACTTCGGCCGGGACCTTCTTGCCCAGCTGCACGTATTGCTCGAACTGACTGAGCAGACTACGAGTAAAAACCTCGGACTCGCGCTCGGCGGTCTCGCCCTCCTCGATCAGTTGCACTTCGGCGCGGCAATGATCATCGAGCTCGATGAAACGCTCGATGGAACCACGCTGCTCACCCTCGACCAGCACCTTGACGGTGCCGTCGGGCAACTTGAGCAGTTGCAGGACGGTGGCAACGGTGCCTACGCGATACAGATCCTGATCATCCGGATCATCGACGGCTGGATTCTTCTGGGCCACCAGCAGAATCTGCTTGTCGCCCGTCATCGCTGCCTCGAGGGCCTCGATGGATTTCTCACGCCCGACGAAAAGCGGGATGACCATGTGCGGATAGACCACTACATCGCGCAATGGCAGGAGAGGCAATTCGATGGTTGTCTTCATGATTTCGGCTCAGCGGCGGCCATAAGGCCGTAAACAGGCGGGATTACCCTTGGCTTTTAAGATGGGGGTAGCTCCCATAAAAAACAAGCGCAATGTCCAGAAAAGCGAAGGGGCCCGAGGGGCCCCTTCTTTGCATCGTGTGACAGCCGTCAGGCGTCTGGCGCGGCCTTCGCCGGCGGCTCGCTGTTTTCGTAAATCAACAGCGGCTTGGAGGTGCCTTCGATGACGCTCTCGTCGATCACCACCTTGCTCACGTCCTGCTGGGACGGGATCTCGTACATGGTGTCGAGCAGAATGCCCTCGAGGATAGAACGCAGACCACGTGCGCCGGTCTTGCGTTCCAGCGCCTTCTGCGCCACGGATTTCAGCGCATCGGAGCGGAACTCCAGGTCCACGCCTTCCATCTCGAACAGCTTGGCGTACTGCTTGGTCAGCGCGTTCTTCGGCTCGGTGAGGATCTGTACCAAAGCTGCTTCGTCCAACTCTTCCAGGGTCGCAATCACCGGCAGACGACCGACGAACTCGGGAATCAGGCCGAACTTGACCAGATCGTCCGGCTCGACTTCGCGCAGCGACTCGCCGATCTTCTTGCCTTCCTGCTTGCTGCGCACTTCCGCACCGAAACCGATGCCGCCCTTGGTGGAGCGCGCCTGGATGACTTTCTCCAGACCGGCGAATGCACCGCCACAGATGAACAGGATGTTGCGCGTGTCGACCTGCAGGAATTCCTGCTGCGGATGCTTGCGCCCGCCTTGCGGCGGAACCGAGGCAACAGTGCCCTCGATCAGTTTCAGCAGCGCCTGCTGCACGCCCTCACCCGACACGTCGCGAGTAATCGACGGGTTATCGGACTTGCGCGAGATCTTGTCGATTTCGTCGATGTAGACGATGCCCATCTGGGCCTTCTCGACATCGTAATCGCACTTCTGCAGCAGCTTCTGAATGATGTTCTCGACGTCCTCACCGACATAACCGGCTTCGGTCAGGGTGGTGGCGTCAGCGATGGTGAAGGGCACGTTGAGCAGACGCGCCAGCGTTTCCGCCAGCAATGTCTTGCCGGAACCGGTCGGACCGATCAGCAGAATATTGCTCTTGCCCAGCTCGACATCATCTTTCTTGTCGCGCTGATTAAGACGCTTGTAGTGGTTGTATACCGCTACCGACAGCACTTTCTTGGCGCGTTCCTGACCAATCACATACTGATCGAGGATGCCGCTGATTTCCTTGGGTGCCGGAAGTTTGTGCGCGCTGCTCTCGGCCTGTGCTTCCTGCACCTCCTCGCGGATGATGTCATTGCACAGGTCGACGCATTCGTCGCAGATGAAGACGGAAGGACCGGCGATCAACTTGCGCACTTCATGCTGGCTTTTGCCGCAGAAGGAGCAATAAAGCAGTTTGCCGTTGTCCTCACCGTTACGGGTATCAGTCATTCGATCAATCCAATACGGTAGGCTTGAAACACAAGATGAAGGCAAATGCGGGCATTTTCAAGGGCGCAAGTCGCGTCATTGAAGGGTGCCCGCAGATGGAGCCTTATCTAGACCGGCATTTGACGCTTTTCGTGTACGGCATCTACAAGACCGTATTCCATGGCACGCGAAGCGCTCATGAAATTGTCGCGGTTAGTGTCACGCTCGATGGTTTCCAGGCTCTGACCGGTGTGATGAGCCAGCAGTTCGTTCAGGCGCTCACGGATGAAGAGGATTTCCTTGGCATGGATCTCGATGTCCGAAGCCTGCCCCTGGAAGCCGCCCAGCGGCTGGTGAATCATCACACGCGAGTTCGGCAGGCAGAAACGCTTGCCCTTGGCGCCGCCAGCCAGCAGGAACGCGCCCATGCTGCAGGCCTGACCGATGCAGGTGGTAGACACGTCCGCCTTGATGAACTGCATGGTGTCATAGATCGCCATGCCGGCAGTCACCGAGCCACCCGGCGAGTTGATGTACAGGTGAATGTCCTTGTCCGGATTCTCTGCTTCCAGAAACAGCAGCTGGGCGCAGATCAGGTTGGCCATGTAGTCCTCGACCTGACCAACCAGAAAGATCACGCGCTCCTTGAGCAGACGCGAGTAGATGTCGTAGGCACGCTCGCCACGAGCGGACTGCTCGATGACCATCGGCACCAGGCCGCCAGCGGCCTGGATTTCAGGCATGTTTTGCATAAAAGGATTGCGGGACATGTCTTGCGCTCACTCCCTAATAGTCATGTCTCAAATACGCATAAGCCAGCACGGAGGCTGGCTTATGGTGGTGTACTCGAACGAGGTTACCAGATCAGTCGGCTTTAGGAGCTTCCGCCGGCTTGACTGCGTCTTCGTAGGAAACCGCTTTATCGGTCACGTTGGCCTTCTGCAGAACAGTATCTACAACTTGCTCTTCCAGTACAACCGAACGCACTTCGTTCATTTGCTGGTCGTTCTTGTAGTACCAGGCAACGACCTGCTCAGGCTCTTGGTAAGCCGAGGCCATCTCTTCGATCAGTTCGCGTACGCGGGCTTCGTCCGGCTTCAGGTCGAACTGCTTGACCACTTCAGCAACGATCAGACCCAGCACGACACGGCGCTTGGCTTGCTCTTCGAACAGCTCGGCCGGCAGTTGATTAGGCTGGATATTGCCACCGAACTGCTGAACGGCCTGCACGCGCAGACGGTTCACTTCGTTACCGATCAACGCCTTCGGCACTTCAACCGGGTTGGCAGCCAGCAGGCCGTCCATTACCTGGTTCTTGACCTTGGACTTGATGGCCTGACGCAGCTCGCGCTCCATGTTCTTGCGGACTTCGGCACGGAAACCTTCCAGACCGCCTTCCTTGATACCGAACAGAGCGAAGAACTCGTCGTTCAGCTCAGGCAGTTGCGGGGCGGAAACGCTGTTCACGGTAACGGTGAACTCGGCGGTTTTGCCGGCCAGATCGAGGTTCTGGTAGTCCTCAGGGAAGGTCGGGTTGATCACGCGCTCTTCACCAGCCTTGGCGCCGACCAGGGCATCTTCGAAGCCCGGGATCATGCGGCCGGAGCCCAGCACCAGTTGAGTGCCCTTGGCGCTACCACCAGCGAAGGCTTCACCGTCGATCTTGCCAACGAAGTCGATGTTCAACTGATCGCCATTCTCGGCAGCACGCTCAACAGCTTCGAAGCGGGTGTTCTGCTTGCGCAGAATGTCGAGCATGTTGTCGACGTCGCTATCAGCCACATCAGCTTCGAGACGCTCGATGGCGATGGAGTCGAAACCGGAAACCTGAAACTCGGGGAATACTTCGAAAGTAGCGACGTATTCCAGATCCTTACCCTTCTCGAAGGACTTGGGCTCGACAGCCGGAGCACCGGCCGGATTCAGCTTCTGCTCAACCACGGCTTCGTAGAAGGTAGCCTGGATCAGGTCGCCCAAGGCTTCCTGACGAGCAGCGTCTTCATAACGCTGACGGATCACGCTCATCGGCACCTTGCCAGGACGGAAGCCAGGAACCTTGGCACGACGGGCAGTCTGCTGCAGACGCTTGTTGACTTCGGTCTCGATGCGCTCGACGGGTACGCCGACAGTCATGCGGCGCTCAAGAGCAGAAGTGCTTTCAACAGAAACTTGCATGGATATTCCTCGTTGCACAGACATAAGCCGGCTCGAACCGGCCCCGAATCAAGGCCAAGCATTCTAGAGGCTCAATGTGCAGAAGTCACCCTAGAAGCAGGCGGCAGTCGGGAGGGGCTATATAAAGATGGTGCGGACGGAGAGACTCGAACTCTCACACCTTGCGGCGCCAGAACCTAAATCTGGTGTGTCTACCAATTCCACCACGTCCGCGTGGCCTTGCAGCTTAAAACAAAAACGCCAGGCTTTTGGCCTGGCGTTTTGGAATATGGGGTGGACGATGGGAATCGAACCCACGACACCAGGAGCCACAATCCTGTGCTCTACCAACTGAGCTACGCCCACCATATTGCATTTGCTTACTCTTGCCTGACCGCCAAATGGCGCACCCGGCAGGACTCGAACCTGCGACCATCCGCTTAGAAGGCGGATGCTCTATCCAGCTGAGCTACGGGCACTTATCCATCCGCTAGCGCAGACTTACAAGCTTTTGGCTCCAACCTCACCACCAGGGCTTGGCTTTTGCCGCCTCACCCAGCGAGTGGCTGTTCCTGAGAAGCGGGGCGAATGTTATAGACGCCTCCCAACCTCGTCAACAGAAATTTTCAAAAAAATTCAGCGATTTAAAGGAGTTACGCGAAAACGACGGCAGGCGCCTTTGCCCGGGTGAGCGCCCATGCGAGAATGCGCGTCCTTTTTTCATCCTTATTAATGGTTAACCAGCGCAATGACCGCACAACTGATCGACGGCAAGGCGATCGCCGCCAGCCTCCGCCAGCAGATTGCCCAACGTGTCGCCGAACGCCGCCAGCAAGGCCTTCGTGCGCCAGGCCTGGCCGTGATCCTGGTCGGCACCGATCCTGCCTCCCAGGTCTATGTGTCACATAAACGCAAGGATTGCGAAGAAGTCGGTTTCCTCTCCCGTGCCTATGACCTGCCGGCAGAGACCAGCCAGGCCGATCTGCTCGCGCTGATCGACGAGCTCAATGAAGACCCGACCATCGACGGCATCCTGGTACAGCTGCCGCTGCCGGAGAATCTCGACTCTTCCCTGCTGCTCGAACGCATTCGTCCGGACAAGGATGTGGACGGCTTCCATCCCTACAACATTGGCCGTTTGGCACAGCGCATGCCGCTGCTGCGCCCCTGCACCCCGAAAGGCATCATGACCCTGCTGGAAAGCACCGGGGCCGATCTGTACGGCATGCATGCGGTGGTAGTCGGCGCCTCCAACATCGTTGGCCGCCCGATGGCCATGGAGCTGTTGCTGGCCGGTTGCACCGTCACCGTCACTCACCGTTTCACCAAGGATCTGGCCGGCCATGTAGGCCAGGCCGACATCGTCGTGGTCGCTGCCGGCAAGCCGGGACTGGTCAAGGGTGAGTGGATCAAGCCAGGCGCCATCGTCATCGACGTTGGCATCAACCGCCAGGAAGACGGCAAGCTGGTCGGTGACGTGACCTTTGATGCCGCCCTACCCCGCGCCGGCTGGATCACACCGGTTCCAGGCGGCGTTGGCCCGATGACTCGCGCCGGGCTGTTGGAGAACACCCTGCACGCGGCCGAACATCTGCATAAGTAAGCAGCACTGCATAAAAAACAACAGCACCCGAGGGTGCCGTTGTCGTTTCTGCCACTTGGATCAGTTACGCGCCTGCTCCCAGGACTTGAGCAACTCGTCGTAGGCGATGGTTTCGCCTTTGGGCTTCTCGTTGGCCAGCTTGGGTTTCGGTGCACCCGGCTGGTCGAACCAGTACTGCGGATCACGCGGCTCGTTCAGCTTCGGCCCGCACTCACCCAGTACACCGGAGCGCTCCAGACGACCGAGCATGGTGTCTTGCGCAGCCGCCAGGCCATCGAGCGCCTGTTGCGGCGTCTTGTCACCGCTAGCGGCCTCGGCGATGAACTGCCACCACAGCTGAGCTAGACGCGGATAGTCCGGCACGTTGGTGCCGGTTGGCGTCCACTGCACGCGTGCCGGGCTACGGTAGAACTCCACCAGCCCCCCAAGCTTGGGCGCTACGTCCGTCATCGCCTGCGAGTTGATGTCCGACTCACGAATCGGCGTCAGACCGACCAGGGTCTTTTTCAGCGAGACGGTCTTGGAGGTAACAAACTGCGCATAGAGCCAGGCGGCCAGGCGCTGTTTCTCCGGCGTGGAGTTGAGGAAGGTCCAGGAGCCGGTGTCCTGGTAACCGAGCTTCATGCCCTCTTCCCAATACGGGCCCTTGGGCGACGGCGCCATACGCCATTTCGGCGTGCCATCGTCGTTGACCACCGGCAGGCCAGGCTTGGTCATATCGGCGGTAAAGGCGGTGTACCAGAAGATCTGCTGAGCGATGGCACCCTGCGCCGGCACCGGGCCGGATTCGGAGAAGGTCATGCCTTGCGCTTCCGGCGGCGCGTACTGGCGCATCCAATCGACGTACTTCTGCGTGGCGAACACCGCCGCAGGCCCGTTGGTATCACCACCGCGGGCGACACTGGAACCCACCGGCCGGCAACCGTCGACGCGAATGCCCCACTCGTCCACCGGCAGGCCGTTGGGCAGACCCTTGTCGCCACCGCCAGCCATGGAGAACCAGGCGTCGGTGAAACGCCAGCCCAGCGACGGATCTTTCTTGCCGTAGTCCATGTGGCCATAGACGCGTTTACCGTCGATTTCCTTGACGTGTACCGAGAAGAATTCAGCGATGTCCTCGTAGGCTGACCAGTTCACCGGCACGCCCAGCTCGTAGCCGTAGATTTCCTTGAACTTGGCCTTCAGCTCCGGACGCTCGAACCAGTCGGCGCGAAACCAGTAGAGGTTGGCGAACTGCTGATCGGGTAACTGATAAACCTTGCCGTCCGGCCCGGTGGTGAATGACAGGCCGATGAAATCGTCAAGATCGAGAGTCGGCGAGGTGAAGTCCTTGCCTTCGTTAGCCATCATGTCGGTAATCGAGACCGCCTTGCCATAGCGGAAGTGGGTACCGATCAGGTCCGAGTCGTTGACCCAGCCGTCGTAGATGTTCTTGCCGGACTGCATCTGCGTCTGCAGTTTCTCGACCACATCGCCTTCCTGCATCAGGTCATGCTTGAGCTTGATGCCGGTGATTTCACTGAAGGCCTTGGCCAGAACCTTGGACTCGTACTCATGGGTGGTCAGGGTTTCCGAGGCGACATTGATGTTCATGCCACGAAACGGCTCGGCAGCCTTGATGAACCACTTAAGCTCTTCGAGCTGTTGCTCCGGCGTCAGGGTCGAGGGATTGAACTCATCAGCAATCCATTTCTTCGCGGCCTCTTCATAGGCATCCGCCCAGGCCGCACCGCTCAAACCGGACAACGCCAGCAAGGCGGCCAACGCCAAGCTATGTCGGGTCTTGTTGTTATTGTCGAACATAGAGACCTCCATCTCAGGATATGGGGAGAGGCATACCGGCGGCAGCCCGGCTCAGCCCCAGCGCATGACTGCGCACAACCACAACAGCGATAGCAGCGACGCTATCCACACGCTCCAGTCGGTCACGCCGATTACCAGCAGGTGCAGGTAGGCGCTGCCGAGCAGACCGATGAACAACCGATCACCACGGGTGGTGGTGATCGGCAGAAAACCCTTGCGCTCGACGCACGGCCAGCGCAGCTCGACCAGCGTCATGCCGGCCAGCAGCACGGCGATGCAACCGAAGAACAGCGCGGTCGGCAGAGTCCAGGCCATCCAGCTCATGATGAACCTCCCTTACACGCGACCGAGGGCGAAGCCCTTGGCCACATGGTTGCGAACGAACCAGATCACCAGCATCCCCGGGATGATGGTCAGCACTCCGGCAGCGGCGAGCACGCCCCAGTCGATACCCGAGGCGGACACGGTACGGGTCATCACCGCCGCGATGGGCTTGGCGTCCACCGAGGTCAGGGTGCGCGCCAGCAGCAACTCGACCCAGGAGAACATGAAGCAGAAGAAGGCGGTGACACCGATACCGGAGCGGATCAGCGGGATGAAGATCTTCACGAAGAATTTCGGGAAGCTGTAACCGTCGATGTAGGCCGTCTCGTCGATTTCCTTGGGCACGC
This sequence comes from Pseudomonas sediminis, assembly GCF_039555755.1. Taxonomy (NCBI): domain Bacteria; kingdom Pseudomonadati; phylum Pseudomonadota; class Gammaproteobacteria; order Pseudomonadales; family Pseudomonadaceae; genus Pseudomonas; species Pseudomonas sediminis. The sequence goes on from NZ_CP154631.1 coordinate 4,279,595, forward strand.
CGGACATGAAGCCTTCGAGGATCCACACCGCCAGCGGCACGTTGAACAGGCAGTGCGCCAATGCCACGGCGATATGGGTGTCGAACAGGCCGATGGACGAGTACAGCTGGAAGAACGGCAGCAGGAATACCGCTGGCGGCGCCATGCGGTTGGTCAACAGCCAGAAGAACAGGTGCTTGTCGCCGAGAAAGCGATAGCGCGAGAAGGCATAGGCCGCCGGCAGCGCCACGCTGAGCGAGATCAGGGTGTTGAGGCTGACGTAATACAGCGAGTTGAGGTAGCCCTCGTACCAACTGCGGTCGGTGAAGATCACCCGGAAGTTGTCCAGAGTGAAATTCTGCGGCCACAGGCTGAGCCCACCGAGAATTTCGGTATTGCTCTTGAACGACATGTTCAGCAGCCAGTAGATCGGCACCAGCAGGAACAGAAAGTAGATCAGCAGTACCAGGCGTTTGCGCAGCGTCATGGTCGGCCTCAGCGGGTTTTGTCGTCGTGGGTCATGGCGGTATAGAACAGCCAGGACACCAGCAGGATGATCAGGAAGTACACCAGCGAGAACGCCGCCGCCGGGCCCAGGTCGAACTGGCCGACAGCCATTTGCGTCAGGGTCTGGCTGAGGAAGGTGGTGGCGTTGCCCGGCCCACCGCCGGTGAGCACGAAGGGCTCGGTGTAGATCATGAAGCTGTCCATGAAGCGCAGCATCACCGCGATCAACAGCACGCTTTTCAGCTTGGGCAACTGGATATGGCGGAACACCGCCCAGTTCGACGCCCGGTCGATGCGCGCCGCCTGGTAATAGACATCGGGAATGGCGCGCAGCCCGGAGTAGCACAGCAGCGCCACCAGCGAGGTCCAGTGCCAGACGTCCATGATCAGCACGGTCACCCAGGCATCCATGGTGTTGGCCGCATAGTTGTAGCTGATCCCCAGACTGTTCAGCGCCCAGCCCATCAGGCCGATGTCGGCGCGGCCGAAGATCTGCCAGATGGTGCCGACCACGTTCCATGGAATCAGCAGCGGAATGGCCATCAGGATCAGGCACAGTGAGGCCCAGCGCCCGCGAGTCGGCATGCACAGAGCGATAGCGATCCCTAGCGGAATCTCGATCAACAGCACGCAGGCGGAGAAGATGAACTGGCGCAGCAACGAGTCATGCAGGCGCGGATCCTGCAGCACCTGGCGGTACCAGTCGACGCCGACGAAGTAGCGCGTGGCCGGGTCGAAGATGTCCTGCACCGAGTAGTTGACCACGGTCATCATCGGTACGATGGCGCTGAACGCCACCAGCAGAAATACCGGCAGCACCAGCCACCAGGCCTTGTTGTTCTGCACCTTCATGGCGCCACCTCCACCAGGTAGTCGTCGGCGTAGAGCATCAGCCACTGCGCCGGAAAGCTCAGGTAGACCTGCTCGTGGGGCACGGGCTGATCCTCCTGCAGGCGCGCCTTGAGCACCTGGCCATCGAGGTCGAAAGTGAGGATCTTGTAGGTGCCGAGATCCTCGACATGCAGCACCCGGCCACACAGCGCGTCTTCATAGGCGCCATCCCAGACGTGCACGAACTCGGGACGAATGCCCACCTGCAGACGCTTGCCATCCAGTTCGGCCAGGCGCTGGTTGAGCGCCTCGGAAAGCGGCAGCACCGTATCAGCGAAGCGCACCCCGCCCGAGCAGCGCTGCACGTCGATCAGGTTCATGCCTGGGCTGCCGATGAAATAGCCGACGAAGGTATGGCCGGGGCGCTCGAACAACTCGCGAGGCGTTCCGAACTGGACGATCTGCCCGCCGTACATCACTGCGATCTTGTCGGCGAAGGTGGAGGCCTCCAGCTGATCGTGGGTAACGTAAACCATGGTGATGTTGAACTGCTCATGGATCTGCTTGAGCTTGCGCCGCAGCTTCCACTTCAGGTGCGGGTCGATCACCGTCAGCGGCTCGTCGAAGAGAATCGCCGACACGTCGTCGCGCACCAGGCCACGGCCCATCGACACCTTCTGCTTCTCGTCGGCGGTAAGGTTGCGCGCCTTCTTGTGCAGCAGCGGATGCAACTCCAGCACCTCGGCGATTTCATGCACTTTGCTCATCACCCGGGCTTCATCCATACCCTGGTTGCGCAGTGGGAAGGCCAGGTTGTCGAACACCGTCATGGTGTCGTAGACCACCGGGAACTGGAAAACCTGAGCGATGTTGCGTTCTTGCGGCGACAGCCTGTTGACCGCCTTGCCGTCGAACTGCACCTCGCCCTGCGACGGGCTGAGCAGGCCGGAGATGATGTTGAGCAACGTCGACTTGCCGCAGCCTGACGGCCCCAGCAGCGCGTATGCGCCGCCCTGCTGCCAGATATGGTTCATTTCGCGGATCGCATAATCTTCCGGCGTTTTCGGCGTACCGCTGTAACTGTGCGCAAGGTTGTGCAAGCGAATCTCGGCCATCAGGCGGCCCTCCCCTGACGACGACTGGGCGCCTGCACCAACTGCCCATCGGCAGCGAAGACGAACAACTTGTGGGTCGGGATGTAGATGAGGATCGGCGTGTCCACCGCGTACTCGTGCACCCCAGGCAGGTGCAGCACCAGCACGAATTGCTCGTTGCGCACATGCAGGAAGGTTTCCGAGCCGCTGATCTCGGCCAGCTCAACGGTTACCGCCAGCTCCAGGTCATCGTCGTTGGACGGCACCAGGCCGATATGGCTGGGGCGTACGCCAAAACGGTACTCGCCCTCGGCGATGCCGCGCAGATCGGGATTGAGCGGAAAATGCACGCAGTCGGCGAAGCTCACCTCGGAGCCGCTGATACGCCCCGGCATCAGGTTGATCGCCGGCTCCGAGAACAGCTCGGCAGCCAGCACCTGCCGCGGACGGTGGTAGACCTCGGCGGTCTTGCCACTCTGCACCACCCGCCCCTCATGCAGGATGGTGGTGGTGCCACCCAGGGCCAGCGCCTCGTTGGGTTCGGTGGTGGCGTAGATCGCGATGGTATGGCGCGCCTGGAACAGCTCACGCATTTCCTGGCGCAGCTCTTCGCGTAGCTTGTAGTCGAGATTGACCAGCGGTTCGTCGAACAGGATCAGCGAGGCATCCTTGACCAGCGCCCGGGCCATGGCCGTGCGCTGCTGCTGGCCGCCGGACAGCTCCAGCGGATAACGCGACAGCAGTTTCTCGATGCGCAACATGCGCGCGGTGGCCTCGACCTTCTCGACGATCTGCTCCTTGGCCACACCGGCCTGACGCAGTGGCGAGGCGATGTTCTCGAACACCGACAGGGTCGGGTAGTTGATGAACTGCTGATAGACCATCGACACGTTGCGCTGGCGCACCGGCACGCCGGTGACATCGGCGCCGTTCATCAGCACGCGGCCGCTATTGGGCCGATCCAGCCCGGCCATCAGGCGCATCAGGCTGGTCTTGCCGGCCAGCGTACGGCCGAGCAGAACGTTGAAGGAGCCGGGTTCGAAACTGAGGCTGGCATCGTCGATATGAACCTGGCCGTCGACGATACGGGTGACGTGTTCGAGCTTGAGCGACATGGCCTGTCCTTTTTCTTGTAGTGCCATTCGATTACGAACATCGGTAGCGACAAGCGTGCCAGCTCCACAAAAAACAACGCATCCTGTTGATCAGGATCGAAAAAACCGCCAAAGAACGGTGCAGCAATGGTTTCCCACTGAACACTTTTGAACAGTCGAATGTGAACAACTGAACAATTCGTTCGTTGACTTTGAACAGGCTTGAACGACACTGAATCGATCGCGGCGCAGATCGCGAACCAACAAGAAGAGATCGCACCATGACAGAAGCTGCCCGCGCACCGGCTCACGACGCCATCATCCAGGAGTCCTGGTCGCGCTGCCGTGACTACGGCCTGACTCACCAGAGCGCGCCTCGCTTCGACCCGCCGGCGCCAGGCGATCTTTCGGCGCTGCTGGAAAGCCGCCAGGCCCTGGTGCAGACCACTCATCAGGAAGTGCTGCCCTACTACGGCACCATCCTTGCCAACTCCAACTGCCTGATCATGCTCGCCGACGACCAGGGCCGACTGCTGCAATCCTGGGGCGACCAGCGCTTTATCGAACCGCGCCAGGCCGCCGGCTTCGTCGCCGGCGCCAGCTGGCTGGAGCGCTACACCGGCACCAACGCCATCGGCACCGCGCTCAGTTGCGGCCAGGCCGTGCATATCCAGCACGATGAACACTTCCTCAAGGCCAACCGTTTCATGACCGGCTCGGCCTCGCCGATCTTCGACGAACAGCGGCGCATGATCGCCGTGCTCGACGTGTCCAGCGACAGCTACCTGCCGCCGGCGCATACCCTGGGCATGGTCAAGATGATGAGCCAGTCGGTGGAGAACCGCCTGATCCTCAAGCTTTTCGCCGACCAGTACCACCTGCTCAGCTTCAATACCAGCCTCGACAACCTCGACAGCCCGTGGGCCGGCCTGGTGGTGTTCGATGAACAGGGCCACGTGGTGTCGGCCAACCGCCGCGCTGACAATCTGCTGGGCCAACCTTTGACCTACGGCGCCGTCGAGCAACTGTTCGACGTGCCTCTACAGCAGTTGCTCAACCAGCCGGACGGCCAGCCGTTCAGCCTGCGCACCAGCGGCCACTTTCGCTTTCACGCACGGGTACGACGCCCTACCCGACCGGCCCCCATTCAGCCTCGTGACTTCCGCCCGCAGGTTGCGCAGAGCACGCCACAAGAGCCTCATCTGCACGCACTGAGCATGGGTGACGCACGCATGGAAAAGGCAATCCGCCAGGCCGAGCGCCTGCTGGAAAAGGACATCCCGATCCTGGTGCAGGGCGAAACCGGTGCCGGCAAGGAGGTTTTCGTCAGGGCGCTACATCGCGCCAGCTCACGCGCCGACCAGCCCTTCATCGCAGTCAACTGCGCGGCCATTCCAGCGGAGCTGGTGGAGTCGGAACTGTTCGGCTACGAGAAAGGTGCCTTTACCGGCGCCAGCCAGAAAGGCCATGTCGGGCTGATCCGCAAGGCGCACAAGGGCACGCTGTTTCTCGACGAGATCGGCGACATGCCGCTACGCGTGCAGGCCCGGCTACTGCGCGTGTTGCAGGAGCGCTGCGTGCAACCCCTGGGCAGCAGCGAGCTACATCCGGTGGATGTACGTCTGGTGTCTGCCACCAACCGTCCACTGCGCCAGGACGTCGACAACGGCCAGTTCCGCGCCGATCTGTACTACCGCATCAGCGGCCTGAATCTGGAACTGCCGCCACTGCGTGAGCGCAGTGACAAGCAGGCACTGTTCCAGAAACTCTGGGAGCAGCATCGCGAACCTGACCAACATGCAGGTATCAGCCGCGAAGTGCTGGAGCTGTTCCAGCATCACCCCTGGCCGGGCAACCTGCGCCAGCTCAGTAGCGTGTTGCGCGTGGCGCTGGCCATGGCCGACGACCAGCCTATCCGCGCCGAACACCTGCCAGATGACTTCTTCCTCGATCTGCCAACAGAGGCGCCCCTGCCCGCGCATCTCGAGCAGGATGATGGCGACCTGGCCAGCCAGTACCAGGCATGCGGCGGCAATATCTCCTACCTGGCCCGCCACCTTGGCCTGAGCCGCAATACCCTGTACAAGCGCCTGCGCGAACAGGGCGTGCGGCCCTGAACCTTTGCTCGAAGAATCGGCCCAAGCCATACATTTGCCACCCTGCCCGAACCCCGAACGGGCCGGCATCGGCCAGCCACGAAAGGAACTCAACATGCGCCACCTGTATCGCCCCCTGTTCGCCGCGCTGACTCTGCTGGCCGCCAGCCAGGCGCCGGCATCGCCTTCATTGGAAACACAGGTGGACGCCGCTGCGAAGTCGATGATGCAGACCTATGCCATTCCCGGCATGGCCATCGCCATCAGCCACAAGGGGCAGTCGCATTTCTTCGAGTACGGAGTGGCATCCCGTGAAAGCGGCCAGGCGGTGGATCGCCACACCCTGTTCGAGCTGGGCTCGATCAGCAAACTCTTCACCGCCACCCTCGGCGCCTACGCCGAAGCCCGCGGCACGCTGAACCTCAGCGACAACGCCAGCCAGTACCTACCAGAGCTGCAAGGCAGTGCCTTCGATAACATCAGCTTGCTGGATCTGGCGACTTACACCGCTGGCGGCCTACCGCTGCAATTCCCGGACGCTGTCAGCAACGAACAGCAGATGCTCGATTACTACCGTAATTGGCAGGCGGTGTATCCGCCGGGTACGCAACGGCTGTACTCCAATCCCAGCATCGGCCTGTTCGGCCACCTGGCCGCCGCCAGCATGGCCGAGCCGTTTCAGCAGTTGATGGAAAAAGATCTGCTACCACAGCTGGGCATGCAGGAAAGCTACGTACAGATACCGACCGTCCAGATGAAGCGCTACGCCTGGGGCTACCGCGACGACAAGGCGGTGCGCGTGACTCCAGGCGCGCTGGATGCCGAAGCCTACGGGCTGAAATCCAGCGCCACCGATATGCTGCGATTCATCGACGCCAACCTGCACCCGGATCAATTACCCGCACCACTGCGCCAGGCGATCAGCTCAACCCATCGCGGCTACTACCAGGTCGGCGACATGACTCAGGCCCTGGGCTGGGAGCGCTACGCATACCCCATCAGTCTGAAGAAACTGCAGGCCGGCAACTCAGCGGAAATGGCGCTGCAACCGCAGACCGTGGCGCGTTTCAGTGTGCCCAGGCCAGCCGAAGGCGACCTGCTGCTGAACAAGACCGGCTCGACCAATGGCTTCGGCGCCCACATCCTGCTGCTTCCGGCGCGTGATACCGGCCTGGTGATACTCGCCAACCGCAACTACCCGAATGCCGAGCGCGTGCGCCTGGCACTGCAGTTGCTCGAAAGCATCGAGCCCTAGACAGGGCACAGGTGTGTTGGGTACGCACCTTGAGCTTAGAAACTGCGCGCGATCACCATCCGCTGCACGTCGCTGGTGCCCTCGTAGATCTGGCACACGCGCACGTCACGGTAGATGCGCTCGACCGGGAAGTCCTTGAGGTAGCCGTAGCCACCCAGGGTCTGGATCGCCGCCGAGCACACCCGCTCGGCCATCTCCGAAGCGAACAGCTTGGCCATCGACGCCTCGGTCAGACAGGGTTGGCCGGCCTCGCGCAGGCTGGCAGCGTGATGCACCATCTGCCGTGCGACGGCGATCTGCGTGGCCATATCAGCGAGGCGAAACGCCACCGCCTGATGCTCGATGATCGGTTTGCCGAAGGTCACCCGCTCGTGGGCGTAATCACGCGCTGCTTCGAACGCAGCGCGTGCCATGCCCACCGATTGCGCGGCAATGCCGATGCGCCCACCCTCGAGGTTGGCCAGGGCGATGCGATAACCCTCGCCCTCCTCGCCGAGGCGCAGATCGGCCGGAATGCGCACCTCGTCGAACTGGATCTGGCAGGTGTCGGAGGCATGCTGGCCGAGCTTGTCCTCCACCCGCACCACCGAGAAACCGGGTGCATCGGTCGGCACGATAAAGGCGCTGATGCCTTTCTTACCCGCCTGCGGGTCGGTAACGGCGAAGACGATCACCATGCCGGCGTGGCTGCCGGAGGTGATGAACTGCTTGGCACCATTGAGCACATAGTGATCGCCATCGCGCCGCGCGCGGGTACGCAGGTCGCTGGCATCTGAGCCGGCCTGCGGCTCGGTCAGGGCGAAGGCGCCAAGCATGCTGCCTTCGGCCAGCGGGCGAAGAAAGCGCTGTTTCTGCTGCTCGCTGCCGTACTTGAGGATCGGCATGCAGCCTACCGAGTTGTGCACGCTCATGATCGTGGAGCAGGCGCCATCGCCAGCTGCCACCTCCTCCAGGGCCATGGCGTAAGCCAGGTGACCGGTTTCGGCACCGCCCCACTGCTGCGGCACCAGCATGCCCATAAAACCCAGCTGGCCCATTTCGGCGATGGCTTCGGCAGGGAAACGATGCTCGCGGTCCCAGTCAGCGGCGAACGGTTTCAGCCGTTCCTGGGCGAACTGGCGGGCCATGTCACGGATAAGGATGTCTTCTTCTTTTGGCAGCATGGCTGGCTCCGATGATGCGGTTCGATCACTCCGTGGGAGGCGCTTTAGCGGCGACAGTCGCGGCTGAAGCCCCTCCCACAGGTTAAGTACGTGGATACTCAGTACAGCTCGATGGCTACAGCAGTGGCCTCACCGCCGCCAATGCACACGGAGGCCAGGCCGCGCTTTAGATCACGCTGCTGCAACGCTGCCAACAGGGTCACCAGGATGCGCGCGCCAGATGCGCCAATGGGATGGCCCAAGGCGCACGCGCCGCCGTTTACATTGAGTTTGGCGTGATCGATGCCCAATTCACGCATGGCCACCATGGGCACTACGGCGAACGCCTCGTTGATTTCGAACAGATCGACCGTCTCCAGTGGCCATTCGATACGCGCCAACAAGCGCTGGATCGCCGCCACCGGAGCGGTAGTGAACAGATTCGGCGCCTGGGCGTGGCCAGCATGGCCGACGATGCGCGCCAGTGGTTTCAGGCCGCGTTCCTGAGCCTCGGACAGGCGCATCAACAGCAGCGCGGCGGCGCCATCGGAAATGGAACTGGCATTGGCCGCCGTCACCGTACCCCCCTCGCGAAACGCCGGCTTTAGACCGGGAATCTTTTCCGGGCGAGCCTTGGGCGGCTGCTCATCGCTACTGACCAGGCGCCGTTCACGCCCCTGCGGCGCCTCCACGGTGACGATCTCACTGACGAAACTTCCGTCCGTTATCGCCTGCTGGGCGCGACGCAGCGACTCCAGGGCATAGGCGTCCTGCTCCTCACGACTGAAGCGATACTGCTGCGCACAATCCTCGGCGAAGGTGCCCATCAACCGACCACGCTCGTAGGCGTCCTCCAGACCGTCGAGGAACATATGGTCGAGCACCTGGCCATGCCCCATGCGATAGCCACTGCGGGCACGCGCCAGGAGGTAGGGCGCGTTGGACATGCTCTCCATGCCGCCGGCCACCAGCACATCGGCGCTGCCGGCGAGCAACTGGCCATGACCAAGCATCAGTGCCTGCATACCGGAGCCACACATCTTGTTCAGCGTGGTGCATTGAGCGGCCTGGCTCAACCCTGCAACCAATGCGGCCTGGCGCGCGGGTGCCTGACCCTGGCCAGCCTGCAACACGCAGCCCATCAGTACCGTGTCCACTGCCTCAGCCGCGAGCCCGGCACGCTCGAGGGTCGAGCGGATGGCAGCGGCGCCCAGCTCGGCCGCCGTAAGGCCGGCCAGATCACCAAGGAAGCCGCCCATGGGCGTGCGCACTGCACTGACGATGACGACGGGGTCGAGTTGCTGTTTCATGAGTTTCACCTTCTGATCTGCGTTATTCCCGGATCGCGTCCGGGCCATGTTCTGGCGGTAGGAGCGGGTTCAGCCGCGAAGGCTGCGTCATTTACTTCGCGGCTGAAGCCGCTCCCACAAAAGCTAGAGCCCGCTACTTAGCCGCCATGCGCAGCGCGCCATCGAGACGGATCACTTCGCCATTGAGCATGGTGTTCTCGACGATATGCCGGACCAGTGCGGCGTATTCGTCGGGCCGCCCCAAGCGCTGCGGGAACGGCACATTGGCCGCCAGCGAGTCACGCACCTCCTGGGGCATACCGGCCATCATTGGGGTCTCGAACACACCCGGCGCAATGCACATCACGCGGATGCCGGAGCGCGCCAGATCACGCGCCGCCGGCAGCGTCAGTGCCGCGACGCCACCCTTGGAGGCGGCATAGGCGGCCTGCCCCATCTGCCCGTCGAACGCCGCCACCGAGGCGGTATTGATGATGACCCCACGCTCGCCCTCAACGTTCGGCGCGTTCTGCGCCATTGCCTCGACCGCCAGGCGCAGCAGGTTGAAGCTGCCAATCAGGTTTACCTCGACAGTGCGGCGGAAACTGTCCAGGCCATGTGCGCCGCTGCGGCCCAGTACCTTCTCGGCTGGCGCCACGCCGGCGCAATTGACCAACCCGTGCAGAGCCCCGAAAGCCTCAAGAACCTGCTCCACTGCAGCGCGGCCATCCTCTTCGCGAGTGATATCGGCACACACGAAACAGGCGTTGGCGCCAAGCTCGGCAAGGGCCTGCTGGCCTGCTTCTACGTTGATATCCAGCAGCACCGCCTTACCGCCCTGCCCGACCAGTTCACGGGCGGTGGCCAGGCCAAGACCAGAGGCGCCGCCGCTGATCAGGAATACGGTTTCGTCGATACGCATGCTCAACCTCTGTGATTGTTGTGGAGTGAGATTGACAGGCAGATTTGCACAGGTTTACGTTAACGTAAAGGTAAACGAGCAATGACCATGGCAACTACCTACTCCATCTCCGATCTGGCCCGCGAGCTCGACATCACCACACGCGCCATCCGCTTCTATGAGGAGCAAGGCATGCTCGCCCCGGAGCGGCGCGGCCAGGAGCGCATCTACAGCGCCAAGGACAAGGTGACACTGAAACTCATCCTGCGCGGCAAGCGCATCGGCTTCTCGCTGGCCGAATGCCGCGAGCTGATCGAGCTGTACGACCCGGAAACCGGCAGCCGCAAGCAGCTGGAGACCTTCATGGGCAAGATCGCCGAGCGCCGTCTGCAGCTTGAACAACAGTTACTGGATATCCAGCAGATGCAGCTGGAACTGGATACCGCCGAGGAACGCTGCCTGGCCGCCTTGGCAGAGACGCAAGCCTAGGGTGCGCGGCGCGCACCACTGAATCCGACCCGGTGCGCATGACGCACCCTACGACGAAAACAATAGGTGACCCCATGAGCTACCCCACCCTCAATTTCGGCCTCGGCGAAACCCTCGACATGCTGCGTGACTCGGTGCACCAGTTCGCCCAGAACGAGCTGGCGCCGCGCGCCGCGCAGATCGACCGCGACAACGAATTCCCCATGGACATGTGGCGCAAGTTCGGTGACATGGGCCTGCTCGGCATGACGGTCAAGGAGGAGTACGGAGGCACCGACATGGGCTACCTGGCGCATGTGCTGGCCATGGAAGAAATCAGCCGTGCCTCAGCCTCAGTGGGGCTGTCCTACGGCGCGCATTCGAACCTGTGCGTCAACCAGATCCACAAGAACGGCAGTGAGGCGCAGAAGCAGAAATACCTGCCCAAACTGTGCTCCGGCGAGCACATCGGCGCCCTGGCCATGAGCGAGCCCAACGCCGGCTCCGACGTGGTGTCGATGAAGCTGCGTGCGGAGAAGCGCGGCGACCGCTACGTGCTCAACGGCAACAAGATGTGGATCACCAACGGCCCGGACGCCCACACCTATGTGATCTACGCCAAGACCGACATCAACGCCGGCTCGCGCGGCATGACCGCCTTCATCGTCGAGCGCGACTTCAAGGGCTTCTCCCGCCATCAGAAGCTGGACAAGCTGGGCATGCGCGGCTCCAACACCTGCGAGCTGGTGTTCGAGGACTGCGAAGTGCCGGAAGAGAACATCTTGGGCGTCGAGGGCGGCGGCGTGCGCGTGCTTATGAGCGGCCTGGACTACGAGCGCACCGTGCTCTCCGGCGGCCCCACCGGAATCATGAGCGCCTGCATGGACGTGGTGCTGCCCTACGTGCACGAGCGCCAGCAGTTCAAGCAGTCGATCGGCGAATTCCAACTGGTTCAGGGCAAGCTGGCCGATATGTACGCCGGCATGAACGCCTCCAAGTCCTACCTCTATAACGTCGCCAAGGCCTGTGATCGCGGCGAGGAATCGCGCAAGGACGCCGCCGCGGTGATCCTCTACACCGCTGAAATGGCCACCAAGATGGCGCTCGCCACCATCCAGTTGCTCGGTGGCAACGGCTACACCAATGAATACCCGGCCGGGCGCCTGCTGCGTGACGCCAAGCTCTACGAAATCGGCGCTGGCACTAGCGAGATCCGCCGCATGCTGATCGGCCGCGAGCTGTTCAACGAGACCAAATGACACCGTAGGGTGCGCCGTGCGCACCGCAGACAACGGCACGGTGCGCACGGCGCACCCTACAGACGGTAGCCAGAAACGGAGCGCCCCAGATGGCCATCCTGCATACCCAGATCAACACCCGCTCCCCGGAGTTCGCCACCAACCAAGCGGCCATGTTCGCTCAGGTGGACGAACTGCGCGCCCTGCTCGCCCGCGTCCACGAAGGCGGCGGCGCCAAGGCGCAGGAGCGCCACACCTCGCGTGGCAAGCTGCTGCCACGCGAACGCATCAACCGCTTGCTCGATGCCGGCTCGCCCTTTCTCGAGATCGGCCAGCTCGCCGCCCATGAGGTCTACGGTGAAGACGTACCTGCCGCAGGGGTGATCGCCGGCATCGGCCGCGTCGAAGGTGTCGAGTGCATGATCGTGGCCAACGACGCCACGGTTAAAGGCGGCTCCTACTACCCGCTGACAGTGAAGAAGCACCTGCGCGCCCAGACCATCGCCCGCGAGAACCGCCTGCCGTGCATCTATCTGGTGGACTCCGGCGGCGCCAACCTGCCGCGTCAGGACGAGGTGTTCCCGGATCGCGAGCACTTCGGTCGCATCTTCTTCAACCAGGCCAACATGAGCGCGCTGGGCATTGCGCAGATCGCCGTGGTGATGGGCTCCTGCACCGCTGGTGGCGCCTATGTGCCGGCCATGAGTGACGAGACCATCATGGTGCGCGAACAGGCCACCATCTTCCTCGCCGGCCCGCCGCTGGTGAAGGCCGCCACCGGCGAAGTGGTGACCGCCGAAGAACTGGGCGGCGCCGATGTGCACTGCAAGACCAGCGGCGTGGCCGACCACTATGCCGAGGATGACGAACACGCCCTGGCGCTGGCCAGGCGCTGCATCGCCAATCTCAACTGGCGCAAGCTCGGCCAGCTCGACAGCCGTGCGCCCATCGCCCCGCGCTACGCCGCCGACGAGCTGTACGGGGTGATCCCGGCCGATGCCAAGCAGCCCTTCGATGTGCGCGAGGTGATCGCGCGTATCGTCGACGACTCGCAACTGGATGAATTCAAGGCACTGTTCGGCACCACCCTGGTGTGTGGCTTCGCCCGCATCAATGGCTACCCGGTGGCGATCCTGGCGAACAACGGCATTCTGTTCGCCGAAGCCGCACAAAAAGGTGCGCACTTCGTCGAACTGGCCTGCCAGCGCGGCATCCCGCTGCTGTTTTTGCAGAACATCACCGGCTTCATGGTGGGCAAGAAGTACGAGGAAGGCGGCATCGCCAAGCACGGCGCCAAGCTAGTCACCGCTGTGGCCTGCGCCCAGGTGCCGAAATTCACCGTGATCATCGGTGGCAGCTTCGGTGCCGGCAACTACGGCATGTGCGGCCGCGCCTACGACCCGCGCTTTTTGTGGATGTGGCCCAACGCGCGCATCGGCGTGATGGGCGCGCAGCAGGCCGCAGGCGTGCTGGTGCAGGTCAAGCGCGAACAGGCGCAGCGTGCCGGCCAGCCCTACTCCGACGAGGACGAACGGCGTCTGAAGCAGCCCATCGTCGAGCAGTACGAGCAGCAGGCGCATGCCTTCTATTCTAGCGCCCGGCTGTGGGACGACGGCGTGATCGACCCGGCGCAGACCCGCGAGGTACTGGCCCTGGCGCTGTCGGCCAGCCTCAACGCGCCCATCGAGCCAACCCGTTTCGGGGTGTTCCGTATGTGAACTCCTGTAGGAGCGGCTTCAGCCGCGAATCCTGGCACGCTGATCGCGGCTGAAGCCGCTCCTACCCAGCCCTTCGAGCCTGACACCATGACCAACTTCACCACCGTACAGCTTGAGAAAGACCCACGCGGCTTCGCCACCTTGTGGCTGAACCGCGCGGAGAAGAACAACGCCTTCAACGCCGAGATGATCCGCGAGCTAATCCTCGCCCTAGACGCCGTCGGTGAAGACAAGAGCCTGCGGTTCCTTCTACTGCGTGGCCGCGGCAAGCACTTCTCCGCCGGCGCCGACCTGGCCTGGATGCAGCACGCCGCCACCCTGGATTACAACGCCAACCTGAGTGATGCCCGCGAGCTGGCCGAGCTGATGTACAACCTGCACGGACTGAAGATCCCCACCCTGGCCGTCGTCCAGGGCGCGGCCTTCGGCGGTGCGGTGGGCCTGGCCAGCTGCTGCGACATGGCCATTGGCAGCGAAGACGCGCTGTTCTCGCTGTCCGAGGTGCGTATCGGCCTGGCTCCGGCAGTAATCAGCCCCTTCGTCGTGCAGGCCATCGGCGAGCGCGCCGCCAAGCGCTACGCGCTCACCGCCGAGCGCTTCGATGGCAAACGTGCCCGCGAACTGGGCCTGCTTGCCGAATGCTTCCCAGCCGCTGAGCTGGATGCTCAAGTCGAAGCCTGGGTGGCCAACCTGTTGCACAACAGCCCGCAAGCCATGCGCGCCAGCAAGGATCTGCTGCGCGAAGTCGGCAGCGGCGAATTGACCCCGGCCCTGCGTCGTTACACGGAAAATGCCATCGCCCGTCTGCGCGTCAGCCCAGAGGGCCAGGAAGGCCTGCGCGCGTTCCTGGAAAAACGCCAACCCACCTGGCAGGAGCAATGACCATGATTGATACCTTGCTGGTCGCCAACCGTGGCGAGATCGCCTGCCGCGTGATGCGCACGGCCAAGGCCATGGGCATTCGTACCGTTGCCGTGCACAGCGCCATCGATGCCAATGCACGGCATGTGCGCGAGGCCGACATGGCGGTGAATCTCGGCGGCGCCAAACCCGGTGAAAGCTACCTGCTGATCGACAAGATCATCGCGGCCGCCAAGGCCAGCGGCGCGCAAGCTATTCACCCGGGCTACGGCTTTCTCTCGGAGAACGCCGGCTTCGCCCGCGCCATCGAGCAGGCCGGGCTGATCTTTCTCGGCCCGCCCGCCCCGGCCATCGACGCCATGGGCAGCAAGTCGGCGGCCAAGTCGCTGATGGAGGCTGCCGGCGTGCCGCTGGTGCCGGGCTATCACGGTGACAAGCAGGATCTCGACACCTTTCGCGAGGCCGCCGCGCGCATCGGCTACCCGGTGCTGCTCAAGGCTGCCGCTGGCGGCGGTGGCAAGGGCATGAAGGTGGCCGAATCGGAGGCGCAGCTCGCCGAGACGCTAGAATCCGCCCAGCGCGAAGCGCAGTCGGCCTTCGGCGACTCGCGCATGCTGGTGGAAAAGTACGTGCTCAAGCCGCGTCACGTGGAGATCCAGGTATTCGCTGACCAGCACGGCAACTGCCTGTACCTCAACGAGCGCGACTGCTCCATCCAGCGCCGCCACCAGAAAGTGGTGGAAGAAGCGCCAGCGCCGGGCCTCAGCCCCGAGCTGCGCCGTGCCATGGGCGAAGCGGCGGTCAAGGCGGCGCAGGCCATTGGCTATGTCGGTGCCGGCACCGTGGAATTTCTACTGGATGAGCGTGGCGACTTTTTCTTCATGGAGATGAATACACGCCTGCAGGTCGAGCACCCGGTCACCGAAGCCATCACCGGGCTCGATCTGGTGGCCTGGCAGATTCGCGTCGCCCGTGGCGAGCCGCTGCCGCTGACCCAACAGCAGGTGCCGCTGAACGGCCACGCCATCGAGGTGCGGCTGTACGCCGAAGATCCGGATCACGATTTCCTCCCGGCCACCGGCACCCTGGCGCTGTACCGCGAAGCAGCCAGCGGTGAAGGCCGGCGTATCGACAGCGGCGTGGCCGAGGGCGACAGCGTTTCGCCCTTCTACGACCCCATGCTGGGCAAGCTGATCGCCTGGGGCGAGAACCGCGAACAGGCGCGCCTGCGCCTGCTGGCTATGTTCGACGACACCCTGGTCGGCGGGGTGAAGACCAACCTGGCGTTTCTGCGCCGTATCCTCGCCCACCCGGCGTTCGCCGCGTGCGAACTGGACACGGGCTTTATCCCACGTCATCAGCAGCAGTTGCTGCCTGCACCCGGCGAGTTGCCAGATACCTTCTGGCAACTGGCGGCCGATGCCTGGGCGCAAAGCGAGACACCTCTGCAGCGCGACGACGATCCACATTCGCCTTGGTCAGCCCGTAGTGGTTGGCGCTCCGGCGGTGCCGCAGAAATCGACCTGCACCTGAGCAGTCAGGGCGATAGTCGCAAGGTGCGCGCGAGCAATCGGGCGTGCTTGCAAGGCGAAGAGCTGCTGGCCGACATCGACGGCACGCGCCAGCGTCTGCGCGCCATTCGTAAAGGCGAAACCCTCTACCTGCAATGGCAAGGCGAGCTGCACCCGATCACCTGCTTCGACCCGGTTGCCGCTGCCGAAGCCAGCCATGCCCAGCAAGGCGGCCTCAGTGCACCGATGAACGGTAGCATCGTCCGCGTACTGGTCGAGCCCGGTCAGACGGTCGAGGCTGGCACTGCCCTGGTGGTGCTGGAAGCGATGAAGATGGAGCACAGCATCCGCGCGCCCGAGGCCGGCACGGTCAAGGCGTTGTATTGCCGCGAAGGAGAAATGGTCAGCGAAGGTGCGGTGCTGGTGGAGCTGGAGCCGTAGGGGCGATCCGCTTCAGCCCGCCGTTTTAGCTCAGTCCTACCGCAAGCGGTGCGCACAGCGCACCCTACGGCCAATCGCGACAAACATGAGGAAACCCGATGAACCTGCCCAAATCCGTACGCCTGGTGGAAGTCGGCCCACGCGACGGCCTGCAGAATGAGAAGCAACCGATCAGCGTCGCCGACAAGGCACGTCTGGTCGACGGCCTCACTGCCGCCGGCCTGAGCTATATCGAGGTGGGCAGCTTCGTCTCGCCCAAATGGGTTCCGCAAATGGCTGGCTCCGCCGAAGTGTTCGCCGGCATCCAGCGTAAACCGGGCGTTACCTACGCCGCCCTGACGCCCAATCTGAAAGGCTTCGAGGCTGCCCTCGAAGCCAAGGTCGAGGAAGTGGCCGTGTTCGCCGCCGCGAGCGAGGCCTTCTCACAGAAGAACATCAACTGCTCCATCGCCGAAAGCCTGCAGCGCTTCGTACCGCTGATGGAAGCTGCCAAGGCTGCCAATGTGCGCGTGCGCGGCTACGTGTCCTGCGTGCTGGGCTGCCCCTACGATGGCGATATCGCGCCGGAGCAGGTCGCCAGTGTCGCCCGCGAACTGTACGCAATGGGCTGCTATGAAGTGTCGCTCGGCGACACCATCGGCACCGGCACCGCCGGCAAGACGCGCGCGATGCTCGAGGTGGTCGGCCGCGACATCCCGCGCGGAAAACTCGCCGGGCATTTCCACGACACCTATGGCCAGGCCCTGGCCAATATCTACGCCAGCCTGCTCGAAGGCGTCAGCGTGTTCGACAGCTCGGTTGCCGGCCTGGGCGGCTGCCCCTATGCCAAGGGCGCCACCGGTAACGTCGCCAGCGAAGACGTGCTCTACCTGCTGCAGGGCCTGGGCATCGAAACCGGTATGGACATGGACAAGCTGATCGCTGCCGGCCAACGCATCTGCGAGGTGCTGGGCAAGGCCAACGGTTCGCGGGTAGCGCGGGCACGCCTGAGCCGATAAGCGCCGTAAAGTGGATGATGTTTTTTTCGTCCACCGTTGCGAGGGGACTGGCCGGGTGACATGCGTCAACACCACGCGCCCAAAAAGGTCGGCGAAGATCGCCCACGACCAAACGGTGAAGAACACCGATATCCTTGCAAATCCGAAAAAACGCTAGAGTTGTATCGCAGCCAGGCAGAGCTGAGATACGAGCTGTAGCCATAAGCCACCAGTCAGAAAAAATCACTATACTGACGCCATTTTTTCGTCTTCACAGCAGCTGAGTCCTGGCCAAGGCCGACTCGGCAAATGGCAAGGTGGCGGCATGAACATCATCCAGCGCAACAACGTTCGACGCTTGAAAGCGGAAACAGCCGATGCCCCGACGCTCATCTACGGCCACGGCTTCGGTTGCAATCAGGAGATGTGGAGCAAGGTCACACCAGCCTTCCGCCAGCACTGGCACCAGGTACTGTTTGACTATGTCGGCAGCGGTCGCTCCGATGCCAACGCCTTTCACCCTGCCCGCTATGCCCAGCTTGAGGGTTACGTGGACGACCTTCTGGAAGTGTGCGACGCGCTGGAACTCTCGGGTGATCTGACCTTTGTTGGCCACTCGATCAGTTGCAGCATCGGTATTCTCGCCGCCATCAGGCGCCCCGCGCTGTTCTCCCGGCTGATTCTTCTCGGCCCTTCCCCCTGTTTTCTCAACGATCCACCCGACTATCGGGGCGGGTTCGAACGCAGTGACCTGGAGGGGCTGCTGGATCTGATGGCTCATAACTATCTGGGCTGGGCTCAGCAATTCGCACCACTGGTATCAGCCGACGAGACTCCCGCAGTCACCCGGCTGCTCTCCGACAGCTTCTGCTCGACCGACCCAGTAATGGCCCATGCTTTCGCTCACGCCACCTTCTTCTCAGATATTCGTCCGGCGCTACAGTCGTGCCCGTCGCCCTGCCTGATCCTGCATCACCAGCATGACGCACTGGTTCCCACATCAGTGGCCGACTATCTGCAAAACGCACTTGCAGACAGCACTCTGGAAACGCTGGACATCAGTGGCCATTGCGCGCACATGAGCCACCCCGAACTGGTCAGTGGCGCCATGTATCGCTATTTGCAGGGAGCCAACAGCCGTGTTCTATCTTGACCGTCTGCCCTGCCCGGTTCTGGTGACCGACTGCAATGGCCGCATCAAGTATGCCAACAATGATTTCAAGCGCCTGGCAGACGCTACCCTGAGCGGCGATATGGATCAGTTCTTTCCGCCAGCCAGCCGTATATTCCTGCAAACCCATGCCTGGCCTTTGCTGCTGCGCAATGGCGAGTTCAATGAACTCTATCTGCAACTGCAGTCGGGCAGCGGGCAACTAATGCCCGTGATGACCAATGCCCGCATCAGTGAAGCCGAGGGCTCTGCCGAAGTCATCTGGTTGTTCTTCGTCGCCAAGGATCGCCAGCGTTTCGAGACGGAGCTGCTCAAGGCCCGCCAGCAAGCACAGGAAAGTGCTGCCCAACTGGCCAAGGCCAATCTGGCGCTGCAAAGCGCCTACGCGCAACTGGCCAACTACACGGTGGAAGTGGAAAGCGAGGCCGAACAGTTGGCACAACTGAGCCACAGCGACCCACTGACTGCATTGAGCAACCGCAGGGCACTGTCCCTGCATGTCGAACATTGGCTCGCCAGCGCCACGGCGCAGGCCAATGGCAGCCTGCTGTTGATCGATATCGATCATTTCAAGCAGATCAATGATCGTTTTGGCCACGCCGAGGGCGACAGGGTGCTGATAGATCTCGCTCAGCGCCTGCTGCACAGCGTACGCAGTGGCGACAGCGTCGTGCGCTATGGCGGTGAGGAGTTTGCGATCTGGTTACCCGACGCTGAGCTGGATGAAGCCAGCGATATTGCCCAGCGCGTGCATGAGCAGCTCAGAACCCTGCAGGTTGCCAATGAAACGGTCACGGTGAGCATTGGCATTGCCTGCCTGCAACCTTGTGAACGCTACCTGACACAGTTGCTGGCAGCCGCCGACAGGGCACTGTACGAGGCCAAAGCCCAGGGCAGGAATCGCAGCGTCCGCCATGAGTAAGCCGCGTGCGCCGGGTCAAGGTGCACAACGCCAATGCCCTCTACACTTCAGGTCACACTGACAGCGGAACGTTAGCCGTGCACAACCTCTACCGCATACTCGCCGCTGCGCTCTTCGCCACCGCAGCATCGGCTGACGAGCGGGTGAAACTGTACATGCCGGACGCACCACCCCTGACGCTGCACCAATACGAGGGCGGTCATGGCATGGTCGGCGATGTCACCCTGGCGGCTCTGGCCAGGCTCGGCAAGCTGACTGAA